>NZ_JAPRAT010000014.1 GCF_026805325.1 Natronobacillus azotifigens
CTGCATAAGCACTTTACGCTGGAACAGAATTATAAAATGCTTGCGTGACCTACGTAAATGTCACCTTTTTTCGCATCAATCGTAATTTCTTTTCCATTTTCGATAGATGTCATTGCTTTTTCAACACCTACAATTACTGGGATGCCAAGGTCTAAACCAACTACTGCTGCGTGAGAAGTTAAGCCGCCTTCTTCCGTAATAATACCACTTGCTTTTTCTAAAGCAGGCATCATTTCTTTGCTGGTTCCGTATGTTACAAGAATATCGCCATAGTTTACGAGTTCGTTTGCTTCTGTTGCATTCTTGGCAACTACAACTTTACCATAGCTACTCCCTTTTCCTACACCTTGACCTTTTGTTAAAACATCTCCAATAATATGGATTTTCATAAGGTTTGTTGTACCACTTTCTCCTACTGGTACACCAGCAGTAATAATAATGCGATCACCTTTACTGAAGTGTCCAGCCTCTAAACCACGTTCGATAGCTAAATCTAATACTTCATCTGTTGTGTACGCGTATTTCCCAATGATTGCTTGAACACCCCAAACAAGAGAAAGGCGACGAGTTACTTTCTCATCAAAAGTAACAGCAATGATTGGTGCTTTCGGACGATATTTAGAAATCATACGAGCTGTATGACCACTTACAGTTGGTGTAAGAATTGCTCTAACATCTAAATTCATCGCAGAGTGATTCACGGATTGGCTGATTGCATCCGTCATAGTCATCTCACTTGATTTTGAACGACGCTCTAGGATTGCTTTATGATCTAAGACAGTTTCAGCTTTTAATGCAATGTTATTCATCGTTTGTACAGATTCTACTGGATAATCACCGGCAGCTGTTTCTCCGGAAAGCATAATTGCATCTGTACCATCAAAAATAGCGTTTGCAACATCAGACGCTTCCGCACGTGTAGGACGTGGGTTTCTCTGCATAGAATCAAGCATTTGTGTTGCCGTGATAACAGGTTTACCCGCAGTATTACATTTTTTGATCATGTCTTTTTGTACAATTGGTACATCTTCAGCTGGAATCTCTACTCCTAAGTCACCACGAGCAACCATTAAACCATCACTTACTTGAAGAATAGCGTCTAAGTTATCGACACCTTCTTGGTTCTCGATCTTAGGAATAATGTTAATATCCTTACCACCATTGCTATCTAAATGTTCTCTAATTGTTAAAACGTCAGCAGCACGACGAATGAAAGAAGCTGCAACAAAGTCTACACCTTGCTCAATACCAAATTTAATATCAGCCGCATCTTTATCCGTCATTCCTGGTAGGTTCACGCTAACATTAGGAACGTTAACACCTTTTTTATTTTTTAATAGACCAGAGTTTAATGCGATCGTTTTCAATTCTTTTTCTGATTCTAAAATTTCAACAACTTCTAATTCAATTAATCCGTCATCTAATAAAATCTTTGAACCGACATGAACGTCATCGATCAGCTGAGGATAAGTAACAGCAAATTTTTCTTTTGTTCCTAGAACTGTCTCATCCATGGAGATATTAATATAATCTCCTCTTTCAATATCAACTTTTCCATCTTTCATCGTACCTGTACGAATTTCTGGTCCTTTTGTATCCAAAAGAATTGCAACAGTTTTACCAGTCTTCTCAGAAGCTTCTCTGATGTTTTTAATTCGAGCACCATGTTCTTCGAAATCTCCGTGTGAAAAATTCAGACGAGCTACATTCATACCAGCCTCAATTAATTGTGTTAGTTTTTCAACCGTTTCTGAAGCCGGTCCAATCGTACAAACAATTTTAGTTCTTCTCATTTTAGATATTTCCTCCTTAGATTTTCAAAAACAATTTATCTTTTAATTATATAGATAATTCACATGAAAGCTTGTACAAACTCATATCAACATTGTGCGGTTGCTTTAGCACTTCAATAATATCATGATCTACAAGCTGATTATTTTGAATTCCTACCATTTTACCCGCTTTTCCTTCTCGAAGTAAGTCTACTGCTTTACCACCTAATCGGCTAGCAAGCACTCGGTCAAAACCGGTTGGGCGACCGCCTCGTTGAATATGACCTAAGACAGTTACTCTTGTTTCATAGTGTGTAGCTTCTTCTATTCGTTTACCGTAATCAATGCCATTTCCAACACCTTCAGCTAAGATGATGATGCTATGTTTTTTCCCACGATCATGTCCACGTCTTAGACGGTCAATCACTTCATCAAAGTCTTGATCACGTTCAGGAATTAAAATACTTTCAGCACCATCAGCTAATCCAGCCCATAACGCTAGATCACCGGCATTTCTTCCCATTACTTCAATCACGTATGTACGTTCATGTGAAGTTGCTGTATCTCGTATTTTGTCTACTGCCTCTACAATTGTGTTTAAAGCAGTATCAAAACCAATCGTAAAGTCTGTCCCCGGAATATCATTATCAATAGTTCCTGGCACACCAATACAAGGATACCCTTTAGCCGTTAGCTTCGCAGCTCCTTGAAATGAACCATCGCCACCAATTACAATTAGCCCTTCAATCCCATACTTCTCTAATTGCTGAATAGCAATTTGCTGGCCTTCTTCTGTTTTAAATTGTTCCGAACGAGCGGAATATAACATAGTTCCTCCACGTTGGATAATATCTCCTACAGAACCAAGCTCCATCTTTACGATTTTACCTTCCATTAAGCCTTGATAGCCATTGTATATACCATAGACCTCAAGATCATGGTAAATCCCTTTTCGCACTACTGCACGTATTGCAGCATTCATCCCAGGGGCATCCCCACCACTAGTTAAAATACCTATCTTTTTCATTTCTTTCACCTCAATCAAATTGTATCATTAACTACCCTATCCATTCTAGCATAAATATATCCTAATTTAATTTCAACTAAGATTATACATGAAAGCGTACAAAATCACACCCCTAAATATGTCGATTTAGGGGGAAATCTGAAAAAATTATTTATTTTTTTCTCTAGGAGCCGAAAATAATGGACAATTTATCATTCTAGATATCAAAGCCACCAATTTTTTTGTACTTACACCATCTTTTTTCAACCAAATCGTCTGGATCTATTTTTGTTAGAAAAGAAAGGGACTTTTGAATATAAACATCCAGATAAGCTACTTGCATAGTCAGATCACGATGAGAGCCACCTCTTGGTTCTGGAATAACTTCATCAATTACCGCTAAAGATTTTAAATCGTTCGCTGTAATTTTCAACGATCTTGCTGCTTGTTTTGCTTTACCAGCATCTTTCCATAAAATACTAGCAGCTCCTTCCGGCGAAATAACGGAATAGGTTGCATTTTCAAGCATATGAAGATGATCAGCCAAGCCAATTCCTAAAGCTCCACCACTACCACCTTCACCAATCACAACAGAGATGATTGGAACACGCAAACTTGCCATTTCCAAAAGGTTACGAGCGATGGCCTCCCCTTGCCCCCGTTCCTCTGCAGCTTTACCAGGGTGAGCACCTTTCGTATCGATCAAGGTTATGATCGGACGATTAAATTTCTCTGCCAATTTCATCTGGCGTAACGCTTTCCGATATCCTTCTGGATGAGGACTACCAAAATTACGGTATAAATTTTCTTTTGTATTTTTCCCTCGTTGATGACCAATTACAGTGACTGGTTGACCTTTATACTTAGCGATTCCTGCTACTATTGCTGGGTCATCCCGATAAAGTCGATCTCCATGTAATTCAATAAAATCAGTAAATAATTGCTCTACATAATCCAATGTTGTTGGTCGTTCAGGATGTCTAGCAATCTGCACACGATCCCAAGACTCTAAGTTCCCATAAATATCTTTTTCTAACTTTTCCAAACGAGATTCTAATGTGCTAATCTCTGCTGTTAAATCCATGTCACTTGCTTTGGTCATCGTTTTCAATTCTTCGATTTTTTCTTTCAATTCAATCACAGGTTTTTCAAATTCTAATACTTGTTTCAATTTTGTATCCCCCCTGATTGATGTAAATCTAATACTGTCGTGAGCATTCGCTTCATCTCTTCTCGAGCAACCACTTTATCAATCTGTCCATGCTCTAATTGAAATTCTGCCGTCTGAAAGTCTTCTGGAAGTTTTTCGCGGATTGTCTGTTCAATAATTCGTCGCCCTGCAAATCCAATCAGTGCACCTGGCTCAGCAAAATGATAATCACCAATAGAAGCAAAGCTTGCCGAAACTCCTCCAGTTGTTGGATTGGTCATTACTACAACCATACAGCCGCCAGATTGATTAAATCGCTGAACGGCCATTGAAGTTTTCGCCATCTGCATGAGACTAATCATCCCCTCTTGCATACGTGCTCCGCCGGAGGCTGTGAAGATAATGATTGGAATCTTTTGTTCTTTTGCTCGTTCAATTGCCCGTGCAATTTTTTCCCCAACAACGGATCCCATACTTGCCATTCGAAATCTTGCATCCATTACAACGATTGCTGTTTCAAAATTATTAATTTTCCCTTTCCCTGTTACTACCGCATCTTTCAATCCGGTCTTTTCCTGATCTTTTTCTAATTTTTCTTGATAGTTAGGAAACTGTAAAGGGTTATTTGATTCAAGATCCCGATCCCATTCTTCAAAAGTATCTATATCCATTAAACTCTCTATTCGTTGGTATGCGCCTATTCGATGATGGTGTCCACACTCTGGACAAACATGTAGATGTTTCTTCCACTCTTTTTCATAGAAGATCTTCGAGCAACCCTGGCATTTTTCTACCAAACCTTCTGGTATATCTTGTTTCGCTTTTTCACTAGGAATAGCAGCATATTTTTTCTTTTTAGAAAACAAGCTTTTCATTTGCATGGATAACGTCCCCCTTTATCAGCGTCTTATCCTTCAGCTGTTTCAAAAATCTTCTCAATTTCTTGATAATGATCCTGGACAAAAACATTCTTTACTTTTAAATAAAAACGATCAGAATATTGCTGGACATGAAAAGTCTCAACGAATTCGTCCATTAAACGCCACATTTTTTCTAATAAATCATTTTTTGCCGATTGAAAAACTACTTGATAAAAAGCACGATGCTTTGATATTGTTTGTCCATTTTTTACTTGGGCTATTTCTTCCCACTGTTCAACTACACCCAAACGATCAGACGCAAATGCCATTTTCAATGCTTCTTTTTCGATTAGTCGCTTTACTTCCAAGATATCAATTTTTGTATTTGGGTCTTGAAAGATAAACATTGCTAACAAGGATAAGGTTCGATATGACTGATAAGAGCGTAAAAATGTTCCTTCACCAGTTTTTGTTTCGATTAACCCTAATAGCTCAATTGCACGCAATCCTTCTCTAATTGATGAACGACTCACTTGCAACTGATCAACCAATTCTCGTTCAGACGGCAACCGATCTCCTGGCTGTAATTCATTCTCTTTTATATAATTTTTCAATTTATCCAAAACATTTTCATATGCTTTTGTTTTTCGAAATGATGTCATAACCAAAACTTTACCCCTTGTCTAATTTATGAAATAACTTTAGTCGATTCGTGCGACACCAGTGTTTTTTGCAGCTTTTGCTACTGCTTTTGCTACTGCAGGTGCAACTCGCTCATCGAATGGATTAGGAATGACATAGTCTGCTCTTAATTCATCTTCCTTAATTAACATGGCGATCGCTTCTACTGCAGCAACTTTCATTTCTTCATTGATGTCTGAGGAACGAACGTCAAGCGCCCCACGAAAAATACCAGGAAACGCCAATACGTTATTCACTTGATTTGGATAATCCGAGCGCCCTGTTCCTACTACAGCAGCACCAGCTTTTATTGCAAGTTCTGGTAAAATTTCAGGATCTGGATTTGCCATTGCGAATACAATTGGGTCTTGTTTCATCGAACGAATCATCGCTTCGTCGACTAGGCCTCCTAGAGATACACCAATAAAGACATCGGCATCTTCCATCACTGTACGGAGATCACCAGCGATATTATTTTTATTCGTAAAACTTGCAATCTCTTCCTTCATTGTATTCATCCCATTTGAGCGTCCTTGGTAAATCGCACCCTTGGAATCACATAAAATCATATCGTTTACTCCGAAATGAGCTAACAATTTTACAATCGCAATGCCTGCAGCACCCGCCCCATTAATAACTACTTTGATTGTCTCAAAAGATTTATTGACTAATTTAAGTGCATTGAAGAGGCCAGCTAATGTTACGATTGCTGTACCGTGCTGATCATCGTGAAAAACAGGAATATCTAGTTGCTCTTTTAATGCTTCTTCAATAGCAAAACAATTCGGTGCAGCAATATCCTCTAAATTAATACCTCCAAAGGTTGGAGCGAGTAATTTTACTGTTTCAATAACTTGATCCACATCTTGGGTATCTAGACAAATAGGAAATGCATCTACATCTCCAAAGTTTTTAAATAAGACCGCTTTCCCTTCCATAACTGGCAATGCTGCTTGTGCACCAATATTACCTAGGCCTAAAACAGCAGAGCCATCTGTGACTACACCGACCATGTTAGCTTTCATTGTATATGTATATGCTTTGTCTTGATTCTTCTCAATTTCCAAACAAGGCTCTGCAACACCTGGTGAGTATGCTAAACTAAGGTCCTCTTCATTTGCTACAGGTACTTTAGCTTGTACCGATAGTTTCCCTTGTTTTTCCTCATGCATTTGCAAAGCTTGATCTCGTAATCTTGTCATCAATTTCTCCCCTTATTCTATGTAAAATGAAACGATAATCAGTTAGAGGTATTAACATCTAACTGATTATTATCCTATTAACCCTGCACGTTACTTCTCCTGAAGAAATGTTACTTTTCCAATAGTGAGTGATCGCTAAGCATGAGTTAGTCATAGGAATATATAAGAATCTTGTTCAGCATTCCATTGGTCTGACCACTCAACCACTCTATTATATCAGATAACATAAGTGTGTAAAGCAGAAGATATAAGCAAAAAAAGTCGAATAGCGCTTAATCGTTTCCTCTCTTATTCAAGTAGTCCATTAAACCTTTTTTACAACAACATTTTCACGTTCAAATAATTGATATAGCTTATTTAAGCATTCCCTTGTAATTTGTAAATTATAATCAGTAGCTAACTGATACGTTTGTTTCTTTTCAACTTGATAGATAAAAATCGGTGTATCTCCCGGATATTTGTTGGCAATTTCTTTCAATTCTTGAAGAAATTCATCCTTTGATCTCGAATCAGTTATTCGAATAAACAAACGTTGTCTTTGTTCTTCGGGGTGGAAATTCTCTATATCAAAGATTTCCATTTCATTGATCACAAGTTGTACCGACTGTTGCCTTTCTTCGGTTTTACCGACAATTCTTACCAACGATTCTTCTTTCAACCACGTTTTTACTTCACGAAAAAGATCAGGAAATAGGACAGCGTCTAGCTCATCTTCTTCATCAATTAAGGTAAGGAATGCCATTTGATCTCCGCGTTTCGTCCGAATTACTTTTATTTCTTCAACAGCTAGCACTGTTTTTTGTTTATTTCTACCTAACACACTTCTCAGTTGCGCAATGCTTAAATAACCACTCGAACGTAAAGATATTCGAACATTGGCAAGAGGATGGTTAGAGACATACATCCCTAATATCTCTTTTTCATAAGCCAATTGTTGCAAAACGGTAAAGGGTTCTACCTTCTGGTAGCTTCCATCCAAGTGCAAATCATTTCCAAATAAACTTTCTTGATCTTCAAAATCTCCAAATAGCTCTCCTTGCTCCATCGCCTGGTCTAGAGTAGCTAAAAGTGTTGCTCGATCAACATTTGTCTCATCAAAAGCACCAGAAAGAATCAATAGTTCAATCGCCGAACGATTTACCACTTTCAAGTTAACTCGTAAACAAAAATCAAACAAATCTTTAAAACGTCCCTGTTTCCGTACTTGTAGTAATTCCTTTACAACAGGTTGCCCAATACCTTTAATGGACCATAATCCCATCCGAATATTTTGTTTATCCACATAAAACCTGCCATAGCTATAATTAATCGAAGGAGGTAATAAGGAAATCCCACGATCACGTGCTTCTCTAATATATGCTTGCATTTTCTCTTTTTGACCGACCACTGCGTTTAGTAATTCAGTTAAAAAATATGCTGGATAATGTGCTTTTAGATACGCTAATTGATAAGCAATTAGGCTATACGCTACAGCATGACTACGATTGAAACCATAATCAGAAAAACGAACAACCCAAGAAAAGATTTCTTCCGCTACATTTTCTTGATACCCATTTGCTTTGCAGCCTTTCATGAATTGATCGCGCACTGTTTCCATATCAGAAGATTTTTTCTTACTTACAATTCGTCGAAGCACATCAGCTTGCCCTAAAGAAAATCCTGCAATTTGATTCGCAATCTGAATAATTTGCTCTTGATAAACTAACACACCGTATGTTGTGGAAAGAATTGATGCTAGGTCAGGATGAATATAAGAAACGTTTTCTTTTTTGTGTTTGCGTTTGATATACGTATCAATAAACGCTAACGGCCCAGGTCGATATAGCGCGTTTACGGCTACAATATCTTCAAAAGAGTTGGGTTTAAGTTCTGTAAGTACCCGCTTCATCCCTTGTGATTCTAGTTGAAAAACACCATTCGTCTTCCCTTTCTGAAGTAAAGAAAATGTCGCTTGATCATTTAATGGTAGTTTATCTAATTGAATTTCTTGATTTTTGTCCCGTTTGATTGATTGAAGAATCCGTTCAATGGTTGTTAGATTACGCAAACCTAAAAAGTCAATTTTTAATAAGCCAACCGCTTCAACATCCCCCATAGCCATTTGGGTGAGGCGGACATCCTGTTGCCCATTGATCAACGCCACCGAATCTACTAGTTTTTGTTCACTAATAACAACACCGGCCGCGTGTGTCGATAAATGCCGCGGTAAACCTTCTAATATTTTTGCCACCTTAAACAATTGTTGTAACTTACTTGACTGTTTCACATACTCTAACAATTTAGCAGATGCTTTTACACTATCCATTACTGATTTGGAACTTTGTTGATTGATTTCATTTAAGATAAAGGTTAGATCTTCTGTTGATATCTCCATTACTTTTGCTAATTCCCGAAGAACAGAGCGCGTTTGAAATGTGCCAAACGTACCAATTTGAGCAACGTGTTCACTTCCATATTTATCTTTCACATAGCTTATTACTTGATCCCTGCGATGATCAGAAAAATCAATATCAATATCCGGCATAGAAACCCTTTCCGGATTCAAGAAGCGCTCAAATAATAGATTATATTTGATTGGATCAACTGCTGTTATCCCCAGTAGATAAGCTACTAACGAACCAGCCGCTGATCCACGACCTGGCCCGACTAAAATCCCTTGTTCTTTTGCATAACGAATAAAATCCCAAACAATTAAAAAATAATCACTGAACTGCATAGAATCGATAATCGATAGCTCATAATCTAATCGTTCAACTACTGCATTCGACCTATTAGGATATTTGACAGGTAGTGCTTCTAAACATCGTTCACGTAGATATGTATCTGCTTTTTCTCCTTCTGGTAGTGGGTATCTTGGTAATCTAGATTGATTGAGTGTTAATTCTACGTTACATAAATCTCCAAGTTGGTTTGCTTTTTCCATTAAGTTTGGATGCTCGGAAAAAGCAAGTTGTGCCTCTTTCGCATCAAAAAAATAGTTACAAGGATTCTTTTCAATATCATTCTCTTTACTTTTCCATGAATCTTTCTTATCCATTGCGCGTAAACACTGATAAGCATCATAATCTGCATCATGTAAATAGCGAACATCCCCAATCGCTACTAATTCGAACTCAGCTTGAACCAAAAAAGGAACATATTGTTGTTCTGTTCGTTTCACACCTAAATGAATAGTATCGTTAAAGCCTGCATCTCTCCATGTTTGTAAATAGGCACGCAGTGCTTCTTGATCATTATTGGTACATAGTTTTTGTAGTACAGTGGTTTCGATCGGAAGAACGACAACTAGATCCTTACAGAACGTTACAAAATGGTTCTTATCTATTTGCCCTTCTGTTTCTGTCTGAATATATGTACTTAGTTGCAATAACTGTTGATAACCTTGATTGTTTTTCGCTAAAACAATTGCATTGATAATTTCCGTTTCAGTTTCTGCAATCGAAACAATCATACCGATAATTGGTTTGATTCCCTGTTTCACACATTCACGATAAAAAGTAATGGCTCCATGCATAACATTTTCATCCGTTAATGCTACTGCTCTCATGTTGTTTTTTTTCGCTTGTAATACCAATTGTTCAATTTTCACCGTACTATTCATCATGCTGTATCCACTACGGACTTGTAGATGAGTAAATGTCACAAGAGCCCCTCCATTCTTTCGATACACTTTTCTTTTTATTATAGCTGATTTTTTCCTTTCTTGAAAATCAATAACATAGACAAGCTAAAGCAATCATAAGATGAAAGCATAAGGACAGCAGATCTAGTTACACTTCATTCGTACCGTTTTACGCGTTTTTGACCAAGTAAATCATTTACTTTTTGAACGATTTAAAAATTCATCTTCTATCTCACTTAGATAAAGGAGTTAATTTACATGGAGGAACGTTTCTTTGCTTCAATGATTCAGTGCTATTTCATTGCTTTAGGGGTTGTAATTGGTGGATCCTTTATTGGAAGTATTGGCGCATTCGCAACAGGCGAACCACCATTAACATTAATGGTCAGAATCGCTAGAAGTTTACGCATCTGGGCAATCGTCGCAGCAATCGGGGGAACTTTTGATGCGATAACGAATTTCGAACGTGGAATACTAGAAGGATCTACGATAGATTTAGTAAAACAAATAATTATTATTGTTACTGCAATGGGCGGTGTACAGACCGCATTATTAGTTATTGAATGGTTTACGCAAGAGGAGATTCAATAATGCACATTCCTCCTTATTATAAGCGAAAAGAATGGCAACGTTTTTTGGCCGGCACTTTTGTTGGGGCAATCTTGGCGTATGCTGTCTTCATTTATATGTATGGACAATTATACGAAAATTGGGTAGAACAAAATATGGATTTACGCGCAGATTTGCAAGAGCTAGAGGCAAGCTACGAAGCACTAGAGAAAAATAATGAAGAATTAGATCAAAGGTATCAACAAAGATTAATGGTTTCTTCGATTGATATTATTATTATGAATCATGAAACCTTTCGCTTAGATCGATTCATTTTACAAGATTTAGAAGAAATGATCAAAGAAGAAGTAAAAGAAATACTCGGGAGAGAAGTATCAAGCGTTACTGAGAATCACGTATTATTACTTCGAATGATTGAAAACAAGGTATACAATATTGAAGGTTCAAGTTATCAAGCGGAGGTAAGGCATTTGTTTATTAGTGAGTCGAGTGAAATTCACTTAGAATTAAAGATAGCCGATTAAGTTTAAAGAAAAGTGAATAGATAAAGTGAAACTTCAATCAGTGGGAATTTTTATGTGTTCTCCCACTAATTCTTAGACCAAAAGGGTCACCTAATGGCCCTTGAAGCCTTCGGGGGTGCTAGCGTCAGTTACTTCCACGTAAACAACTTGGTGTTCTCGTTGTTTTGAATTGGGAGTCTTACGGACGGTTGCTCCGTGATAAAGAAAAACTAACAATCAGTATAGCTGTCTGTCCACACCGCTGATTGTTAGTTTTAAAAAGGAACAAAGAGACGATTGGTTTTGGATAATGGATCTGGCTAACACAAAGGAAATAACTCTATTCCACCTAAGTTACTCACAGACGGCTGTTAACGCCTGAACGAGTTGTTCTGCTTCTTCCCAACTAAACACCGTTGCTCCTGATGCAAGCGGATGACCGCCTCCATTAAATTGTGCTGCAATCTCATTAATAGCAGGACCTTTTGAACGAATACGGGCACGAATTAACTCCTCTTCTTCCACGAAAATAACCCAGGCTTGAATCCCTTTAATATCACCGAGAACACCTACTAGCTTGCTCGTCTGTTCTGCTGTTATATTATAGTTTTCCAAAATATCTTTTGTAACACGAACAGAACTGACTCCATGCTCATTAATTTTTAATTTACTTAAAATATAGCCTTTTAATTGCGCTATCGAAGCATCCATCTCATATAATTGATTATAAAGCTTGGTCCGGTCAAAATTATATTGAACGAGCTCTGCTGCATATTCAAATGTTCGTTTCGTTGTACTAGGAAATAAAAATCTACCTGTGTCACCAATAATTCCAGCATACAACAACTTCGCAGCATGATCCGTGAATTGAAACGCTCTTGATTTACCCACTTGAAACAGTTGATATATCATTTCGGAAGTTGAACTTGAACTTGTATCCACCCAACTAATATCACCATAAGCATCTACTTCTGGATGATGATCTATCTTAATGATTTCTTTTGCCTGAAGATAGCGTTCATCGTCGATACGGCCTCGGTTAGCAGTATCGCACACGATGGCCAACGCTTCATGGAAAAATGCATCATCTACTACATCCATTTTTGCTAAAAAGAGCAGAGATTCTTCTTCCTCTCCCACTACAAATACATGCTTTTCTGGATAACTAGCTTTAATAATCTCTGCCAAACCAATCTGCGATCCGAAAGCGTCCGGGTCTGGACGAACATGTCTATGGATAACAATTTGATCATAATCAATGATTTTGTCTAATATTGTGTCTATTACTTCTATCTGCTTCATAAAATCACCTTTCAAAAATAGAGTCGTCAAGATTGGCCTCACCACTTCATTCAATATCGATCAATCAATTGAGCTATTAAGATTGCTTTTCCTACAATATCTTTATCGTGAAAAACTTCAATATCAATTTTCACCGATTTCCGACCAACTTCTAACATGCGCGGGCGAATTTCAATTGTGTTTTCTAACTGTACGGGCTTGATAAAATAAACAGATAAGTTCTCTACAACTAAATCACCCTTCTTTAATTGCTTAATCATACGACTACCAACTTCTGTAATAAAGGAAACAAACACCCCATAAGAAAGCGTTCCTAGTGCATTTGTCATCTGTGGGGTTACATTAGAACGAAAAATAGGCTCATATGAATCATTCGAAACGACCGTTAACCCGCTCGTTACAATGTCATCAATTGTCTCTCCAACTTGCGGTTGGCGCTGTACATGCTGTAATGCTTTTAGTACATCCTGGCGTGAGATTAGGCCTAGTAAACGATTATGATTATTCACTACTGGGACTATTTCAATCCCTTCCCAAACCATCATGTGAGCAGCATAAGCCAATGAGGTTTCTTTTAAAACAGTCATTGGACTTTTTGTCATGACCTTTTCAACATTTAATTCCTGGGGCTTACCAATAATATCCTTTGATGTGACAATACCGATAACTCTATTCTGTTCATCCACTACCGGGTATCTACTATGTGTTGTTTTTTCGTTTAACTCATACCATCTTTTCAATGTATTATTTTTTGTTAAATAAAACGTATCCTCAAAAGATGTATAAATATCTCCTACAACAACAATTTCTTTTTTGATTAATTGATCATAAATCGCACGGTTTATCATTGCTGCTACTGTGAATGTATCGTAGCTTGTTGAGATGATCGGGAGTTTCCGTTCATCTGCAAGTCGTTTGATATGCTCGTCAGTGTCAAATCCACCTGTAATTAATACCGCTGCACCTTCTTCTAATGCTAGTTGATGGGCCTCGACACGATTTCCGATGATTAGGAGAGAATCTTTTTCCAGATAACGCATCATCGCATCCAATTTCATGGCACCGATAACGAACTTATGTAAAGTCTTATATAAACCTTCTCTTCCGCCTAGTACTTGTCCATCAACAATACCAACAATCTCTGCAAAGGTAAGATGTTCGAAATTCTCTTTCTTTTTTTGTTCAATTCGAATCGTACCAACTCGTTCAATGGTACTCACTAGTCCCTGATTTTCCGCCTCCTTAATCGCACGATAGGCTGTTCCTTCACTAACCGCCAATTCTCGCGCAATTTGTCGGACAGAAATTTTGTTCCCTACCTTTAATGATTCAATAAACAATAAGATCTGTTCATGCTTTGTAGCCAAGGTTTGTCACCTTTCTTTCTACCTGTACTATTATTTCTTTCCCTATTGTTATTATACAGATGTATCAACAAAGTATCAATTTTTCATTCTTTGCATTTGCTTTTTTACCACATATTTTTCATTTGGTTGTGTTTGAATGTTTAATAGAACGGCGAGGTTCGCACCAATAATTAATAAAAAGAACAGAAACCAAACCAACCAAAATAAGTTTACTAATTGAACCGTTGTACTCCCAATCATCGGAAATGCCACATACAACAAAAATAACGCCAATAAAAGTTTTAATAATGCATATTGTTTTTTCATAAAATTCGCTCCTTTGCATGGTTATCATTTAAAAGTATGCGAAATGGAGTGAAATCATGTGTGATTGACTGTCTTTTAGATAGCAATTGGACAAAAGCATCTCAACTGAGAACGGAATAACCAAACCCTTTACAAGCTATTAAAGTGAAACTTCAATCAGTGGGAGTCTTACGGACGATTGCTGCGGAATAAATAGGAAAATCCATCATCTCTTTTTAACTTGAGGAACAGATGAGTATACATACTTTTTATCGCTGGAAGAATAACAAAAAAATAATTGGAATACACTAGACTAAATAGGTTTGGCACAAGTAAAATAGTGGTATAGAGCAATATAATATCGTGAAGGAGTGAGGAGTATGCCAGCAGAACAATACAAACGAATCGTCGTCGCAGTTGATGGTTCACAGGCTTCCTTAAAAGCTTTTAAAAGAGCTGTTCAAGTTGCAAAACGAAATAATGCGGATCTAATCATTGCTCATGTTGTCGATACTAAAACAATATCAACTGCTGAAACGTATGATCAATCGATGATTAATCGTTCTGAATCTTATGCAAATAAATTATTAGAGGATTATCAAGTTCATGCTCAAGAACAAGGTGTGAACAAAACGGAAACGCATATTGATTATGGTTCTCCTAAAGTAAGAATCCCAAAATATGTGGCCAAAACCTTTAAAGCAGACTTGATTATTTGTGGCGCTACCGGGTTGAATGCTGTGGAACGTTTTTTAATTGGTAGTGTTTCTGAAAATATTACTCGTTATGCTCCTTGCGACGTACTAGTGGTCCGAGCTGACGATGATGATGATGATGATGATTTAGAATAAAGTGAAACTTCAATCAGTGGGGGTTTTTAGGTATTCCCCCACTGATTGTTAGTCCTAAAGGATGACCTAAAGGCCTTTGAACCATTCGGGGTGATAGCGTCCGTTACTCCCACTTAAACAACTTGATATTTCTCGTTGTTTTGAAGTGGGAGTCTTACGGACGGTTGCTCCGGGATAAATTGAAGATATTTTATACTATTTAAAAAACAATAAGAAGCTCTATTCTGATGACAAACTATAGCGCAGAAGTAAACGACAGATGAACATGATGTTCATCTGTCGTTTTACTTATGGGAAGGCAACCATCAAACCCTACTGTATACGAGAAAATCTTTTGCGTCTCTTTAATGATGGATAACAGTATGACTAATGAAGCTCTTCGGTAATGAAAAATTCTCCATCCTTCGTATAAAGATATTGTGAGCCAGTAGTAAACGTGACCGAAATGTCACTACCGTTGTGGTAGCATCTATCAATATTGTCTAAAGCAAATGGTTTACCTTCTTCTCGTTGATGACGGGCATTTACGAAACGAACTAATTGCTGACTTTGTTCATCTAACATTTCAAAACCCATTGTCCTTACCTCCTTAGAAAATGATAAGTGATTTCAGACTCTTCTACAGCAAACTCTACTTATTCCTGAATCTCCATTCTAACCTGTTAGAACATACATGAAAGTTGTGAAATTTTAAAAGCGAATGCTAACGCTTACATTATTATTATACAATAAACATTACACTTAGTATAGTAAAAGGTAAGAAAAGTTTAAAAACTTTTCTTACCTTTCTGTTTTTCTATCTATTATTTCGCTAAACGTGCAACATCACGTGCAATCACAACTTCCTCATTGGTAGGAATAATAATTACTTTTACCGGTGAATGTGGATAGTTAATAAAAGTTTCTTTTCCTCTTACGTCATTCAGCGCTGGGTCCCAATAAACACCCATAAATTCTAATCCTTCTAGTACGCGTTCACGAACTGCTTTACTGTTTTCACCGATTCCTGCAGTGAAGACAATTGCATCAACACCATGCATTTTCGCAGCATAAGAGCCTACATATTGATGAATACGACCAGCGAAGATCTTTAATGCAAGTTCAGCACGGTCATCACCTTCACTTGCTTTGTCTTCAATATCTCTTAAGTCACTAGAGAAACCAGACAATGCAAGCATTCCACTTTCCTTGTTTAATACATGTAAAACTTCGTTAACATCTTTCCCTGTCTTTTTCATAATGTAAGGAACTAATGCTGGGTCTAAACTTCCAGAGCGTGTACCCATTGTTACACCTTCTAATGGTGTGAAGCCCATCGTTGTATCGATTGATTGACCATTTTTCACTGCTGCTACACTCGCTCCATTACCAATATGGCAAGTGATCAGACGTAATTTTTCTAAAGGAACGTCCATTAATTCTGCAGCGCGTTCCGAAACATATTTATGACTAGTTCCGTGGAAACCATACTTACGGATACCGTAATCTTGATAATAATCATACGGTAAGCTGTATAAGTAAGATTCTGGTGGCATAGATTGGTGGAACGCAGTGTCAAACACTGCTACCGCTGGAACATTTAGCATAATATCCTTAAAAGCCTTAATCCCTGTTAAGTTAGCAGGATTGTGCAATGGTGCAAGTTCGGATACTTTTTCAATCTCAGCAATCACTTCGTCTGTAACTACAACAGAATCACTGAAACGCTCTCCACCATGAACCACACGGTGTCCAACTCCATCAATCTCTTCTAATGAAGCGATAACTCCTGATGCTTGTAATTTTTCTAATAATAATTCAACAGCTTTTTCATGGTTTGGGATATCCATTGTAAGTTTATCTTCATTTTCCCCATATTCTAACTTGAAGACAGATTCACTGATCCCTATACGCTCTACTAATCCTTTTGCTAAAACTGTTTCTTCTGGCATTTCGATTAATTGAAATTTCAATGAAGAACTACCAGCGTTAATTGATAAAATATTACTCAACACATTCAATCCTTTCGGTTCCCTATTTATTCTATTAAATATACCTGTTACTATTTTAACTAACTAATCACCAAAAATGCAACTTCAAAGTATTTTGGTAGCGATTGCAATTTGTTTTCTTTATTTTCTAACAATTAATACCCTTCATTTTTAAACCATTCATTCATTTTCGCTACAATATTTTCTGTAGCGCGACTATCTTTGAAGGATGGCAATTTAGCCATTAACGCTTGCTTAGGCGGTTTGGTATGTTCTCCTTTTTTCTGTAAAACAAAAATACTTTTCGCTTGTTGATCGGAACGAAAGATGCTTGTAGGTAATTGTAATAATCCAACAACATGAACGTTTGCTTGAATGTATCCATGTAATTTCGTTGCTTGGTCACTATCGAACAAGCTATTTGGAATAACAAATAGTAAGTAACCACCTGGTTTTACATAGTGCACACTTTGTTCGATAAGTAAATGGTGAGCATACGTATGATCGTTTTTTACATGCACATCAAACTGGCTTGCACGTATGTCATCCGGATAATAACCAACTGGTAAATCAGCAACGACAAGATCAACCGGATCCAATAATAATGGTTGAATACTGTCTTGGTGAAAGTACTCTATTTCTGTTTTTTGTAAATTGGCACTCAATACGGCAAGTTGTATTAATGTCGGATCAATTTCACTACCATACACCTTGCCTTCTCTGTTTAATTGGTTAAAAACTGCTGTTAATAAGTTAGCAGTTCCACTGGTGGGATCAAACATACGTAACTGCTTTTTCTCTCCAATTAATTTTTCTGCTAAATAAGCGATATACATCGCTACTGTATCTGGTGTAAGTAAATGTTGCTGTTGTGTAGACCCTTTCATGCTTTTTAACATCGCAAATTCAAGGACTTTTCGAACTTGCTCTTTTTCCAGTTCATCGAACGTTACTTCTTGTACTAACTCTTTTATTATGTCAGTGGATGACTCACTTATACCCGTTGGCAATTCTCCGGTATGTATGTATTCTAAGCCTAGTACTAAGGCATCCATGTAGGTAATCTCTTTTTCTTTTTCGATTAATTCCACTAAGTTATCTAGATTCTCAAAATTTTTCTCGATCAAGGACATTTCCATCTGAGTTCCTCCTCATTTTTTTAAAATTATCTACCTTCTATGTAAAAAGGAATACCCATCATATTATGAAGGCATTCCCGTCTGGTGTCTAGCAATTTCCCCTGATGGTATGGAACCGTATTATCGACGTTTCTTGGATTCGAGCATTTCTTTAATTTTTTCTAGAGCAATTGGCGCAACGTCTACTAGCTTTTCATAAAGGTGCGAATGTTCGTGTAAATGAACGAGCTCTAACCCTTGTTTATGAACAACCAAAAATGCGATAGGTGTAATAGTAGCTCCGCCACCGCTTCCACCACCAAATGGTAAAATCTCTTCCAAATCTTGTTGATCCTGTTTATCATTACTCGATCCTTGAGGAGAAAACTCGCTCCCCCCTGCCGCAAATCCAAATCCCACTTTTGATACAGTAATAATTGTACTTCCGTCGGCTGACTGGATAGGGTCCCCGATAATTGTATTCACATCAATCATATGCTTTAGTTGTTCCATCGCTGTTGTCATTAACCCTTCAATTGGGTGTATTTGATTCATCAATTTTCCTCCTGATCGGTTGTTATTTTTTTCTTCCATTTATTCAATGTAATGAGTGTATGGATAGCTTGTCCGATTCGCATTGAAAAAATACACTGCATACTTGATTGCAAGAAGGTTTGATGATAATAGGGTTTCACCTCATATTTAGGCGTTGCTTTTAATGTGAACTGTATATCTAAAAGAGCATGGATGAATGCCTTTAGCATCCATAAAAAACTACTGACTATCGCAGTATCCGGTGCATCAGGCAAACCGAATTTCGTATCCCAACTGTATTGCTGAATTTTCATTCGGGAAAAGCAGTTGAATAATTGTTGTTTTTCTTTCCATACACGCTTCCATTTTTTTATTTTTTCCGGTTGGAATACATCTGTATTTTCTACGTCTAATTGCAAAAGGGAAAACGCCTTTTCTTGTCGATAAATGGTTAGACCTAGAACCTTTACGCAGATGTCTAATTGACAATTATTGTTTTGAATCTGAACAGTAAGGTCTCCTTTGCACGGTAGCACAAGAAAAATAATAATCAATAATAGGACAACGGCAGATAAAATAAACCAAATCATTTCTTGTACCTCCAAATCTACATGTAAAATGAGTAACGAATGTTTCACAAAGCTAATATGAGTTCGGTTTCTTAAAAAGTTAGCAATCAGAATAAGCTTAATACAGGTTTAGTTTTGTCTAAGATTGGTAATAGAATACTATCAAATTATTCAGGGGGGTTAGAGCATGGAAAACTTCCGTACTATATATCTTCATCACAAAAAAGAGAAACAAACCCAAGAGCAAGTGGACGAAATATCAACAACAGCAAAAAAATATGGTTTTATGCTCACAAATGAGCATAAGCAAGCCGATATTATTATTTGTTTTGGTGATGATGGAAATTTTCTACATGGCGTTCGTAAAACTGGCTTTCGATCATCCTGTTTGTATGTGGGAATGAGTAACACAGACTCACCTGGAATTTATACAAATTTTTCTTATCGTAATGTACAATCTTTCTTTTCCTTACTCAAGGAAAATTCATTTGACTTTGTTCGTTTTCCTTTACTGGAGGTCTCGATCAATAACGAGCCACCAGCATTATGTTTAAATGAAACCGTTGTGCGCTCTTCCATTATTAAGACTCTGGCAATTGATGTATATATTGATAACCACTTTTTTGAGCATTATCAAGGAGATGGATTGATTGTTTCCACACCTTCTGGTAGTACCGGATACAACAAATCTACAAAGGGAGCAGTCACTGATCCAGAGTTACCTTGCTTGCAGTTAACCGAATTGGCACCGCTCACCAATAAATCTTCTAACTCTTTAGGTTCATCACTTATTCTTAATCAAAATCGAACGTTGATATTAGAGATAAAACAGGACGGAAATGACCATCCAATCATCGGTCTAGACAATGAAGCCTATTCCATTCGCAATATTCAATCCTTATTAGTACGGCTCTCCAATCGATCTATTCAAACAGTAAATAATCCTGAGTTTTCTTATTGGGACAATATTACAGCTATCTTTTTGTAGCGCTAGATTTTTGTATCTACTTTCCAACACAAAAAGACAGATAGCCATAAAGGTCCATCTGTCTTTTTGATTGTTGACCGGGCGAGCATTCTTGTTTTTAAGATAACTCCACATCTGTAACAATCCACATATTTCCGTTTCTTTCTAGAACTAAGTTCATGAATACAAGATCTCCAGAATCAAGCTCATCGTCACCATCCAAGAAGAACGCAATATTCATGAATACCTTACCATTATTAACATCCATTAATTCAAAATCGTTAAGTACATAAGATAAATCATGGTTATGTTCTGCAAGGTAAGGTACATGTGTCTCTAATTCGGTAAACAGTATACCTTGCTCTTCAATCGTATAGGCATCTGACGTCAGAGCATGTAATACTTCGAAATCCAACTCGACATAGGCGGTAAGGAAGCGATCCGCAAAATCCCAAGCTTGTGGTAAAAGTTTCATCACTTTTTTTTGCTGGTTTAATTTTTTTTCAAGTTCTTCATTTAATTGATATAATTCATCAATCCTAGTTAGCAATTCTTCATTAGAAACACTTTCCTGATCCATTTCATTGGTTGTCTCATTTAGCGAAGCGTCTTGAACATCATCTTTGTTTGAACACCCCGCCAATACCAGTACCAGCAAAAACAAAGTTAGTAAGCCTTTAATAATATCACTCCTTCTCTTAATTTAGAATAAGTCTAAGATTAAACAGCGTGATTAAATACCACCATCCTCGTATGCTTCTTGTACTAACTCAAAATTCAATGTTCCATCACGATATTTTCCAAAGGGGTCCTCTATATTTTGAATCCAAGCTTTCCCTCCCCACGCATCTACCATTTCATGCCATACAAAACCCTCACCATCAACCTCACCATGGATTGTTACTTCAGCAAAAGCATGAGCTGCGTCTATATACGTAAAGCCTGTAATATCAAACCCAGTAATTTTGTAGTTGTTTTCTTTTAATATGTTTATTTTTTCCATATATAAGTTTTTAGCTTCTTTTTCGTTTAAGGTCGTTCCATCAGTAGGATGATTATCATCGTCCACATCATATAAATATACTGTTTCGAATGCTTTTTCATAGTTTTCTTTAACAAGCGCACCATAATAATCATTCGTCAATCTTCTTACTTCTCGTTCTGGGTTAGCACACCCTATTAAGGATAAACTTATAATTGCAATTGTAAAAACATAGACGATTGCTTTCATATGTTCACCCTCCCTTCTTTCCATTTAATTATGAGAATTACATTTCACTTTGGCTTTTAAATTGGTTAATCATTATCAACGTAACATATTAAGTAAATACGTTCAATGCACCATAACTATGTTTTTGTGTCCAGTTCATATTGCAATACTCACTCTAACCATTATTATTTCTTGCATATATAATTTGGTGAAAATAAAAAGAAACCAACGCTACTATTCAAACCTAATGAACGTTAGCTGTTGATTTCTTTTTTTATTCCGTTCTTTGATACATAATATCCCCATCAACAATCGTCATAACTGCTTTTATTTGATCTAATTGGTCAGGGTGTACATGAAATGGATCTTGATCTAATACGGTAAAATCAGCAAGATTACCTGCCTTTATTTCTCCTCTACTCTTTTCTTCCCCAATGATATAAGCGCTTCCTTTTGTGTATAGCGATATTGCTTCGTAAGTAGACAATTGTTGTTTTTCAATATAGATTTTTCCATCTAGCGTTGATCGTCTTTGAACAAATGCTTGGATTCCTAATAACGGATTTACTTCTTCAATTGGTGCATCGGAACCAGCGGCACAAGGAATATTTTCCTGTAAAAAAGTTTTCCAAGGATATGCTCTTTCTGCACGTTCCTCTCCAATACGATCTAAAACCCATGGAAAGTCTGATGAAACAAACGTCGGTTGAATATCTAAAACTGCGTTTGTCTTTTTCAAGGCATCTATAACATCTTGATTAACTACCATCGCATGAATAATACGATCTCTTCGTCCATTTTTCAGTGGATTTCTTGCCAATAATTTTGCAACGGTTAAAATAGCACGGTCTCCAATCGCATGAATGGCCACTGGAAGTTCTAAGCTTCGTGCACGTTTAATTAGTGCTTCCAGGTTCTCTTCTGTATGAATCGGAATACCGTAATTCGTAGGGTCGTCATGATAAGGTTCATTCAACCATGCTGTTCTTCCACCTAGTGCACCGTCTGAAAAAATCTTCATTGCGCCAAAATTAATATACGCATTACCGTCTCCATAAGAATAATGATGGCGCTCAAAATCATCAATTACTTCGTGATGCACTAACAAGTGAGCACGAAATTTTCGTTTCACACCATCTATACTTTCATGGTATGCATTCCAAGTCTTTTCAAAACTGTTTTCTCCATAATAAGCTAGATCTTCACTATGTCCGCCGACAAGACCAAGCTGCAACAAGTCATCAACCGATTTATCAATCAATTGTTTTAGGTCCGCTTGTGTACGAACGGGAATAGCAACCTTTACTAGATCTTGTGCGGTATCAAGAAAATATCCTGTCATTTCGCCACTAGAATCTCGAGCTATCTTTCCGCCTTGAGGATCAGGGCTATCTGATTTGATATTAGCTTGGTTGATCGCATTCGTATTTGCGATGATCGCATGACGACAAATTCTTGTTAATAAGATTGGATGGCCGTCTGAAATCTCATCCAATTCTTTTCGATGAATGACACGTGGAACCTCCCACTGGTTTTCATTCCATCCTTCTCCAATCAGCCACTGACCTGGGCTTAGAGTCTCTAATCGTTCTTTTATCGATTCTAACACGTATTCAGCACTAGTATGTTTTGATAAATCCAAATGAACAATTTTTTCTCCGTGACCAACAATATGTAAGTGGCTGTCAACAAATCCTGGATAAATAGTTTTTCCGTTAAGATCGATTGCTTCTGTGATTCGATCTTGATATGTATGCTTTAAAGATTTTAGATCACCTGTTGAAATAATTTTACCATTTTCCGTATAAACTGCTTCAATACGATCATTTTCTTCAATCATTGTATAAAATGTACCACCATACCATAACGTTCCCATCATACTCTTCCTTTCTTTATCCTATATTAAAAGATAACAAAATATTTCACTATTGAAAAGGGTAGTGCTCATTACTTGAGCACTACCCTCTTTTATTATCACATAGTCATTTTCTTGTTTAAATTAGTTAGATTGTCCACTTAGTTGTTGTTCAGCCATTTGTACTAAACGTTTAGTGATTTCTCCACCAACTGAACCGTTCGCACGAGATGTTGTATCAGCACCTAAATTAACACCAAATTCTTGTGCAATTTCATATTTCATTTGATCTAATGCTTGGCTAACTCCTGGTACAACTAATTGGTTACTACTGTTGTTTGTCGCCATGTTTGATTCACCTCCTCTTTAATACATTTCTAGAATGTGTACGAGAGGGGTTTTTCATACGGAAAAATTACTGGTAGTTCTTTCATGTGGCGCCTTTCATCGACAAGAAGTACCAATATTCGCTATATGAGATTAAAACAAATCTGCCATAGATCCCTCTACAGCACTGTTTTTCGAGACTGTAACTACTTCAATCGTTTTCATTATTTCTTCTATTTCTTTTGTAACATCTAATTTATTTTCAAACAAAATAACTTTTTCTCGCTTTGGTTTCGTTTTTGGTGCTATCGGAACAAAAATCGTACAGCAATCTTCAAATGGACGAATAGAGATATCATAGCTTTCAATTTGTTGTGCAATTTCAATGATTGCTTCTTTATCCATTGCGATCAGCGGTCGGATTACCGGAAAATTTGTCACATCATTGATCGCATGCATACTTTCCATTGTTTGACTTGCTACTTGACCTAAACTTTCTCCCGTAGTGATAGAAAGAATATTTTCTTGTTTTGCAATCTTCTCACTAATCTTCAACATCATCCGACGCATCACTGTCATCGAATATCCGTGAGGGATTTCTCTGTGAATCTTTTGTTGTAATGCTGTAAAAGGAACCATATGAACTTTAACATCGTGTCCAAACTGAGTTAATAACTCCGCCAGGTCTAGTACTTTTTGTTTAGCCGCTTCGCTTGTATAAGGAGGCGAATGAAAATGAACAGCCTCAATCTTAACACCACGGCGCATAGTTAAATAACCAGCAACAGGACTGTCAATTCCGCCTGATAATAACAACAAAGATTTTCCGGAAGTACCTACTGGTAGACCACCAGCACCTTTTATTTTTTGAGAGGTGATATAGGTAGCATCCTTACGAATATCAATATGCAATTCGATATCCGGTTGATGAACATTAACCATTATCTCTTCTGTATTTGTCAATAAATGCGATCCGATAACATGGTTAAATTCCTGTGAACCAATCGGAAACTCCTTATTTGCTCTTCTTGTTGTAATCTTAAATGTTTGTACGTGATTTGCTTCTTGTAGAGCAAACAATGCGGACTCTTTGATTTCTTCCACATCGTTCTCCGTTTTAATGGCTAAACTTAAATTCTGAATTCCAAAAATGGATTGGCAAATCTTCATAACTGGTTCTGGGTCGGTTCCGTTCAGCAGTATCGTCATGCGATCCCGCGTATTTTTTATTTTAATCTCTGGAAAATCGGTTAATTTATTTCGAACATTTTCATGTAATTGATTTATAAAAACTTTTCGGTTTTTACCTTTTAGAGATAATTCGCCATAACGAATTACAATATGATCATATAACATTATTATCTACCCCATTGTTTGACTTAATTTCTTAATCACTTTTTTTAAAGAGCGTGAAAACAATTCAATCTCACCTGCTGTATTTTGATACGATAAACTAATTCTTAATGCTGATCTTGTGCGATCACGTGGTAAGTTAATTGCTTTTAATACGGCACTATCTACTGATTTCTTTGAAGAACAGGCAGATTTAGTTGAAAGAAAGATATTTCTTTCTTCTAATGCATGTAAAATTACTTCTGGCTTATACCCCGGTATAGAAAAATTCAGAATGTGTGGCGCTTGACCCTCGATTGTGTTTATTTTCACTTCTGGAATGACGGTTAATTCTTTTCTCAATTGTTCATGTAAATCCACCAAATAATCTTGATGATTCTTTTGATGTTCAACAATCAAACGCATTGCTTTTACAAAAGAAACTGCCCCAGCTAAATTTTCTGTGCCGGAACGATAATTCATTTGTTGTGTTCCTCCATGGAATAATGGAAATAAGTTAATTCCTTCTTTTACATACAACAATCCAGTACCTTTTAGCCCATGAATTTTATGTCCAGAAATGGTATAAAGATCAATCCCACTATTTTCGAGTTTTAATTTTGTTTTACCAAACCCTTGCACATCATCGACATGAAAATAGGTTGTCGGTAAATCTTTCACTAGCTGCCCAATCTCTTCGATTGGTTGAATTGTACCTAGCTCATTATTAATATGCATAATACTAAGTAAAACCGTATCTTTCTGAATCGCTTCTTCTACATCTTTTACTTTTACAACACCCGTTTGATCAACCGGTAAATACGTGACAGTAAAACCTAACGATTCCAAGGCTTTACAAGAAGCAAGTACGGAAGGATGCTCAATTTCTGAAGTAATGATGTGTTTTCCGCGATGTTGATTCGCCAACGCTATTCCCTTTATTGCCAGATTGTTGCCTTCCGTTCCACCTGATGTGAAAATTATTTCTTTCGATTTCACTCCAAGCAAATCAGCAGCTTGTTGATGTGCTTTCCTTAATAGCTTGTCCGCTTCCATTCCAAAACGATGGATAGAAGATGAATTTCCATAATATTCTTGAGAAACTTTTTGAAAACTTGCTAAAACCTCTGGTAATGGTTTTGTTGTTGCACTATTATCAAAATAAATCATTACATAACTCCCTTATGCCTTATTGCATTGAAATATCTTATCATAATATTTGCTGGATCAAAACAGTTAATTATTGATTTTTTTCCGATTTCAACCTTGTAAAGCTTGAATAGAGATTTCTACTAGGGAAACATAGCGAAAGTCCCATGCAACAGTGCAAGGGACTTTTCCTTATTGAAGTTGAATACCTAATGCGGCCAACAAATCGTCAACCGAAACTGGGTTGGATCGTTCAAATTCATAAAGTATTTCTTGATTTTGATTACTGCTAGCCATTTCTTCTAATGAAGGCTTGTCGTCATCGTTCGAAATACTAGTAGGACTATCCTCTGGAACTTCTGTCTGCTCCGTACTTGCTTGTTCGAGACGATGTAAAGAGGAGTGAAGCTCAAATCCCAATCGACTAACTCCTTGTAAATCATTACTTTCAAACGTTGGTGTGGGCTCTTGAATTAAAACAAAAAAGCTGGCCCAAACACTAATTGTAATCAAACTAGAAAAAACGAGACTTACTATTTTCATCGCACTCATTCCTAACTAGGTATTTTAATTCTTGATTCTAACCTTTTGATTGCACCAGGCTCAATCTCTTCAAGTGCATGGGTAGCTGTTTCTAAGGCTTGCTCGTAAGCGTAACTTCTAAACAGCTCCTCAGCTTCGAGTAAGTTAGCCGCTAACAATGGATATCTACTTCGGTAACGGTTAGCATATTGAATAACTCTCTCCACTAAATACGCCTGCTCAATTAACAAATTGGTTTTCTCAAGCATGGTTTGAACAGATATTTCAGCTTCTTTTAATGCATGGCTTACTGCTCCCATATCTAGAGGTTGTTGTGCTAATTTTTCCAACACTTGTTCACTTTTTTCTGTAGCTTCATCAAGGGTATTCCAGACAAAGGAAGGAACACCTGGCAAATTACTTTTTTGTAATTTACGATTCGCATCAAACAACTCTCGCTTTAATTGCTGAATCTTTTTCTTTGCTTCGAGCTCTTCTTTACGGATCGTTCTCACTTGTGCTTTAAACTCCTGGTGAGATTCTTTTAATTTTTTTAAATCTTGATAACTCGACTCTAGTTGATCACGCATTGAAATATACGTTTCTTTATCTGCTTCTAAATCTGATGTTAATTGGTGGTATTGTCGCTCTAATTGATGTATCCATTTTTCTAAATTACGATAAAGTTCCATATCACTTTCTTCTAAGTAATACGTTTTTTGTAACTCGGTTACTTCTTCATTTGTCGCATCAAAATCTGCAGCTACTTCTTGGATCAAATTATCAAAAGGATCAAGATGTTTCTCAAGGTACGTTTTCGCTTGCGCCTCTTTTTCAAGTAATAAATATATTTCGCTAATTCTCTCTTCAATCGTTTCTATCATGGAATATAAATCATCGACATCTTTCTTTTCCAAAAGTTCCACTTGTTTTTCTAATTGTTCTTGAAAACCTTTTAACTCTTTTTCCAAATTATGATGTTCAATTCGATACCCTTCCTCTTTCATTTCTTGAATTCCTATTAACAGTTCATGAATTTGGTCTGGTACCTCTCGTTTACATTTTTTATAAATAATCGGAAATTCTTCTATTTTTTCAAATAACAAGTTTAGATTTTGCCGTATTGAATCAATGATTTTTCTCGCTTCATAGTAGTTACCCGAGTCACTAGCACTATAAAATTCATCCAATAATTCTTGTTGTTCATTTATTTCTTTTTCAAAACGATATTCCGCCTGTCCATACAGATGACGGTTCTGAATCAACAGATTACGCAACTCTTTCATTAGTGGTAAGACCTCAGCAACTTCTTTGCGACTTTGTTTTTCGGAGTCTAACAACGCATCCAATTCCGTATACATACGTTCAATTGTCTCTTCGATGTCATTTAACGTTTGCTCAACGGCTTTTAAATTTTTCTTTGCAGTTCCCATACGAAAACGGTCAGCTGCTTCTTCTGCATCTAATAAAAACTCTTCTATATCAGGAAGTGTTCTTGTTAGAATCTGATCCCACGTTTCTTTCCACGACTCAAATTTCTCTTGTGTTTCTCCGGATAGATTCAAAGCCTTGACTCGTTGCAATTCTTTCGTTACACTTCGATTCATAATATCCATTTTCCATGCTTCTAAGCGATCAACTTCATCATATACTTTTTTGCGTAAGATTAATCCAACAATAATTAACGCGATGATTATAAGAATAAAACCTATGATATAGGCAACTGTGTTTTCACCCATGTTAATCCTCCCCAAATGATTTTTCTCTATATCTAAAAATAAATCATTAACTTTATCTCTTTATTTCTTTGATTTGCATAGAATTCTGCTAGTTTATGTATTATCCCTATCATACCATGAACCACTTCTTTTTTGCTAAAAAAAATCAAATTATTTCGTTATCTGACAAATTTCCTAGTTTATTTCCTCAAATATGGAAGCACCTATGTATTGCCACAAGAAATAGGGACGGCTATAATGAATGATATAGATAGAATACACAAGGGGGATATATATGTTTGAAACAAAAGGTTACTCAGAATCTCGAGAAAAAAATTATCAACTCTTACTAAAACAACTAGAAGCACTCATTGAGGACGAAACAGATCAAATCGCAAACTTATCCAATAGTGCTGCATTATTAAATCAATTTCTAACTGAAATAAATTGGGTCGGTTTTTATTTATTAAAAGATAATCAACTTGTCCTCGGACCGTTCCAAGGACTACCGGCGTGTGTAAGGATTCAGGTAGGAAAAGGAGTCTGCGGTACTGCCGTTTCAACGAATCAAACACAGCGTATCGCTAATGTACACGAGTTTCCAGGACATATCGCTTGTGATGCTGCTAGTCAATCAGAAATTGTAGTTCCTGTTCATAAGAACGGCGAGATATATGGGGTATTAGACATTGACAGCCCAATTAAAGACCGTTTTGATCAATTAGACCAAGAATATTTAGAACAATTTGTTGTGAAATTAGAGAAATATTTATAAGAAATTTTAAAATCCTCACCATATTAATGATGAGGATTTTAATTTTTATAAAATCACAAAAGCAACTTAGCTATATCCACCATTTAAATTCTTAATTCCTTATCAACTGTGTATTACCTATCGAAATAGTGCAACTTTAAAAGCGTTCATTTAGTTAAAACCAATGAGTTTTTGAGATACTTTATATGCCATGACACTAATCTTTCTTCCTAGCTTTCCAGGAAGGTTAATTAACCGACCCATCAAACCAAACTTCAGGTTACGATATAATTCAATATTTTCTTCTTTCACATATTTCATCAACATACGTTTTTTTTGGATATTCTCTTTTGTTCCAGAACGAATTAATAGAATCGCTGAAATAACGGTAACTATCTCCAAGTGTTTCAGCATATAATCACGTAATCGCTCTTCTTCAACTGCATCTAAATCAACAGCTTCTATCATAAGCTTATTCACCTTAATTTGTTGATCAATCTGTCTAATCATGACACTTTCATTAACTGATTGGTCGTTTCTTCCTATAAAATAGCGGTAAAAGTCCACATCAATATAAAACATACGTGTAGCATACTTTAATGGTGTATAAACATATAAATTATCTACATAGAAAGTATGTTTAGGCAACTTTAGTTCACTTTTTCTTAATAAGTTGGTTCGGTAAATCATCGAATGCATTAAAATAAATTGACCCTTCTTAAATGGTTTTACTTGTTCCCAACCAAAAACAGTGTCTTCAGGTAAAACCTTTCTGTATTGCATCACTTTTCTATATTTGCTTCCCTGTTTTTCATAAATAAAGTTACTAATAAGAATGTCGATCGTTTCATTAGTTCCGGAAAAACCCCTTAATGTTTCAAGGACTTTTAGATACGCACGTGTATCCACCCAGTCATCACTATCAACAATCTTAAAATACAGACCAGTTGCATGGTCTAGCCCTGTATTAATCGCTTCTCCATGTCCACCGTTTTCTTGATGTATTACTTTAATAATTGCAGGGTATTTTAGAGCATAAGTATCTGCAATCTTTTTCGTCTTATCCACAGATCCATCATTTACTATCAGTATTTCGATATCCTCTCCACCAGTAAGTAATGATTCTATACAGTAGTGCATATAATCTTCAGAGTTGTAACATGGGATAACGACTGTTAAAAGTTTCATTTATTACACAACCTTTACTATACCTGATCACTAGGTACTTGTATAAACTTGACTATCTTTTGAATATAATTTAAATCACTTTATGTATGACTTATTACTCTTATAGTTGATTCATCAAACTCACTATTTTTTTCTGCTTTTTTAGTTTCTTCATCTTTCGTGTTTCTTTAAAGATATGCGCTAATCCTTTAAAGAAATGACCATTGACAATCATGAGAATCCCACCAACCATTGGCATATTTATTGCACCACCAGTCATTCGAGCATATCCACGAAATGGCATATGGTAGACAGACATCATGATAAGGTTTGCGGTACTTTGCTTACCAATCTTCCATAAGAATTTATGCACAAAGCGTAAAGCATGAAAAATAAAACGAGCAAATAGTCCTTTAGCGTATTGGCACTGTGCGATCGTGTCGTTATAATCCAACGGTTGAGTCCGATTCCAGTTTGCTTGCGGTAGCTTTCGTTCAATTAATTTTTCAAACACTTGATCTGCAATGTTCGTAATATCACCATTATAATACGGTGATAACTTAGTAGGTTCATATGGCATGATGCTGGTTGTGCCTTTCACGAATAACTCTGCAGACAATCGAATCTCTTCACTTGAAGAACCAATCATGATTTGATAATTATTTTCTTCTATTTCCCATTGAGATGTTTTTACGTTATAATATCTAAATGTCTGCTCGTTAAATAAAATCGATACACGCTTTGATTCTCCAGGCATTAGAAAAACTTTTGAAAAACCCTTCAACTCTTTTTTCGCTCTAAAGATTTGATTTGATACTGATCCAATATATAATTGTGCAATTTCTTTTCCAGCTTGTTTACCTGTATTCGTTAATGTGAATTCAACACGATTATGTGCAACTTTGATATCATAACTAAATGATGTATAACTTAACCCATAACCAAAAGGATAACGTACCGGTATATTATTTGTATCATAATACCGATAGCCAATAAACTGGGCTTCTCGATATTCTACACTGACTTCCTTGCCTGGAAAGTAATGATAAGTTGGTGTATCTTCATATTTAATTGGATAACTCTCCGCTAACTTTCCCGACGGATTTACCAGTCCAGTTATGATTTTTAACATTGCCTTAGCTCCCGCTTGCCCACTTAGATATCCATGAAGCAAACCTTTTGTTTGATTAACCCAAGGCATTTTAACCTCTGAACCACAGGAAAGAACAACAATAATGTTTTCATTCACTTGATTAATAGCTTCTAGTAATTAAATCTGATTATCTGGTATCGACATATTTGTTCGATAGAGACCTTCTGCTTCCGTTACTTCGTCTAATCCGAGATAGAGTAAAATAACATCCGCTTTCTTTGCCAAACGACAAGCTGCGTCTAATTTTGTCGATTTTTTTTGCCGTAGCGTTGAAAGCCTGCTTCATAACCAATTACATTGAGGTTTAATTCATTTGCACTTGATAGGGTATTATCGAGCTTTGTCAGGTTAACAACGGATGAACCAGCTCCTTGATAGCGAGGATTTGCTGCAAAATCTTCAATGATTGCAATCTTTTTTTCTTTCTTAACAGATAATATCTGTTCATCGTTTTTTAAAAGAACGATCGATTCATCCGCTACTTTTTCAGCAAAATCATGATGAAGGTCTTGATCAAAATCTTGAACGTCATGTTTTAAGCGACATTACAGCCTTCACGTCTGCTTCTTTAATAGCCATTTCAAAAGCGGTTAAATATATTTCACGTAATGTTCTTTCATCTACAATTGTGTCAATCGTCATTCGTCGTTCTTCTTGATTATTAACGGCAAAGTGTTTCACACAGGCAGATATACCTTGAGATTGAATCCCTTTAATATAGGAAGAAGCCAATTTTCCTGCGTGATATGGATCTTCACTGAAATATTCAAAATTCCTTCCACATAAAGGATTTCGCTTCATATTTATACCTGGACCAAGTAAAACATTTACTTTTTGTGATACCGCCTCTCGACCTAAATGTTCTCCAATCTTTTCACCAAGTTCTATATTCCAACTATTCGCAACGGTTGCAGCGGTTGGGAAACATGTAGCAGGAATACTTTCATTCAAACCAAGGTGATCGGCCGCTGCTGCTTGTTTACGAATCCCATGTGGACCATCTGCAAGAAAGATACTTTTAATTCCTAAATGCTTAATGTCTTGTGTTTGCCAAAAATCTTTTCCGGACATTAAACTAGCTTTTTCTTCTAGTGTCATTTGTTTAATCAAGTCATTATGCTTCATTGCATTACCTCTTATAAATAGTGTAGGATGATTCGCGCTTTAAATACTTGAAATATTTTTTTGAAAGTGTTAAATCAATTTGAAAGGGTATTCATTTTATGCTTTTTTAAAAGAGCTTATTCAAATTTTAACACACAGCCTTTTAAATAGATCATTTATTCATCAACGGTAGGTTTTCTTTAATGAATGGTAATCATATTGTGTAGCTGTTGCATTACAACATTTTGGGTTCCACATTTAGTTATTTTCAGTAAGTTTTAAAATATGTAAAAAAGAGGAAACAGCGGTGATAGTGGTTTCCTCTTTTATTAACTACAGATTCGATTTTAATATGTTCTAACAATTCCTAAGCTTCAAACATGAATCCTTTTCATCAGGCCTAGGACCAATGTAAATAATTTAGTAAGCTTTTTTACCAATATCAAAGAATGAAGCAAGGATCGATAATACCCATGTTATTACAAAAATAACTATAAGCATTACTGCTTGCTCTCCAGCTTCGAAAGCTGCCTCATTTCCTAATTCAAGATTTGATCCAAAAATATACCCGAAAGACTCAACTCTCATACTAATGAATCTTACACCTGCCCAAATAATGAGGACAGTTGCAATGATACGACTTACATCTACTAGAATTTTTACGCCTTTAGAGTCTCCTAATTGCGGTAGAATGATTGAAACCAATATAGCCACTATAGCACCGATCAGCATGAAAAGTACATTCATACGCATATCCTCATAATAAGGCTTATTCACATTAGAAATGTAGATGCTTAATGTTGTGATTGTCATCAATCCAACAATTATATAAGCGAAAAATCCTATTTTTTGATTTTTTAAGAAATTCATTATGCTTCCTCCTTCTTAGCTTTTAAGATTGCTAACAAATAGAGTGCAAAACTTAATATAGCAAGTGCCATACCACCATAAATACCTATATTCATAGCTGATTCCCACCAAGGCGTCACTCTAGTTGTTTGAACATTTTGAGCGGCACTTTGAGCATAAGCATACAATTGATATTTCATATTTTCTCTTGCTCTCTCAACAAACGTTTCGTCTTGCGAAACACGATCGACTGTAAAATACGGCCATGAGTCTCTCACTTGTTCCATCGTCTCATTAGAACCAAAGTCTGCCATCATCGTCACACCTGCATTGATAATAGACTCAGGACGGAAGTAACCCATGTTATTAACCATATCAGTTGAAAGTAAGCCGTTAAAACCCCATTCTTCACGTAAAATATTGATTAGAAGTGGTACGGAGTTATTTCCATTCGTCGCACCTATACGGCTAAAGGTGACCATACCACCCAATGCTCCACCATCTTCAAAAGGTCCTTGGAAGGCACGAAGATCTCCCTCACGCGCTTTTTGTTCTGTCATATAAGGAGCGATACCACTACGTTGTGTTTCTTGATCATTAAATGCAAAGTGTTTAGGTCCAACAATAACACCGTAATTAAGTGCTCCTTGAACTGTAGCTATAGACATATAATTTGAAACCATTGGATCTTCAGAATAATATTCGTGGTTTCGTCCATTATAAGGTGTTCGGTGTATATTAGACGCAACACCCCAAATAAGATAATTACCACTCCAAAGACCGTCATTACCCATTAATTCGCCCCACTCATGAGCAAGATCTTTGTTGAATGTACTTGCGATCAATGTTGCATTAGCCATTGTTCCCAATGCATAATCAGCATTTTCATCGTCTTCATTTAAGCCTCTACCACTAAGTGTTCCACCAAATCCGTTTGGTCCATCATTTTGATAAATTAAAGGTGAATTAATTTCTTCGATCACATCACTTGTACTACCACCTTTTGCAATTCTCGGAATCAAAATGTCTAAAGGTATTTGATTTACTAGATGATCCCAACGAATATCATCAATATCATCAACACCTGCCATATCAGTAAAGTTTAATTCATGTTGAATCCCATCTACATTAGCGTCACCATTTTGTATAAAATGATAATTTTCATTGGCAAGATTTTGAACCCATTCATCCACTTTATCACCGTCAATAGCGAGATCATCATAGGTTCGAGGAAATGTACCTTCCCAATCATTTCTAGTTAGATAAGTAGCATAACCAGGTTTATAATAGTTGATATCTGCATCTTCTAATTGATTAACTACAGGAGTACCATTATCAGAATATGCAAAGGTTGTTTCATCTACAAATCCCTCTTCACCGATTTCTACCACAGATACTAGCATATCGTCACCATCAACCGAAAACCCTTGTTCTACAAGAATGTTATTTACTGCTGCATGTGCATTTTCTGCTAATGTAAAGAAGTAATCACCACCATCAAGGATGTAACCACCTTCTCCATCCTTAGCTGACGAATCCCAACTTGCCATATACTTTGCGTCAACAGTAATCGTAACGGTTTCTTGTTCCCCTGGATTAAGTGTATTCGTTTTCTCAAAACCTAATAAGTCAACTGCTGATTTTTCAATATTTTGCTCTCTATTATAATCTGTATAAGGTGTTTGTACATAAAGTTGTGCAACATGCTTGCCACTTGTCTCACCTGTATTTTCAATTGTAGCTGTTGCCGTGATTGTACGCTCATCCATATCAACTTCTAAACTATCAAGTGATTGACTAAATGTTGTATACGATAAACCATAACCAAAAGGATAGGTAACTTCATTTTCATACATCCATGAGGATGCACCATTACCTGCACCTACTGAGCTATCTGCATTTCCAGCTCCAATAATGCTATCATAGTATCGTGTCTCGTAATATTTATAACCGGTATAAATACCTTCCGCTTGGATTATATAGTGGTCAGCTGCCATCGAAGCATCTCCACCAAAACTACCTAACGGCGATGTTGCTGGCAGATCTCCCATCAAAGAACCTGGATAATTTATCGGACTTAAATCATCTAATTCTACTTTACCAAAATTCTGCATTGCAGGAGAATTTGCTGTATGCACAGCATACGTGTCAGTTAAGCGACCTGATGGACTTACTTCTCCTTTTAGAACATCTGCAATACCTAAGAAACCATAAGCCCCTGGAAAACCAACGTAGAGAATTGCATCAACCTCATCATCTTGTTTTAACTCTTCAATTTCCATCGTCGAACTACTGTTAATCATAACAATGACAGTATCAAAGTTACTCTTTGCTAATTCTAAAACAGCTCTTTCATTATTTGCTAAGCCAAGTGGGGTATCAGTTCCGTATTCTTCTGAATCAATACCTTTTTTACCTGGATAAAAGTCGCTTCCCTCAGATCCGGGACGTGAAAATACAACAATAGCAGCATCGTTATATTCATTAAAGCTATCCACATAATCTTCCGATGCACCAGCACCATCTGTAGAATCTGTATACACATTAAGTGCAGGTTCAGAAGGTTCATATGGTATTGAGAAGTTACTTGGTCTATATCCAAAAACAGGGATCGTGTTTCCAAATCTCTCGAATTCACCTGTTTGAATACTACCAAGTGCTGTGTAAATATCTAACATTGTTGGATTGACTTCATACCCCTTTTCTTCAAGTGACTGCGCAAGATTCTTTTGCTCCTCATTAGTAACAGTACTTCCCATCGTACCACCTAAAAATGGATAAGCACTACCCATACCAAGAAGTGTAACCTTAGGATTCTCATTATTTAATGGAAGCGCTTGATTTTCATTTTTCAATAAAACGACACCCTCTGCTCCCATCCTTTCCCCTAATTCCTCATGTGCTTCAATAAGCTCATCTGTTGTTTCATAATCAGAAATAAACCTTGCATCATTAATTGTCTCTGTACTTGTTGTTCCAAAGGCTTGATCAATGATCGGACGCCATTGGTCTGCAACACTTGTTAACCCCATCAATGCAATAGACAATGACAAGAATAATGCTAATAGACCTCGCCATAAACGGATAGATTTCTTTTTCATTTACCTCTCTCCTTTAATAATATTTATTGATATTAACGCTCCTCAGGTAGATTCACAATAGACGTGCACTCACTGAGGAGTGTTAAGTAATCACATTTTTTTCTTACCTTTTGATGTTTTTTTCTTTTCTCTTAAACTTCTGGCTTCTCTTTCAGCCTCTTCTTCTTCAAGTCTTAGTCTTTCCTCTGGATCAATCCATTCACCACCTGAAGATAATACTCGTTCTTTTTGAAACTCTACGATTTTTTTCTGATCTTCCTCAATATGCTTTTCTACATTTAGGAAAAGCATTAAGATTACAATCACGGCGTAGCATATTAATTCAAATCCCAAAAAGGCGAATGCTAACACACCTTCAACGGTTTCGCTTTGAACTGTTGCCAATGGATTATAGCCACTTGCAGTTAGCAGAGCATTAATGAACCCGCTACCTACCCCCATTAAACCAACCATAATAGAACCGTAAACTGACATCGTAAACCCATCACTGCGAAACCCATTTTTAGCTTCTAAATGATCTAAAACATCTGATAGGATAGCAAGCGTAACGTACATCGCAGGAATGGAACCAATTCCCTTTAAGATGAGACCTGCTGATACAACGTAAAGATTATTTACTTCTACAAAACTTACTAAACCACCTATAACAGCGATAATCATTCCATAAAGTACAGCATTTCTTTTGCCAAGCTTATGTGCAATTGGCCAAGCTAACAGCATTCCAATCGCTGTTGGAATTCCGCCGATTAAACCCAATGTACCCATTGCAAAACCTGCAGATGCCTCATCGGTAACGCTATCGAACATCCAGCGCGCATAGAAACTCATGGAACCATTTTTAACCATACCCCCAAACTGGAATAACAAGAAATAAGAAATAATTAACCACCAGTAGGGACTAGATATACAACCTTTAATTTGTTTTTTTACAGAAATTTTTTCTTCTGTTATCGATAACTTTACCGTTTCTTCTGTAATTCGTTCCCGAGTATAAAAGTACTCAAGCAATATCGCAAAAAAGGTAATAACACATAAAGCAATCATCATGATGCGCCAATTGTTATAACTTGCAACTCGATCGATGACACCATTATGCGAAACAAATAAAAATCCTTGTAAGAATATTGGAACTAAAATACTTCCACCAATACCGATTGCCGCAACACCTGATGCATTTGAAAAAGTAGCAAGTTTACCGCGATCATTACTGTTCCGGGTGGAGAGACCCACCATAGAACTATGTGCCGTATAGAAAAATGGAAATGCTACTGCATAATAAAGGTTATAAGATAAACCTATCCAGATCATTTGTACCATTGGACTCAATGATGTTGGTGTTAAGAACAAGAATGCGATTGCAATAACGAGCAAAGGTGCTGATATCAATAAGTAAGGACGGGCTTTCCCTTGCTTCGTTCGCGTTCTATCAATTAATCGTCCTACAAGCAAATTACCTAGTACAACAAAGATCACAGAAGTGAGCGGAATAATTGTTGAAAAGATTCCAAAACGACTTGTATCCGTCCAACCGATAACATCCGAGTAATAACGATTTAAGTATGCACCGAATATAGCATTGGATAGCAGTGCTAAAAACGGACCAACAAAGTACCCGATAAACAATTCTTTTGATTTGACCTTCGCAGAGGTAACTTTTGTTCGAGCAATCGGTGAATCAAAAAATTTATTAGCATTCATTTTCTATAACCTCTCTATCTTCTTGGAATTGATAATGTCCACTAGTTACTACATAAGACTTTCCATTTGGTAGTGTGAGGTTACAAGTTGTTCCTACTGGTACATGGATGTCGATTGAAAATTTATCATCTTTCAAGGTCCAATGGCTTTTTACCTTCCCATATGCTGTTTCGACTTCTGCTTTTGCATAGGTCAATCCACCGCCCAATATTGGTTCAATCTTAAATGTTTTGTAACCACCTTCTATCGGTTCTATACCAGCAATGCGCCGGTACATAAAGTCGCCAACAGCACCATTTGCGAAATGGTTGAAGGAAACCATTCCATTCGTCCCATCATCAGCCCCTGTATTACTTGTTCCATCTTCTCTTAGTGCATCCCATCGTTCCCAAATCGTAGTAGCTCCTGCTTTAATTTGGAATAACCAAGACGGACGGGTATCTGTCAGAAGCATTTTGTATGCCTCATCGATGTATCCGTTATCTGCTAGTGCAAAAAGCACATACGGTGTACCGGGGAAACCTGTACCGATATGATAACTATTTTCTTTAATCATCCGTGCGAGATGGGAAGCAGCTTTTGATGCATCACCTCGATTTAACATCTTATAATGGAGAGGCAAAACATAAGCCGTTTGAAATTCTTTTTTTACTCGACAGTCTTTATCCATTAATAATGATCGGTATGCTGCCGATGTTTCCTCACTCAGTTTCTTGTAATATTTCGCATCGTCTGGTTTCTCTAGTATTTCAGCTATTTGAGCTAGTAAATTTGTTGTGTTCGCAAGACTTGCCGTCGCCGTCCATTTCCCGCGACCCATCCAAGTCCATAAACCACCTTCGGGAGCAACCCAATCACCGTAATGGTGCAATAAACGCCAAATTCGTCGATGTTTACCGACCGAGAAAAGTTCTGCCCAAAACTTACATGCTTTCACATATTTTTTCATCGTAGGGTACATTTGCTTTAATAGACTCACATCTCCACGGGTGAGATATTCTGCCCAAGGAACTAGAATACAAGCATCACCCCAATGATCGACAGCCATAGGGATCATTATTTCCCATTGAAACGGTACTCTAACTAAAGGAACAGTAACAGGGATTCCTCCTCCACGATTCTGTTCTTTCTGTACATCTAGTAACCATTTATCGTAAAAGCGACGTGTATTAAAATTAAATGACGCAGTTGAAGCAAATAGAGCAATGTCTCCCGTCCAACCCATACGCTCATCCCTTTGGGGACAATCTGTGGGTATATCAACAAAGTTTGATTTTGTTCCCCATTTGATATTGCTTTGTAATTGGTTTAACAAATCATTGGAACATTCAAAATATCCTGTTTCATCTACATTGGAATAAAGCGCTCTTGCCGTTAACTCAAGGTTTTCAGGGTCAATTCCTGTTACTCCAACATATCTAAAGCCCATATAAGTCATTGTCGGTGAATAAGTTTGTTGACCTTCTTCACAAATGTATACGCTCTCTTGCTTTGCTGATCTAAGTGGTTCGGTGAACAATTCACCTTCCATTAAAATTTCTGCATGTTTAAATATAATTTTCTGACCTTTTTTGCCTTTGATTTTCGCTGCAACTACACCTGCGAAGTTCTGGCCAAAATCATAAATCCACATACCTGATTTAGCTTTATAGTGCGTAATTGGTTTGAACTTTTCTTTCGCCCGAACAGGTAACCCATACTGCGCTAAGATTTCCGGTTTTATTTTCACCTGTTCTAAAGTTGCTTTTTCCCAATGACTGTCATCCATGTTCACTGTTGCATCATATACTTCACCATTGTAAAACTCTGCTTCTTTTATATGTCCATTCATCGTAACGGAAAATGTTTCATCAGAAGCAATAATTTCTTTTGAACCATCTTCAAATTCAATATGCAACTCACAAAATAGAGCTTGGCGCTTTGCATATACTCGATTTCGTCTAGCATAAGTAAATGCACCTACTGCCCATCCACCAGCAACGGTAAAAAACAGTTCGTTCGATTCTTTTAACTGATCAGTAACATTATAGGTTTGATACTGCAACTGATTTTTATAAGAGGTGAACCCTGGTGCAAAGTAGTCTGCACCAATTTTTTCACCATTTAACTTCGCCTCGTATATTCCCAATGCGGTTGTATAAAGCCGAGCTTTCACCACTTCTTTCTGACAAGAGAATTGACGTTTGAAATGCATCGGTTTAGGTGAAGTTTTTCTTTCCGTGAAATGATAGCTTCCGTTTGTTATCCACTTTGCTTGAAACGGTGTTCCTAACCGCCCTGTTTCAAATGTCAAGGAAGCGGTTGCAGTTTCTCCATGGTTATCTATCACTTCTAGTAACACTTTATATTCGGTAAACGGAACGAGTTCAGGTCCGTTGTACTTAATTCCAATTTGCGTATTTACTTTACGTTGCCAGTTTCCCATCTTTAATGTTGCTACTTCTAATACTACATCTTGTTGATCACTTTCTAGCGCAAAAGAAAATACTGGTTGTTTTTGATCTGTCACACATTCTGCGATCATATCATTGACTGTAAAACGTTTAATAGCTAGCATTCCTCTCCTCCTTTCTTATTGGAATTATTATTTCTGCTGTTCGATTACTGTCTTTTGCTTTTATCGTGACGGAAGAAGCATGTGGGTCATCTGCTTGCACAATAGCCATTGCTTCCCCATAGTAAGTACTTGTTTCTGAATTGGTATAACCTTCTGGATTATACGGACAAGCGTGACCAAGTCCTAATAGTTTCCCGCCAATGACGTTTATACTAATTTTGTTTTTCTCCATTGGCTTTACTATTTTTTCTTCATCTGTATAGGCAATCCGAATGTAGTTTAATCCACCAGATTCCACGATTTTTTCTTCTGATTCCAAGGTTAAATATGTTGGTTCTGCAGCTGTCTTTAATGTATGACGCCCAACTTCATCGCCTGAAGCATCATATGCGATAGCAGTAATCGCTCCCTTTTTATATGGTGTATTAACTACTGTCCGGCAGCCCTTCGTTATTTTTTTCTTTGCAACAATTTTATCGTTCACTAATAAATGAACGGAGGCAGCACGAGCATATATTTCCACTCTTGCTTTCATACCCTCACATCCAGGCCAAGTCCAAGACGGCATTGCGTCAGTCATTTTCCAAGCTGAAGGAGAGTGTTTCCCAGTCTGATATACGGGCTTCACAGCAATCAATGGGCCTTTTGTCTTTTCAAGTGCCACTTTCGTAAATAACGCTTCTCCTATCTCACGGCCAGTAATATCTATGCGACCACTACCCGCCGTCATCCAAGCTGTTTGATCTTTTTTCTTTGGTGCATAGTCTTCGTACACCCATGCGCCAATACCTACTTCACCCAGATAATCAAATCCAGCCCAAACAAAATCACCTATAATTCTTGGGTGTTTTTTAGCGAGTTCCATAAACTCATAGGCATCTTTACAAAATGTTTCTGTGCCAAGAATCAATCGATTAGGATACTTCTTTAAATCTTTTTTATAGCGCAAAATGCCATAATTATAACCAGCACTATCCATATTCTCGAATGCATCCCGTGTTTTTAGATCCGATCCACGGAGTGCAGCACCAATTTTCATTGTTTTGTCGCCCAAAATCCCGGCTAATTTATTATAAAACTCACTACCTACAGCTTTCTTTTTACTGTCTTTACTTGCCTTTTCATCGGTATAGACACCGAAACCTAATGAACTTAAATAATTAAAAAAGATATTCACACCACAAGTTACTGGTCTAGTAGCATCAAGCTTGTGCAAAAACGCTGTCATTTCTTCAGTGATTTTAATTCCCCGTTCTTGTGCTGTTTCAGAAACTTCATTTCCTGTGGAATAAAGAATAACACTTGGGTGATTATAATCTTTATTCACCATATCTTCTAAATCTGCTTGCCACCAGTCACTAAAGTAATCAGCATAGTCATAGCGCGTTTTATGGATATACCACATATCCACATACTCATCCATCATTAACATCCCTAGTTCATCACAAGCTCTTAACATTGCTTTCGAACATGGATTATGTGCCGAGCGTATAGCGTTATACCCAACATCTTGAAGTACTTTCACTTTTCGTCTTTCCGCATCTTCATAAGCTGCTGCACCTAAAAGTCCATTATCATGGTGAACACACGCACCTTTTAATATCACTCGTTCACCATTTATCTCTAACCCTTTATCTGGTCCCCATTGGATGGTACGGATACCAAATGTCGTTTCATATTGTTGTTGTTCAAATTCAACATGGCAAGTATATAAGTTTGGGGTATTGGGAGACCATAGCTTTGCTTCAGGTACCTTCATCTTTAAAGTGACAGTACCGGTAGTTTCTTCAGTTTTCGACACCACAACACCGGTTTGATCTTTAATATCAACTCTCACTTCCCCTGGTGAATTTGTTTCAACTATGACCTCAATTACAGCGGGAGAAATATCTAGTGTTTTTACTTTGATGCCATTCAACTTGACATGCTTGTTTGATAGAACGTGCATATGTACTGGTCGATAAATACCTGATCCGGTGTACCATCTACTATTAGGTTGATCCGCATTTCGAGCAATAACTTCGATAGTGTTATCCGAATCGTATTGCAAAAATTTATTAGCTTCGACATAAAAATTAGTGTAGCCATACGGACGATACATGGCTTTTTCACCATTGATATATACTTCAGCATTTCGGTAAACGCCTTCGAACTCAAATATAATAAATTTATCTTGATATTCTTTTGGTATGAAAAAATTTTTTTTATAAACATAGTCGCCACCCATATGCCAACTAATATTACCTGCACCATCGCTTTTTTCTGTTCGCGGCTCAAGTCGCATTGCATCATGTGGTAATGTTATTTCTGTTTCTGTTTTTTGACCAACTTTCCCATAACACCAACCCTGATTAAAGTCAATTTGTTTCATTTTGATTCACCTCTCTCTGTTAATAATGATTGTTCCCCTTTTATTTATTAATTTCATTTTAGCGCTTTCATTTTTAGCTGAACGTTTTTTTCATGAACTGTCTTTTTTTTATCACGAATGGTTTTTCCCAGATAATTTTTTAACCTAATTCGCACTGGAGAACATGGAGATTGTTAGAACGAATATCATTGTTGATAAAACAAACGCTAAAGTCTAGTCTTCAAAGGCCTCCTCCTTCTTGTTTCTTTTTTTATTAACACGCACTGAGAAGGAAAATCGCTAATTAATATATTGAACTTTAAACATAAGGATTATTTCTTTAACTTGTAATCTATTCATCAAAAAAAGTAGAACCTTAAAAGGTTCTACTTTTTTTGATGATCGTGCTAGGTCATATATATTTAGGTAATTGGAAGGAGCAAACGTAGTTCGAACCATCCACCCTCAGTTCTTATTGTCATCGTTCCATCATATTTCTTCACTGTTTCTTGGATACTCTTTAACCCATAACCATGAAAATTTTTATCGTTTTTTGTGGTTACTGGCAGACCATTGTTAAAAGTTAATTCACCTGTATAACAGTTTTCTGCGCTAACTCGTAAAAAGTTATTTTGCCTACTAACTGTTAAATGGATTAACCTTTTGTCAGTTTCATCAAGTTTTTTAACACTCTCAATCGCGTTATCCAGTATATTTCCAAACAAAGTACTAATATCTATTGGCTCCATAAATTCAAGGGCTTTTCCATCAGCCACCACAGTTAATGTTACATTAATATCTTGACAGTGAAGCTGTTTACCCATAAGAACAATATCTAATACTCTGTTACCTGTCTTATTTTGTGCTTCATAAATTTTAATATCATCTTCTATTTTAACTAAATAATTATAAGTTTCCTGCGACATCGCATCTTGCTTTAATACAGCAATATGATGTTTTAAATCATGGTACTTTTGATTTACCATTTCTATACTTTTTTCAGATATTTCATAATTGGCAATTTGTAAATTTAAAAGGTTTCGAAGTTTTTCCATCTCAAATTTCATATTCATTTCATTGATTTGAATATGATAAGCAAATAGTAAAGCAACACCTCCAAAACCTACTAAGGTCCGTATAATAAAAATATCTCTTACCATACTGCCACTAAAAGGTGTATTTTGATAAACAAAACTAATATTGCTTATGACAAAAACTACGATTACAATAATTGACGCTGAAATCACTTCACGAGTAGTGACTTCATATGCGACATTCACATCTACAAAGCGTTTTTCTAACAAATACATGATGACTAAAATGATACTATAACTTACAAAAATAAAAAGATAGGTAGAAAAATAATTGAAAGAAAAATCTAATTCCACTATTGAAAAATAATAAATTTGATAAACAAAGGAGGCTAAAAATTCCCCCGCGATAAAAGCTCTTGCTGTAAAATAACCCACACTCAACATGGATAAATCACAACTGAAATGAATTGATAATACCATCAGCACAATAGAAACCATAATACTTGGAATAAAAAGCATCATTGGTACATCTGTATTAATAATTTCCATATGAATAAACAACAAGGCTAAAAACAGTAATTGAATCAAATAAAATTTTAGTCCTTTTATTTTTCTTTTGTTTAACATGATAAAAAGTAATGAGCTCATCCAGTACGCAATAGCGTAAAAACCTCCTGGAGTCTCTGCCAAATCATAAGGAGTCATTTAATTACCTCGTTTATAGTCATTTAACAATCCACAAAATATTTTCTCTCTATTGATAACCATTTATCGGTTATAGCAACAATTTTCACAGCTAGGAGTTATTCCATTACACCTCTCCATGATCTGCTAAAGATTTCATGAAATTTTTCCTTTTTGCTCTACTAATTGGTATCTCATCTCCTTTAACCAGTGCACAACTGTCATTAATCCCTTCAACATGACTTAAGTTGACAAAATATCCTCTATGTAACCTAAAAAAACCGTAATCACTAAGTTTATTTTCTAAATCTTTCATGGCACCCGAGGACTCTATTTCGCCATCTTTTGTATAAATGATTAACTTGTGTCCTTGACTTTCAATATAGTAGATATCTGAGACTTCCAACCGGATATAACCATTTGTGACTTTTACTGTGAGATAATGTGTTTCCCTTTTTCGTAATTTTTTGGTCGCTTTATCTAATCTCTCAGAAAAAGAAAAGTAAGTAATCGGCTTCAACACATAATCCATTGCATCAACTGCATAGCCTTTAATTGCATATTGCGCCATATTTGTAATAAAAATAATAATTACTTTTGAATCAATTTTTCTAATCTCTTCTGCAGCTGACATCCCATCCATTAATGGCATTTGTATATCCATCAAAATAATATCAAATTGCGCATCATATTTATTAATAAATTCATCACCATCAGTGTATATTTCGATATCAAGAGGCATCTCTTTCTCCTGTTGAAATCTTTCGAGAAACTCAATTAATTGTTTTTGATATACTTCTTCATCTTCTACTACAGCAATACGTAACATGGCTATTCACTCCTTTATCTGCTTAAATAATACTGAATAAATAACTTAACTTTATTATCACCTAATCTAACACATAAATAAGAAAATATCATTATGTTATATAACACCCTAATGAATTTTCTTACTGAATAGCATAAACGAAAAAAGCACCGAAACAAAGAAGAACTATAATTAATTGATTACATTATTATAATTGACAAGCAATCAACATTTTTTCGCTTCGTATAGTCAATGATCCAATCAATCGAGAAGCGATTTTCAGCTTTCGGGATTTGTTTTATTCCAATGGGTAATACCTAATGAAACTTTTTCAAGGAGTAGCCTTTTGATGAATAACTTCTATAATCAATGATTAGCAAAATTTTCTCCTGCTACCCTACCCAACTTAATCTTGGATTTACTTTTATTATGGCTTACTTTCTCCGAAACCACCTCCAAATTCAAGTGACATATACATATGAATTGGTTTATTCACTTTTTTTAGTTGACTTCCAAACTTTATAAACATATAATAGACTTTGTGTAAAAAAGGTAGCCTCTGTGAACCACCGAATGTTCATTTTGTTCCTTATTTTGATAAGGTGTATCGTGTAACTCTCTGCTGCTGGAGCGATGGTACATGAAAACAAAATGACAGGCGACTATGGAACACAATATCTGTTTTATGCAAATCTTATTATAAAGGAGAGAATGCACTATGGCTCGCTATACAGGTCCTGTATGGAAAAAGTCTCGTCGTCTCGGAATTTCATTAACTGGTACTGGTAAGGAGTTAGATAAACGCCCTTACGCACCTGGACAACACGGTCCAAATCAACGTAGAAAGCTTTCAGAATACGGTTTACAATTACAAGAAAAACAAAAACTTCGCTTCATGTATGGAGTGAACGAACGTCAATTCCGTAACCTATTTGATAAAGCTGCAAAAATCAGAGGTATTCATGGTGAAAACTTTATGATTCTTTTAGAATCACGTTTAGATAACCTTGTATACCGTCTAGGTCTTGCGCGTACGCGTAGACAAGCTCGTCAATTAGTAAACCACGGTCACGTAACTGTTGATGGAGGTCGTGTTGATATCCCATCTTACAGTGTGCAACCTGGTCAAGTTATCGCTATTCGCGAAAAATCTCTAAACCTTACCGTTGTTAAAGACGCAATTGAAGCTAACGCATTTGTACCTGAGTACCTAACTTTTGATGCAGATAAATTAGAAGGTACGTACTCACGTTTACCAGAGCGTTCAGAACTTCCAGCTGAAATTAACGAAGCACTTATCGTTGAGTTCTACTCTCGTTAATCTGCTAACTATTGCTATACCAAAAGCCATGAATTGTTGATAAACAACATTTCATGGCTTTTTTCTATTATTCCACATATCCTGAAACGGACATCCCATCTCGATTAAACGTGGCGGAACGGTTTTGATTGTATAATCTTTCGGGTTCAATTTTTCATTTACTTCATCCCAATATAACGGAGTTGCGACTGTGGCCTCATTTGTTGCTCGTAACGAATATGGTGCAATTATCGTTTTTCCAGGTGCATGTTGTACATAATCAATATATAATCGTTTCCCACGATTTTTAATCAATCGCTCGGTCGTAAAGGATTCTGGGTACCTTTCAACAAATATATTAGCTACAGCCTCCATAAAGGTACGCGTCTGATCAAATGACATGCTTTTCTCCTCTAATGGAATATGAATTTGAAGGCCAGTTTTTCCCGACGTTTTGACAAATGGAATAAATCCTTGATATGCAACCATATCTTTGATCAACAACGCCGCTTTTACTGCCAGTGGAAATTCTCTTAATGAGGGAGGATCTAAGTCAAACACCATTTCATCTGGATAGCCAGAATCAATCGTTTGAAAAGGAACATGAAATTCAATAGAGCCATGATTGCCAAACCATAACAAGCTCCTTAGATCTTGACAAAGAATATCTTGTTCCTCGTCTTCACCCGGAACCGTTTGAATATACTCTGGTGCGTAATTTGGTAAGTGTTTTTGATAAAAGAAATGAGCAGAAATACCGTCCGGATAACGAATCATTGTCAGTCGCTTATTCTTTATTCGAGCTAAAAGAAATGGCGCTACCTTACGTAAATACAAAAGGTAATCCCTTTTTGTCACGTCTGGGTATAACCTTTTTTCTGGTTTAGACAATTCAAGTTCGGCTGGCAATTGCGCTAATCCAACTCGAATGTTATCTCTTGTACATTGTTCTGGCAGTAGGTCGAAATGGAATTGACGAAAAGATGGTTCTCGCAAATCACCCATAGTTGCATCAAGGCAGTTGATTCCAATACATATACTCGGTGGAACATCCCAGTAAAATTGATTTTTCTTTTTTCCATGTTGTTGAATAAATGTAGTCAATGTATTTTTTTCTTCCTTACTAAAGCCGTTCTTCACTTTTCCCAAAAATTCAAATCCATCTTTATTGGCAATTGATAGATCAAAATAGTCATTATCTGTGTTAAAACCAGTAATTACAGCTTCAATCCAACGATAGTTTTTCACCTTAAGCCATTGATCTGTTCGCTTCCCGTGTGAATATCTTGAGTTCTTATGTTTTGCAACTATTCCCTCACTTTGATGAAGTGTTATAAGCGCTTGTATATCTGCTAAGGATTGAAATATTCTTATCTGGTACAATCGATTTTCACTAGCAAATTGATCGATCTTTAATAGACTAGATAACTTTTCAAGTTTTTTTCGCCTTGATTGAAAATCCTCACGCTCTAATGTTCTCTCCTTTAATTGAATCAGATCAAAAATCACAAATGTAGCTGGACGCTTCTCACTAATTGCTTGAATTTTTTCTGCTGCTTTTAATCGACCTCGTTGCTGTACTAAGGAAAAAACGGACTGAAATTCAGTCAATAATACCGCAAGTTCGCCATCAAGAAATAATGGTAATTGGTTTTCCACTAGATGTTGATTTTCTCGACACCATGCTACAATCTCAGGAAAAGAATTCGTCAACTCGTTTCCATTTCGACTCCATAATCGAATGTTATTCGAAGTCCACTCAATTCCACACCGAAAGCCATCATATTTCACTTCATAAACCCACTCTTCACCTGTTGGTGCGTCTTCAACAAGTGTCGTTAACATTGGTTTCCACATCGTTAAGCCTCCCTACTTCTTTCATATTTTTCACTAATCACTGCATTTTTATTTCGTAAACGTGAATCCTACAAAAAAAGAGGTGATTTTATTGCACACAATGTGGAAAGGTACGATTAGTTTTGGCTTAGTTAATATCCCGGTAAAATTACATTCTGCTACCGAAAGTAAGGATGTGAAATTACGTAATTTACACAAAGAATGTAAATCTCCAGTTAAATATGAAAAAATCTGTCCAGTTTGCGAAAAAGAAGTAAAAAACGAAGATATTGTAAAAGGTTTCGAATATACAAAAAACAAATTTGTTGTGCTGGAAGACGAAGATTTAGAGATGATACGAGATGAGAAAGAGGATAAAGCTGTAGAGATTCTTGATTTCGTTAAATTGTCGGAGATAGATCCCATCTACTTTGACAGAAGTTACTATTTATCACCAAATGACGGTGGTGGAAAAGCTTATGCCCTTTTACGTGAAGCATTAAAAGATACAGAGAAAATCGGTCTTGCTAAAATAACGATTCGTTCAAAAGAACAGCTTGCTGTTGTAAGAATTTACAATAACACGTTAGTGATGGAGACGATTCATTATCCAGATGAGGTACGGAATGTTCAAGAAGTGCCGAATGTTCCTGAGGATACCTCGATTGTAAAAAAAGAATTAGATACTGCAAAATTATTAATTGAGCAACTTACAACTACTTTTGAACCTGAAAAATACACAGACGATTATCGAACTGCGTTACTTGATTTAATTGAGAAGAAAAAAGATGGAGAAGAAATTTCAACAGCTCAAGAACCGAAAAGACGAGATAATGTTACCGACTTAATGGAAGCCTTAGAGAAATCATTAAATAAAACGAAACAAGCCAAAAAGAAAGCTCCCAAAAGAAAAACAACAACTACAAAAAAGACCTCTACCGGTTAGATACGAATTTTGCGTGAAGAACATCAATCTAGACATAAACAGTGCAGTAAGTAATATATCATCTGCACTTGAGCAATGCGTACTGTACCTCGGCACAAGGCGTTCTTATGCTGAGGTTGAGGCAAAAAAGAGCCTCCAACCTCGGCGAAACAATCACTTACACCTAGGTTAGGAAACAAAAAAAGCTCCAACCTAGGCGAAACGACCACTTATGACTAGGTTGAGGACGAAAAATGCCACTAACCTCGGCAAGGTGACCGATCTTGCTTAGGTTCAGCGCGAAAAATGCTCCTAACCTCGTCAAGATGGCTTATCTTGCTTAGGTTCAGCGCGAAAAATGCCACTAACCTCGGCAAGGTGATCGATCTTGCCGAGGTTCAGGACGAAAACTAACACCAGCCTTGTCAAGATGATCGATCTTGTCTAGCTTCAAGGTGAAAAATGCAATTACCAAGGGAACCAGCTTCGAATCGCCCGGAATAATCGCTGGAAAAAGTTAAGTTCTTCCTCTTCCTCCTCCTTGATTTCTTCGACGGCATCCTGATCAGAAGTTCTTGCCATAATTCCCATTTCCATCGTTGTAAACTCATCTCCTTGTTCTACAACGATCATATCGTTTCCATAAGCTTGATAAAGAATCTGTGCATTCTCCTCAGAATATGGAACAATTCCTACATTCACAGTACCATTCATTACATTTGAACTCAGATAATTAATCGTGAAATTGTCATATTCCAATCCGCCTGCTTCGATCTCTTTTTGTTTTGCAATTAATTCTTCTTTCGTGTAGAGTACTTCATCAAAGACAATTGCTGATGGTTCTTCAACCAAAGCTCTTATTGCTTCTTGATGAGCTGTATCAACCGGGTCTCTAAATAAAAATACTAATTTATTTTCATTATTTTCATCCCAATCAATATACATTGTTTCATAACTATCACGTAGATGTTCGTCAATATACGTTAAAGCTATTTCCTGATCTTCCAAATAATTAGAAACAACCCTATCTTCCACTTCCTCAATTATTACTCGATCAGTATCTTCTTCGGCAAAAACGGTTGAGAAGGTTATACTCGATAATAGCAACACAAATACGCTAACCTTAATTAATTTCATTCGTTTCATCCTCCTTTTTTAAAATCAGAACAGACGACCACAAAACTCCTAATTTAACATATAGAAAAATCAAAGTTAAGGACGCTAGCATTTAAAATGATTTAACCATTTCTATTCATTTAGACGTTCTAAAATCCCGTTTGTTACTATATCTACAAAAAAAGTCCCAAAATGATTAATCTGTCTAAAAAAGGGTAATAGTTCTTCAGCACGTGTATAAGAAAGGAAATCGATATATGGCTAAAAAAGTGGGACTAATATGTGCTCCAGAATTACCTGAGACGATAGCTGAAAATATCTATGAGGAGCTGATAGACTATTTTAATAGGCAAGTAGATGATAATTATGACTGGGAGATAGAAATTGTTGTTGACCCATTAACCGGCGCTGCTGAATCCTCAAAAGAAATCATCGATGCGGCACTTTCGATTGCAAAAAAGAGAGAATGGGATTATACAATTTGTTTAACAGATCTTCCATTATTTGAAGATAATAAAATAATCCTCGCAGATTTAAACCAAAAATTAAATATTGCTCAGATTTCCTTGCCAGCATTCGGGTCCCCCCCAATGCGGTATCGAGTAAAAAAAGTAATTATGCAAATCATGCAGGAACTTCACTTTAATCATACAAAAGATGATGTACACAAAATGAAACAAGCAATAAAACATTTGTTTAAGAGAAATTTGCGCTTTTCTCCGATTAAACGAGAAGAAGTTAGTATGGATCAGAATAAGGCGATGATTCGTTATTTAGTTGTTCCAAAAATAAATAGTAAATTACGTACAATACTTGGGATGTCTTATGCGAATAGACCTTGGGCTGTCATTTCATCTTTTAAACCAATCATTGCAGTGGCATTCGCAACTGGTGCCTACGCTTTGATTTTCCCTAATCTATGGGAATTAAGTGTCCATTATAATGTTCCACGATTGCTAGGAATCATGTTTATTGCTTGCATGAGCATGATCATTTGGATGATTGTATCCCATAATTTATGGGAAAATAAAACAAAAAATAGTAAGCGAAAAATAAGAAGATTATATAATACAACTACTGTTACTACATTAACCATGGCAGTATCAGTTTATTACATTGTCCTCTTTATTATTTTTAGTATCGCAATTGTTATTTTTATTCCTCCAGAATTGTTTCGAACAATGACAGAATCGGAGGGGGAAGTAGGAATACTTGCTTTTTTACGATTAAGTTGGTTAGCTACTTCTGTTGCCACGTTAGCGGGTTCTATTGGTGCCAGCGCAGAAAACGCAGAGTTAGTAAGAAACATTGCATACGGATATCGTCAAAACAGGCGATATCAGGAGGTGAAAAAACAAAAGGATTGATTAAACTCATCTATGTTTAAACAAACTATTCTTTGAAGTGCTGTGGTACACTAAGAAAGATATTATCTGAAGGAGAACGACAAAATGAAACAGAACATGTATAGAGAACAAACCGTATTAAAAATTTCCGTCTATGGTGCACTCATTTTTTCGGTAGCAGGTATTTTACTTGGGCTAATCATTAATTCCCAAATCGTCCTATTTGATGGTCTGTACTCATTAATTAGCTTAGGACTATCCACACTGTCCCTATTCGCAGCAAAGTTTATGAGAACAGCCGATTGGAAGAACTACCCGTTTGGTAAAGATAAAATTGAACCATTGGTCGTTCTGTTAAAATATTTTGTTATTCTTTTGTTAGTAGTTGCCTCGCTTTTCTCAGCAATTGTTGCGATATTCTCTGGAGGGCGAGAAATTGCGGTTGGAATCGCACTACAATATTCATTCGTTGCAACAGTACTGTGCGTAGGAACAACGATCTACTTAAAGAATGCGGCAAACAAAAGTGATTCTGCTTTAATAAGAGCAGAAGCAAATCAATGGTATATGGATAGCTTTGTTAGTATTGGTGTCTTAGCTGGTTTTCTGATCTCTTATATTTTTTTCCACATCGATTCATTACGTTGGACAGTACCATATATTGACCCAATCATGGTCGTTATTGTATCGATTGTGTTCATTAAAGTTCCTATTACCGAGATGGGCTCATCCATACGTGAGGTTCTTGATATGAAACCAAAAGGAAGGGTTCCTAATCAAATCAAAGCTTTTGTCAAAGAATTGACCATTAAATATGATTTTGATGAACATTTTGTTCGTGTTTCCAAAGTGGGAAAAACACTTTGGGTGGAAGTTGATTTTGTTGTAAAAAATACAGATGTCATAGAAACGTTGGCAGATCAAGATCAAATTCGCCAAGAAATCCATACTTTTTTGGATCAGTATAGCAAACAAAAATGGTTAACCGTATCATTCACTGAAGATCGTAAATGGGCGTTATAATCAGTTATTTTGAGGAGTAGTATTTTTTAGGATTGTGTTTCCTAATGCCTAAGCAATCCAATCTGAGAACACAAAGAAAGATCTGATCTTGCTAACTAGCATAAGCGTGATCCTTACCCACGTTAAAAAATATAAACAGGAGTAAGCATTCGTTAAGTTCCATAAGAATGCTTACTCCTTTTCTTGTCCCTACTTATTGAAAATCAATGAGAAAATACTTTTTCTTTCCACGGCGAATAATGGTAAAACGATCATCAATTCGATCATTTTCTGTTATTTCGTACGACAGATCTTGCTGGCGATCTCCATTGATGTAAATTGCACCATTTTGAATATCTTCTCTTGCTTGTCGTTTGGATGAAGAGATCTTTGTTTCTACCAATAAATCGACTAATAATTTGCTTTCTTTAAAAATCTGTACATTTGGTACGGATTTAAATCCTTGTTGAATCTCTTCACCATTTAGTTGTTTAATATCTCCACTAAACAATGCTGCAGAGATTTTTTTTGCTTGCAGAAGCGCCTGTTCACCATGGACTAATTTTGTCATTTCCTCTGCTAAACGAATGTGTGGCAAACGTTGTTCTGGAGCTTGTTTTAGTTCTTCTTCTAGCATTCCAATCTCTTCAAGCGACAAGAAAGTAAAGTATTTTAAAAACTTTATCACATCCCGATCATCGGTGTTAATCCAAAATTGATAAAATTCATACGGTGAAGTTTTTTCCCCATCTAACCAAACTGCTCCACCTGCTGTTTTACCAAATTTTGTACCGTCTGCTTTGGTTATTAGAGGAACGGTCAAACCGAACACCTTGACCTCCTCTTCTGCTTGACGAGTACGACGAATTAACTCCATACCGGCAGTTATATTTCCCCACTGATCGCTTCCTCCGATTTGTAGCGTACAGTTTTCTTTCTCGAACAAGTTCATGAAATCATAGGATTGCAAAATCATGTAGGTAAACTCCGTAAAAGATATTCCATTTTCTAATCGTGATTGCACAGAGTCCTTTGCTAACATGTAATTCACACCAAAATGTTTTCCCGTATCTCGTAAAAATTCAATCAAGGATAAAGATCCGAGCCATTCTGCATTATTACGTGCAACTGCACCATTCTTTTCTTTCTCAAAATCTAAAATGGTTGCTAATTGTTTTTCAATCTGCTTGCTGAACCAACTTACAGTCGCTTCATCATTTAATTGGCGCTCACTAGATCGACCACTCGGATCACCAATCATTCCAGTTCCACCACCAATTAAAGCGATTGGTCGATGACCTGCTAGTTGAAACCTCTTCAACATTAGTGCAGGTACAAGGTGACCGATATGAAGGCTGTCCGCAGTTGGATCAAACCCGCAATACAATGTAACGACATGGTCTGATAGATGTTTCTTTAAACCTTCCTCGTCTGTTGTTTGTTGAATTAGTCCTCTTTGTTCTAAATCCTGAATAATGTTCATATTACCTTCTCCTCATGTGTTTATTTTTTTTAAAATCAGCAAAGAAAAAACGAGCAGAATTCATCCCGAAAAGGGACGAGTTCTACTCGCGGTACCACCCTCGTTGCAACTGTTTTCGTTGCCACTTGAATACATAACGATACTTGTTTGTACCGTCCTCTATTACAGAAGAAGCTCGAGAGCGTAATTCGTAGAGTTACTTTGCACTGACTCACACCAACCGTCAGCTCTCTAAAACAGGGAGTAACTTCACTACTTCATTCTTTCACAGCTTTTATTTATGCTCATTGTTCTACATTAATAACACAATTCACAATTTTATGCAAGTTACTGTTCTTAAAAGACAAAAAATATTTCACTAATTCATAACTGTGGTATAATATAGGTTGTAATTTTAGGAGGTATTCAAATGGATTTTAAAGAAGGATTCTATAAATTTTGGACGAAGACAAAATCTTTTATCGACAAAGGCATTATCCAGCGTGTCTCACGAATTAGTTATGATGTGATCTGGAACATCATTCTTTATTTTGTCGTTATTACAGTTATCGGAGGTTTTTTTGTTGGTGGCGTTGGAGCAGGGTATTTTGCATCCTTAATAAGGGATGAGCCACTACGTTCTGAAGATTCTATGGTAAGTGCAATCTATAATTATTCCGAAACATCTGAGATCTATTTTGCTAATGATGTTTTCATGGGGGAAGTTAGCTCAGACCTTCATCGAGAAGAAGTTGAATTAGCTGATGTTTCTGAATACCTGATTCAGGGGATTATTGCAACAGAGGATGAGTACTTTAAAACACATAATGGTATAGTTCCAAAAGCGATTATGCGGGCTATGTTTCAAGAATTAACCGGTGCAGCCATGCAAACTGGTGGGAGTACATTAACTCAGCAAATTATTAAAAATCAAATTTTAACGAATGAAGTTTCTTTTGATCGAAAAGCAAATGAAATTATTCTTGCGATGCGTCTTGAACAATTCTTAGAAAAGGACGAAATACTAGAAGCATATCTAAATATTGTTCCATTCGGAAGAAATGCGAATGGTAGAAACATTGCGGGAGTTCAGACTGCAGCAAGAGGAATCTTTGATATAAATGCCAATGAATTAAATTTAGCTCAAGCGGCCTTCCTTTCTGGTTTACCGCAAAGCCCAATAGCATATAGTCCTTTTACCAATTCAGGTCGTGTAAAGGAAGAAGCAGGATTACAACCTGGTTTAAGTCGTATGCGTACAGTCTTATCTCGTATGTTGACAGCGGAGTATATAACGGAAGAGAAATACGAAGAAGCGTTGAATTATGATATCGTTGCTGACTTCGCAGAACGTTCGCCAACGACATATGAAGAATATCCGTATTTAACAGAAGAAGTAAGAATAAGAACAACGGAAATTTTGCTAGAACAATTAGTAACAGAAGATGGGTATACAATGGATGACCTAGACTCAAACGAAGACTTACAAGAGCAATATGAAATTCGTGCAGAGCGAGCACTTCGACAAGGTGGGTACAAAATTCATACAACGATAGACAAAGATATCTATGATGCTTTTCAGGAAGTTGCTGCAAACTATGAGAATTATGGAAGAGACCTACCTGCTCGAAATGTCAATGGTGAGCCAATAATGACTGAAGACGAAGAAACAGGAGAATTGATTCCATTAGTCGCGCCTGAACAAGTAGGAAGTATGTTAATTGACAATCGCACAGGTGCGATCATTAGTTTTGTTGGTGGTCGTGATTTCCAAAGACAACAACGGAATTTTGCTACCAATGCGAATAGGCAATTAGGAAGTACGGCAAAACCTATCCTTGTTTACGGACCTGCTATGGAGGAAGGCGTAGTCCAACCTGGTTCCATACTAGCAGACGTTGAATTTGAACACTTCGATGAATATGGGGAACCATGGAGCCCTTCTAACTTTACACGAAATCGCTATTATGGATTGGTATCTGTTAGAACGGCCTTAGTTAACTCTTACAACGTGTCTGCTGGGCAAGTGTACATCGATTTACTTAAAGAAAGCAGTCCAGTTGAGGACTATTTAATTCCAATGGGTTACAAGAATATATTACCACATCAGTATGGTTATAGATCAAATGCTCTTGGTTCTTTTGAAGCAACAATAGAGGAAAACACAAATGGTTATGCCACATTCGGTAACAATGGTAATTTTGAAAAATCTTACATGATTGAGAAGATCGAATCGTTTGATGGTGAAGTGATTTACCAACACGAAAGTGAATCTGTTGAAGTTTTCAGTAATGAAACGAGCTATCTGATGCTAGATATGATGCGTGATGTATTAACCTCTGGAACGGGGAGAACTGCATACAATAATCTTGTTAATAAAGACGTGGACTGGGCAGGTAAAACAGGAACAACTAATGAATTTAGAGATTATTGGTTTGTTGCAACAAATCCAAACGTTTCATTAGGTATATGGATGGGTTATGAATATAACAATTCGTTAGGAGACGGTTATAGCGCTAGAACTCAATCATTATGGGCCCAATTAGTAAATGCAGCAACAGAGGTCAATCCAGATTTAATGGCACCTTCAGACCGCTTTGAAAGACCGAATAATATTGTATCAAGGTCCTATTGTATGGCGTCAGGTTTACTACCATCTGGCATCTGCGAATCACTAGGATTAGTTGGTCAAGACATCTATAACACTGCTCATGTACCATCTGACGAAGATTACAGTCTCATTGAAGGTAGATATGTTATGCTAAACGGTGAAGCTGTAGTAGCTGGAAATAATACCCCAGAAGAATTTATCCAAAGTGATGGGGTGATTTTTAACCCTGAATGGTTAAGAGATATGGGTTATGATGAATTAGACGATATTTCTCAGCTAATTCCTAGTTCAAGTGGTGCTTGGTCGTCTATAGAGATTCCAAGTACGACGGAAATTGAAGATGATGGAGAAGCGCCGAACGCGCCAACCTCTATATCAAAATCAGGTAATGTCTTAACTTGGAATGCTTCTTCTAGCAATGATGTAGTTGGTTATCGTATTTATCGTGCAAATGATCCGGACAGTTCCTTTGAACTACTGAGCAGCACGACGGATACAAACTTCAATGTTGGTAGTGGAGATGCCGTTTATCATGTTACTGCCGTTGATTACTTCGGGGAAGAGTCCGCCCCTTCTGATGTTTTAGAAGATGGCGATTTTACCGAGGAAGAGCCTGAAGAAAGCGAAGAACCTGAAGATGATGACGGTGATTCGACTGATGAAAATTCAGGTAACGGTGGAGATAGCAACGGGAATGGTGGACAGGAAAACAATGATAACGAAGATGAAGAAAGCGAAGATCCAGACAATGAAGAGGAAGATGAATAGCTTCACTCAATAAGAAGAGGTGTAGAATAATAATTTCTACACCTTTTTTTATTTGCGGTTTATTATTAACTATAGGGGGTTCTGCTTAAAATTGCTTAACACGTGATGACAAGGTGATGTTTACTTAGTATTGATAAGAGGATGCATTCAATATTTCAAAAAAAGAGGCATACCAGAATTTAAAATTCGGCACACCTCCTTTTTTAGTTGAAATCCTGTGATAATTCTAAAATAACAATTTCTACTCGACGATTTCTGCTCCAATTTTCGGGAGAATCATTTTCCACAATCGGCCTAGTATCACCGTAGCCTACTGCAATAAAGCGATCTTCTTCAAAATCATTTGCATTGATAATATAACGAATGACACTACTAGCTCGTGCTGCTGACAATTCCCAATTGGAGGGGAATTGCAAGGTGGATATCGGTCGATTATCCGTATGACCTTCAACACGAATTGTGTTCGGTATATTACTCAACAATATCCCAATTTTGTCTAGAAAGGGCTCTGCTGATGACTTAAGAAGAGCTTGTCCAGAATCAAATAAAATTCGTTCTTGTAAAATCAATACTACACCTTGATCGGTACGGTTAGCAGAAATAACATCTTGAAGCCCTTCTTCACGTAAGAACCTTTCAATTTCTGCTAACAATTCATCTAGTGAATCCATGTCTTCATCTATTTGATCGTTATCAAACTCTTCTTCGTCATCAGAATCGAAGATATTATCTTTAAAATGCCCAGTAGGATCATCCTGTCGAACGTCATGATAGTCCGATGGGTTCTCCAAAGGAACAGAAGAGGGATAATTATCAAAAATAACACGATTACGAAACGATTCTGCTACTGCCTGAAATTTCACAATATCAATCTGTGACATGGAAAATAACAGAATGAAAAAAACAAGTATCAACGTAATCATATCAGAATAGGTCGTCATCCATCTTGGTGCACCTTTTGGTTGCTTTTTATTAGGACGCTTCATTAGCAGCACCCTCCACTTGCTCGTCTGCATCTAATTCACGTTTTTTCCTCATATCATCCGATAAAAATGCACTTAACTTTTCTTTTAAAATTCGCGGATTTTGACCAGATTGTACTCCAATAACACCCTCGATTACAATCTGTTTCATAAAAACTTCCTCTTCTGTCTTGCTCTCGAGTTTACCAGCCATCGGAATAAAGACAAGATTAGCCATTACTGCACCGTAGAACGTTGTTAAAAGCGCAACAGCCATTTGGGGCCCTAATGTACTTGGGTCATCCAAATCATTTAACATTAGTACTAAACCAATCAATGTACCGATCATTCCCCATGCTGGCGCATAATCTCCAGCTTTTTCAATAATGATCCGGCCTTTTTGATGACGGTCTTCCATCGCTGTAATTTCTGCACTCATAATATCTTGAATAACTTCTGGTTCAATTCCGTCAATCGCTAGTAAAACACCTTTTTTGATAAACGGATCTTCTACACCTTCTAGCTCATTTTCAAGCGCCAATAACCCTTCCCGTCTAGCACGTTCTGAAAGTCGTTCGAATAACTTAATTAGTTCTCCTAAATCACTTTCACTCTTATTAAAAGTTTCTTTAACCACTCGACCAGTTAGTTTAATTTGATCAAGGTTAAAATTAATTAATAAGGCCGCAGCAAGTCCACCTATTACAATAACAATAGATGACGCTTGGATAAATGCAATGAAGCCATCAAAATTACCACTACTTGAAATGATACCAAACATAATCATCATGAAACCCAGTGTAATGCCGATTGGTGTTAAAATATCTGTTTTTTTCATATACTCTCTCCCTAACTAAACGTACAATCTTGGTTGAAATAAACATGCCCAGGATATGAATTTTGATATTTTATATATCGACATTAATTTTATTTTGTTGAGTTTCTTTCGATAATTTGATGAGGTAATATTACATTTGCTTCTGATACTTCTTCTTTATTCATATACTTTGTTAATAACCGCATCGCTACTGCTCCTATATCATACATTGGTTGTACAATTGTCGACAACGTCGGACGAACCATTGTAGCAAGTCTTGTGTTATCAAATCCAAAAACTTCGATATCTTCTGGCACTCGTAAGCCTTTGTCTTGAATGGCATGAATGACCCCTAATGCCATTTCATCAGAAGCAACGAAGATAGACGTAGGTCTAGGCTCTAACGTTAGTAATTGTTCAACAGCTTCTATTCCTGAAGCATATGTATAATCACCTTTAATGATTAGGTCATGATTAATTGTTTGATTCGCTTCCTTTAATGCTCGTTCGTAGCCCTTATATTTTAATTCGTTAGCAGCTGTTTCCTCAACTCCAAAAATAAAAGCTGGTTGATTATTACCGTTTTCGATTAACAATTTGGTCGCTTCAAAAGCAGCTTGCTCGTAATCAATATTGACCGATGGAATAGATTGCGTTGGATCCACTGTTGCTGCTAGAGCAACTGGCACTGGTGATGTTTTAAACTCTTTCACATGCTCCTCTGTAATCTTACCACCCATAAAGACAATGCCATCTACCTGTTTCTCAAGCATTGTATTAATGAGTTTAATTTCTCTATCGATATTCTGATCAGAATTACTTAAAATAATATTATACTTGTACATGTTTGCTATATCATCAATCCCACGAGCTAACTCAGAAAAGAATATACTCGATATGTCTGGAATAATAACACCAACAGTTGTTGTTTTTTTGCTCGCTAACCCCCGAGCAACAGCATTTGGGCGATACCCCAATCTTTCAATCGTTTCTAATACCTTTTTTCTTGTGACTGGTTTTACATTCGGGTTGCCGTTTACAACTCTTGATACGGTTGCCATTGATACATTCGCTTCTCTTGCTACATCATATATTGTGATATTCATTTACATTCTACCTCCATTACATTTTATATTACTTTGTTTGTCATTAAGTATATCATAGGATAATGCGATTTAAACCAATTCTATTTTCTAATAGAAACTTCCTCTTAATATTATAGCAAACTCAACAATCAAATGTCTTATATTCTTCTTAATTTGTCAAGGAAAAATGGGTATTATTAGAATTTTCATTGTTAAGCGTTCGTCTAATATCTTTACCCTACCTCGTCTAACCCATTTCAACTCCCTATCTTGAAAAAAAACTGCCTGTTCTTAGTGAACAGACAGTTTTACTTCATTAATACTTCTTATTTACCACTTCACTTATAAACTGGTCAAATTGATCAAAGTTCATCTGTTGCTGAGAGTCTGAAAGAGCCACAGCAGGATCAGGGTGAACTTCTGCCATTATACCATCCGCGCCGATAGCTAGTGCAGCTTTAGCAGCAGGGATTAGTAAGTCTCTTCTTCCTGTAGAGTGCGTTACATCTACCATAACCGGTAAGTGTGTTTCTTGTTTTAAAATAGGAACAGCAGTTATATCTAATGTATTACGTGTAGACGTTTCATACGTACGAATACCACGTTCACATAAGATAATTTGTCCATTACCACGTGAATTAATATATTCAGCTGCATTAATAAAATCAGAAACTGTTGCTGACATCCCGCGTTTCAATACAATTGGCTTATTTACTTCTCCAGCCGCTTTTAGTAACTCAAAGTTTTGCATGTTACGTGCACCAATTTGAATAACATCAAGATATTCAGCCGCTTTTTCAACATCTGCGGGACTTACGATCTCACTAACAACGGCAAGACCATACTCATCTGCAACTCTTTTCAAGATTTCTAAACCTTCAAAACCCAAACCTTGAAAATCATAAGGTGACGTTCTCGGCTTAAAAGCCCCACCACGAATTATTTTTAATCCCTTATTTTTAATTTGTTCCGCAACTTGAGCTACTTGTTCATAACTTTCCACCGCACATGGGCCGAAAATATAATGAGGATTTCCATCGCCGAATTTTGCTCCATTTACATCAACAATAGTGTTTTCTGCTTTCTTCACTCTTGAAACTAGTAGTGCTTTGCTATGATCATCTTCTTGTAATTCTAATCCTGCTTTAAAAATTTGTTTAAACAAATGAATAATTGTTGCGTTCTCAAACGGTCCATCATTATGCTTTTTGATTAAGTCAAGCATGTCACGCTCACGAACCGGATCATAATTCCGATTAGCTCCCTGCTTCTCTTTCACTTGCGCTGTTTGTTGTACTAATTTCCCTCGCTTTTTAATTAAATCTAATATTTCTAGGTTTACCTGATCAAGTTCTTCTCTCAATTGATCTAATTCTTGATTACTCAAACTAATTACCCCCTATTTTTATGTTTTACATTATAATAAAATAATATATATTTAATAATTAGGGATAATTATAGCTAATATTTTGTTACTTGTCACCATTATGTTTAAATATTTAGTATTTTCTTTATTTTTATTTTCTTTTAATTCGTCAAAATAATGTTTTTTCTGTTAAACTCTGAATAGGTGATCTGAAGGAAAGGATTAAAATCATGGATAATTATATTTTCGCATTAGATATTGGAACTCGATCTGTCATTGGATTATTATTAGAACAAACGAATAAATCATACAAACTGATTGATTACGTCATGCAAGAACACGAGGAACGCTCGATGCTTGATGGACAGATTCATGATGTTGTCTCCGTTTCAAAGGTAATTAATGAAGTGAAAGAAAAATTAGAATGTAAACATCAAATTATGCTGTCAAAAGTTTGTGTTGCTGCCGCCGGCCGAGCATTAAAAACCAAAAGAACTAAAATAAGCAAGAATATTGAACAACATCCACTAATTGATAAAGAGGATATATTATTCTTAGAACTGAGTGCTGTACAACAAGCACAACATGACTTGGCTCATGAAGAACAAGGGAATAATGCAAGTACTCACTATTATTGTGTTGGGTATTCTGTTCTACAATACCGATTGGATGACGATTTGATTGGTTCGTTAATTGATCAGCAAGGAAAAGAAGCAGAAGTAGAAATCATTGCAACTTTTCTGCCGAAAGTAGTTGTAGAATCATTGTTAGCTGCACTGCAACGTGCCAATCTAGAAATGGAAGCCTTAACACTCGAACCTATTGCAGCGATTAATGTACTAATTCCAGAATCGATGCGTCGTTTGAATGTTGCATTAGTAGATATTGGTGCAGGAACAAGTGATATTGCTCTTACAGACGCTGGAAGTATTACTGCATATGGTATGGTATCAAAAGCTGGCGACGAAATTACAGAGGCGATTAGCGATCATTTTTTGCTTGATTTTAATGAAGCTGAGCGAGTGAAAAAAGATATTACCGCACATCAACAGGCTACTTTAACGGATATTCTTGGTTTCGAACAAACCATTACTTTCGATGAATTAGCTACAGCCATTGAACCAGCAATTGACCAATTAGCTAGTGTAATTGCTGAAGAAATAATCACGTTAAATAGTCGAGCACCAAAAGCAGTAATGCTCGTTGGTGGTGGTAGTCTAACGCCAAATCTAACAGTAAAATTAGCGAATAAATTAAAATTACCAAACAATCGGGTTGCAACTCGTGGAACAGATGCAATTCGAGATTTAGAATTCGAAGCAGAAATACCGACTGGCCCTGCTTTTATAACGCCGATTGGTATCGCCATTGCGGCGAAACAAAATCCAGTACATTATATCAGTGTAACCGTAAATGATCGTGCAGTACGATTATTTGATATGAAGCAATTAACTGTTGGTGATTCTTTACTTGCTGCAGGTATCTATATCGACAAATTGTATGGCAGACCTGGCATGGCTTATATGATCACATTTAACAATCAGAATATCACTTTACCAGGAACATATGGACAACCACCTAAAGTGTGGTTAAATGACGAACCAATTACCGTCGAACAACCCATTAAACACGGTGATGTTCTACATGTAGAAAAAGGCGAAGATGGTGTTGAACCTGTTGTAACCATTGCAGGTCTAGTTGGTGAAGTAGATAGTTTTACTATATTCTTTAACCAAGAAAAATATAAAATCGAGCCTAAGATTGAAGTGAATGGAAAAAGCGTTCAATCTGATTATCAGATTCAAGACAATGATAATATTCATATCATAGAAACAAAAACTGTACAAGAATTCTTTTCATCCATAAACAAAAAAGATGAATTAGATCAAGTGGGAGATTTTCAAATTGTGGTTGACAATAAAAAAGCGACGCTGGAGAACTTTTCAACTAGATTGAAGGTAAATGGAAAAAAAGTTGACAAAAATATTAGTGTTAGAGCAAATGATAAGATAGAGCTGATAAAAGGTGATCAGCCCACTGTTCAAAAGATTTTATCAAGTCTTCACATTCCAACGGAAAAGAAATTGCATGTGACGTACAATGGAAAACCAATCACCCTAACAAAACAGGTGACTCAAGTATTTCTAAATAATCAAGAACTTCAATACACTGATACAATTCAATCTGGGGCAAAAATTACATGCAAGACAGTGGAAGATAATGAATTCATTTTCCAAGATATCTTTCGGTTTATTTCCATTGACTTAACAAAAATCAAAGGAAATGTTACGATTCAAAAAAATGGGGAATCTGCCGCGTTTTTTGACCCGCTTGCAGAAAATGATGAAATAACTATTGAGCATGAATGATTTTGAAAAATATCCAGGATACGAAAATTTTTTAGGTGAAGAGGCTGGGACAAAAAAATCCCTTTACTCAATATACGAATAATCTTCTTATATAAATAAGTGGAAGAGCACCGCACCTGAAATATACTCGCTTTCCGCGGGCACGGCTTCAGCTAACTCGGATAAGCAAATTTCGCTTTCCGAGTGGATCTTCAGCTCGCGCTGTTCCCGCAGGAGTCTCGCATATTTCAGGTGCTTAATTTCGTTTCTCGGAAAATTAACCGAACCATAATTGACTAAACCTCTACTATAGTTTCGGTTATTATACTGCCTTTTTTCTTTTGTCCCTGCCTCCGCGGTATTACCATCTGTTCCTTCAAACAAATAATTTTTAAGGGGCTGATGGCAAAGCAACCGTTAGCCCCTACTGTATTATTAGAAAATCGTTTACATCGATTTAAAGTGGTTAAAGCACTTATAGATATTGCCACAAAAACTATTTTTCAACTCTTATCTTGCAAAAAAGGTTGTAGCATTAATTTGCTACAACCTTTTCACATAAATAAGTGTTTATTTATTTTTTACGTCTTCTGCTGCTTCTTCTACCGCTTCTGCAACATTCTCTGCTGCTTCTTTCGCAGTTTCTTTGATATGGTCTGCAGCATCATCTGCTGTGCTCACTTTGCTTTTCGCCTTGTTTTTCACTTCGCTTGCCTTTTGCTTAACGTTATCTTTTACTTCTCCAGCTTCCTCATAAGCGTGATTGATTTTTTCCTGTAGAGATTTTTTTGTCTCTTGGAATTTATCTTGTAAGTGTTGCGATTTTTCTGCAACACTTTGCTGAATTTGTGCAGATGTTTCTTTCGCATAATCTTTAAACTCACCAGTTTTTTCTTGAGCAACATCTTTCCATTCTCCAGCCTTATCCTTTAACTCATGTGCGCCTTTATTAATGTCACCACGAAGTTCTTTCCCTGATTTTGGCGCAAACAATAATGCAAAAGATGCACCAACAATACTCCCAACTAAAGAACCGATTAAAAAGTCCTTTGCATTAATGTGATCATTTTTGTTTTCTTTTGTCATTTTAATTCCTCCCTAAAGATTACTATATGGATTTTCATTATTCCCTTTACGCTTGTTAAACAATTGCATTACTACAGTTCCCCATTTAATCACTTGTGCTGTTTCTTCTTTATTTTTTTCTGCTACATGAGAAATTGTCGATGACACATTTCGAATCGACTGGTTAAAGCTATTTACAGTATCTCCAATTCCTTTGACACTATCAACAACCGTGTTTAAACGTTGTGATTTATCATTAATATCCTCTGCCAGTTGATTCGTTCGATTCAGCAGCAAGGTCGTTTCTGTGGTTATACCCTCCATTTGCGTCTCTAAACCTTCTAGCGTATTTGCCATACTACCCATCGTACGCTCTGTTTCCTTTAATACTTTAATTAAATAAACGACTAATGCAGTGAAGGCAAGTGCAAATATTAATGCAGCAATATAAAGTATTATAATCATTCTATTCACTCACTCCAATTCTATGTATAATTTAGTTTCATCTAATTATAGTAATATTTACCCGAAAAAAAATACGATAAACATTTTCTTCTTTATAAAATGACCAAAATTCAGGGAAATATTCTTGTTGCGATTAATTTACATGATCATTTCCTTGTAAATATTATGTAAAACTTCAACTAATATCGGTGTTCGGTATTTCTCTATTGAGTAGTAATCCTAGAAGAGACGGTAAAAACCTTTTGGTGGGCATCAATCCTATTCAAACAGCTTTTATCCCGGAGTAACGGACGCTAGAGCACCCCGAATGGTTCAAAGGCCTTTAGGTCATCCTTTAGGGCTAACAATCAGTGGGGGAATACCTAAAAACCCCCACTGATTGAAGTTTCACTTTATTTCTTGGTGTTTGGAAGTAGAAAGTTTACTAGCGTTTGCACCTGGATAAAAAAAGAAATTCACCATCAACTCTAAATATTTAAGGTCTGATGAATGAATTCCTTCATAAATATGTTAGAATGTCTCTTCGTATGCTTGCTGATATTTTTGGATGTCCCCCGCTCCCATAAAAACCAGCACACTATTCGAAAATTCTTTTAGTACTTCTACTTCATTTAACGCCAAGACCTTACTATCCGAAATCCTTTCTTGAAGGTCTTCGATAGACAGTTTACCTGCTAGTTCTCGTGCTGATCCAAATATATCACACAAAAACACAAGATCCGCCGCTTTCAAACTATCCGCAAATTCTTGCAAAAACATTTTTGTTCTTGTATAAGTATGTGGTTGAAAAATTGCTGTAACCATTCGATCTGGGTACTTCTTACGAACCGAATCGATTGTAGCAGTAATTTCTTTCGGATGATGTGCATAATCATCAATCAAAATTTGATCGTTAAGCTTTTTCTCACTAAAACGTCGTTTCACTCCAGTGAATGTCTTCAATTTTTGGATTTGCTCTGCTTGCATTCCTTCATAATGACAGAGAGCAATTACTGCCAATGCGTTCAAAACGCTATGGCTTCCATATGTTGGTATGGTGAATGAATCATAAAAGTTGTTACGCACAAAGACATCGAACGTTGTACCCCTAGATCCTTCTGCAACATTTTTTGCTTGAAAATCATTGCCATCTTGAAAGCCATAATATAGTACCGGAACCTTTGCTTGAATTTGCTGTAAGTATTCATCATCTCCACAAGCAATAATTCCCTTGTTAACTTGATCCGCCATTTCTTGAAATGCATCAAAAACGTCATCAACACTTGAAAAATAATCTGGATGATCAAAATCAATGTTTGTCATAATAGCATAGTCTGGTTGGTATGCAAGAAAATGTCTTCGATACTCACACGCCTCAAAAACAAAATATTCACTTTCAGGCGATCCCGAACCAGTCCCATCACCAATGAGGTAAGAGATTGGATAAGATTCTTTTAATACATGAGCCAACAAGCCAGTCGTTGAAGTTTTACCATGAGCCCCAGTTACTGCAATGCTTGTAAATTTTTTTAAAAATTCACCCAAAAATTCATGATAACGATAAATCGTTATCTCTTTTTCTCGTGCAGCCTCTAGCTCTTCATGATCATCTCTGAACGCATTTCCTGCTATAATAGTTAAATCGTCTGTTATATTATCTCTGCTGAACGGAAAAATCGGGATTTGTTTTTCCCTTAAAACTTCTTCCGTAAAGAAGGTTTTTTCTACGTCAGATCCTTGGACCTTTTCTCCAGCATCATGAAGAATTTGTGCGAGAGCACTCATCCCCGTTCCTTTAATACCAACAAAATGATAAATTGTCATAACTAAGAACCTCCAAAAGAGCGTTAACCTCTTTAAACATATTAAAAACTATTTGCCCAAAATAATATTTTATCATAGAAACGATAAAAAGAAAGCAAAATACATATTTTAGGTCAACTTATTTAAGGTAGGGTACTTTTTCAAGTCTAGGGTTGGGACGGTATTGTCTTCCAAATTTAGATTCAGGCTTACCGTTTAACATAACATTATCGCCAGTGAATCCAATCTGTATATCCAATAAACTCCGGCCAATTCCATATACGTCAACTGGAACATTGTTCTTTTCGAAATCACGAATTCGATCTTCTGTAAAACCTCCGCTCGCAATAATCTTTACATGTTGGTAACCTTCCTCATCCAAAGCATTACGTAAAGCAAAGACCAATTCAGGGTTTACTCCTCTTGGATCAAAGGTTCCCATAATATGTTGGTTTCTTAGGAAATATTTATCCACCATATTTTTTGACGTATCTAGTCGTACCCCTTTTAAAATAGGCCCAAATTCTCGGGCTACTTTTAAAGCATCGGTGATAACATCGTTATTATAATCCACTAACACCATTAAATCATCATCAGGATACACTTCATGGTAAGCTTTGGATGCTGCAACAAGATCTCCCTCAAACATCTGGATCATCGCATGTGGCATCGTACCCATACCAGTTTTTCCCCACCACTCATTCATAGCATGTGTCGCCTGTGCTGTAGATCCACCAATAAACGCTGCGTATCCATCTCCAGCTTGTTGGGTGTAATGATCATCACGATCTCCCATAAAAATAACTGGTTTCTGTTTACCTGAAGTTCTTCCCGCTTTCACCACATTATATACATTTGTTGCAACAGACGTTCGTCGAGCTAAAATACCATCAATAATCCCTTCCAAGTAACCGAATGATTGGTATGGTCCTTTGATCGTTAACACGGTTTCAAATGGACTTATTTTATCACCATCTTTTAATGAATGAATTTCTAACTGCTCAGGCTGATCAGCAAATGTATGTATTAAAGCAATTGCTTCATCAGTACCACAGATAACCGCGTGATCTTTCTGAAAAAACTGCATAATTACTTCATTATTTGGTCGTTTTTGCTTAACAATTTCTTTGGTTTTTAAAAAATAAACAGCTGAAAACCAGCCGTCTCTCACCCGCTCATCAAACTTGAATGTCTTGTTTGTAAGTCGGTCAATCTCTCCATTTAACTTCTTTGTTATTTCCTTTTTCATCAAGTCTAACTCCCTATCTGATTCACATAAGTTTGTTTGATTCCCTATCTATAATATAAGATTAGGAAATGTAGTACAAGTTTTTTAGCATAACGAAACATCGAAACTATCGAATAACCTCTTCATTACGCATCAAAACGGTTCGAGCTTTACTTCCATTTTGTCCGGAAATAACTTGATTCTGTTCTAATGAGTCAATCAGGCGAGCCGCTCGGTTATAACCGATTTTAAACTGTCTCTGTAATAATGAAGTACTGGCACTATTATTTTCTAAAACGAAGGCTAGCGCTTCTGGATATAGTTCATCTTCATTTTCCTCTTCCATTTGTTGTAGCAATTGCTCTTGTTCGAATAAGTAATTAGTTGGTGCGGTTTTTCTGACAAAATTAGTCACTCTCTCTATTTCATCGTCAGAAACAAAAGCGCCTTGAATTCGTAGCGGTGTACGGGCACCATTTTCAACAAACAGCATATCCCCTCTTCCAAGTAATCTTTCTGCACCATTGGTATCGATTATTGTTCGGGAGTCCACTTGAGAAGACACACTAAACGCAATGCGTGTTGGAATGTTTGCTTTAATTAGACCGGTAATAACATCAACTGATGGGCGTTGAGTAGCTAACAATAGGTGGATTCCACAGGCTCTTGCTTTTTGTGCGATTCGACAAATCGAATCTTCCACGTCTTGGGGTGCTGCCATCATTAGATCAGCCAACTCGTCGATAACAATAACCAAGTATGGCATTTTATCCCCTGCATGCTCCACTTTTTGATTGTAGCGTTCAATATCTCGAGTACTTGATTCTACAAAACGTTTATAGCGATCTTCCATCTCTTCAACTGCCCATTTTAATGCATGCGTTGCTGCTTTCACATCCGTTATTACAGGAGAAACAAGATGCGGTATTTCATTATATGGAGCTAATTCTACCATCTTTGGATCAATTAATAATAGACGAACATCCGACGGGTTTGCCTTATACAATAAACTAATTAAGATGGAATTAATACAAACACTTTTCCCTGACCCTGTTGCACCCGCAATCAATCCATGTGGCATTTTTTTAATGTCTGTAACCACCGTTCTCCCCGTAATATCTAAACCCAATCCAACCGATAAACTCGATGCTGCCATACGAAATGCATTCGACTTAAAGATTTCCTGCAATCCAACGGCTTGAGACGTCTTATTCGGTATTTCAATACCTATGGCATTTTTCCCTGGGATCGGCGCCTCTATGCGAATATCTTTTGCAGCCATATTTAACTTTATATCATCACTAAGATTTTTAATTTTACTTACTTTCACACCCGATTCTGGTTGAATTTCAAATCGCGTTACTGAAGGTCCTTGCATTGCATTAATTACATTTGCACGAACTTGAAATTGCTCTAACGTATGTTTTAATTGCTCCCCTTGCTCCTTGATCCAAGCCTCGTCATAGGTAGTTTTCTCATTGGTATCATCTAAAAGGTGAAGTTGCGGCCGTGTATGATCTATTTTTTTTCTATCTTGATTTGTTTGATAAAATCTTTTTTTATCACTTGGACGCATCCTTACGTTAAACGGATCCTTTTTTATTTCCTGAGGGTCTTTTTTGGTTACCTGCTTATAGCCTGGTTCCATATCTTTTTGTCTTGTTGTAACACTTTGCTCATCTGTTATCATTTCATTACTATGATTGGCGTTCGATTCTAATTCCTCTTTGTTTGCTAACACAGCAGGTAGTCTATTATCAACTTGTACTTCTTGATCACTCCAGATTTTCTCTTCCGTTTCTATCTCTTCATTTGCTGAAATCGTTATATTTTCTTCGTGATGCATCATGAATGATTCTTCTCGATTTTCTTTTCGGATAAATGCCGGTATTTCTTCCAGATCGACTGTCATTCGTCTTTGTTGAAACCCATAAACTGGCGAAGGGACGTCAGACGCACGAAACGGTTGACTACGCTCAGGTTTTTCAAACACAAAAGGCTGCTCTACTATGTTTGGCGATTTATCAGGTATGTTTGTAGAGCGCTCATTTGTTCTAACTGCTCTTCTTATTGTCGGTTCGTTATCTTTATCTAACGGAAAAGGAAAAGAACGTTTTGTCGGATATTGATATGATACCCTTGTGTCCACACCATGGTCACTTCGCTTAATTTCTTCCCATTTATTATTGTTCGTAATTTGACTGGTACGATCTTCTTGTTCAAACCATTGCTTTACTTTTTTCCTAAAATTCTTTAGCATTTGCTTTCACTCTTCCATTGACATGATTAGTTACTATTTTAACAGGTTTTCATCGAATTGAAATGCCCAAAACGAATGTTCTTGGATAAAGTGATACTTCAACCAACGGGGTGTTGAGCTATCCTTCCCCGAATTGTTCGTTGAAGCTTTATAAAAGATAGCAGCCGTTACTATTTTTCAACATGCACAAACTGCGTGGTAAATAATTTATTTTTTTCACTTTAATGATGTTCACGCGAAGGTAGAGGATCAAAAGAACTGTAACTTCTTTAAGGCGGGTTTTTCCCCTAGGTTTAGGGCAGGAGATAACGCTAGACTCGTCAAGATTGCTGATCTTGCTTAAGTTGAGGGCAGAAAATGGCACCAACCTTGTCGAAACGAGCTCTTTCACTTAGGTTAAGCCCTAAAAAGAGATACAACCTCATCGAAACGACCTCTTTCGCCTAGGTTAAACCCTAAAAAGGCTTGCAACCTCGTCGAAACGACCTCTTTCGCCTAGGTTAAACCCTAAAAAGACCTGCAACCTCGTCGAAACGACCTCTTTCGCCTAGGTTAGACCATAAAAGAGCTGCAACCTCATCGAAACAACCTCTTTCACCTAGGTTAAACCCTAAAAAGGCTTGCAACCTCGTCGAAACGACCACATACACTTAGGTTGATCCTAAAAATGGGCTGCAACCTTGTTGAAACGCCTACTTAAACCTAGATTCGCTACCACACAGTCTATACATATGGTGTCTTAATAAAATATAATGACAATCTCAGCTTTATTATCTTTATCATTAAAATCTTCAAAGTAAATTATTGTGTTTTTACTTGTTATAACAATTATTTTAAAATGAAAAAACGCGCGAGACTCTCGCGCGTTTTTAAGAATTTTAAAAATCAAATGTTTCTCCAGCCTTTAGATCACCAGTTAATACATAAATGCCTTTTTCTTCTGGAGCATTAGGAAGGCCTAATTCCTTTTGTGAGCAAATCATACCAAACGAATCTACTCCTCTTAGGTTCGCTTCCTTAATCTCCATACCACTTGGCATAATAGCGCCGACCTTTGCAACAACCACATGTTGCCCTGCGTCAACATTTGGAGCTCCACAAACTATTTGCACCGTTTCCGTACCAATATCTACTTGGCAGACATTTAACTTATCGGCATTCTCATGTGGTTCTTTCGTTTTTACATAACCAACTACAAATTTTGGAGATAAATCCAATTCCAAGCTTTCAGGAACACCATGTCTGTCTAATATTTGATTGATTTTTGCAAGCATAACTTCATCCAGTTTATGCTTACCATCTTCTAGCTCCATGTTGCTTCCTTCTCTAAAAATGTTATAACCTAAAACTTCTTTTGACTCTGTGTCATAAATTTTCGTTACATGACCATACTGATTAAAATCAATTTGGTAACGATCTCCTTGCTTAAGCGGGACAATTAAACAATCACCAATTCCTTTTCTGTTATAAAAAACATGCATCTTATTCATCCTCTTTTTTCTTATCATTAGTAGGTTTATTTTTTGCTAAAATAAAAATCGGCTCGAGGTTCTTATCCTTGTACGTCAATGCCAACGAAGTGATAGGTACTCTACCTTCTGCAAAGAACTTCATGGTCATTTGCGCCAGAATATCGTAACCCATTTCATTTTGGATATCAACAACAATAAGAACATCTTGGTGTGGAACAGCTAGAACTAATTCACCCTTAGCTTCTTGCTCCATTTTTTCTAACCACATCTCATTAAGGATCCTGCTAGCATCATATCCATCGTTCGTAGCTATGAAGAAAAAATCATTCCCTGCTACTTGTTCTTGCTTGGGAGAAATCGGCAATGAACGAAGATTAAACAGCGCGACTTCATAGACATGGGAGTTTGTCCATCCAGCTTGATCAATCATTTCTTGATCAATTAATTGATAAGTATTATTCATATCTAGTGCATAATAAATTCGCGTTTCCGCTGTATGCTCCGTATAAACTAGTGCCTTTCCATCCTTTTTTTCAGTTGGAAAGGATGTGGATCGAATAACCGGAAAGATTTTTTGTTCATTTCCAATCAATTGTTGTTTTTCTCGCATCATGTGTAAAGATTCGGTAACATGATAAACAAGTTCATCAATCGCCGCCTCACCACGAGACTCGTATTTCGCAATGACATTTGGAAGTGAAATGAATACACCTTCATGCGTATCTTTCCACTCTATTCGATAACGATCTTTTTCGCGATCAAATGACTTATGCCACTCTGGTTGACTAAATTTCTCATCCAATATTTTTTTTAGTTGTAAACTCGTTTTCGCCATAGTTATCTCCTCCTTAAGGAGAAATTTATCACGATACATTGTATCATGAAAAATAGCGCTAGAAAAGAATAGTGAACCACTGCTCTTTATCCGAGTTTAGTTAGAAATTCTTCTATTTCTTCTTTTGATTTTCGATCTTTACTAACAAAACGATCGATTTCTTTTCCATTCTCAAATGCCAAAAAGCTTGGGATACCAAAAATATCATGGGAGACACAGATATCAATAAACTGATCCCGATCAACATAGATAAACGTAATATGAGAATATTTCTCTTCTAATTCTGGCAAAAATGGCTCAATAATACGACAATCTGGACACCAGTTTGCCGAGAACATAAAAACTGATTTACCTTTTTCTTTTCTTTCATTAAATTCTTCTTCTGACTGTAACTTTTGCACAAAAAAACCTCCTAAAAATATTATTCATAGTGTATTTTCATATCACCAAATGATATCCAACCTTTATGCCTCATCCATTCAGCAACTGCTAAACTAATTAGTGCTGGACCAACAATATGGATCAATAAAATCATCCAAAAAACATCTAAGGAAAAGCCCATTGTCTGAAAAGCCATAATTTGTCCAACAAAACCAGACGTTCCCATCCCTGCGCCAGATGCGTTGTTCGTCATATCCAGCCATACTGTTGCAAATGGAGCCATCATTGCACCCGCAATCGTTGGCGGTACCACAATCAATGGCTTTTTGATAATATTTGCGATTTGTAACATCGATGTACCAATTCCTTGTGCTAACAAACCACCTAAACCATTTTCACGATAACTACTAACTGCAAAACCAACCATTTGTGCGGAACACCCTACAACTGCTGCTCCTGCTGCTACCCCATCTAATGATAGCATTAACGCAATGGCCACACTAGATATAGGGGCAGTCAAGGCCCAGCCCATTAGAACCGCGACGATAATCCCCATCACAAACGGTTGTTGTGCCGTTGACCAATTAATCACACTACCAAGACCTGTCATAAAGCTATGTACTGGCGGCCCAATAAAGGTAGCAACCAAATACCCCACCAAAATGGTTAGAAAGGGTGTTAATATAATGTCTAGTTTGGTTTCTTTATAGATTAACTTCCCACATTCGGTAGCGAATAATGCACTAATATACGCACCTACAGGCCCTGCTAACTCGTACCCAAACGCACCTGCAAATAAAGCAGAGAACAATACTAATGGAGGCGCTTTTAAACCAAAAGCAATCGCTACACCAATAGCACCACCAACAATTTTATTATCCATTGCAAATGAACCAATCTCTTGCATTGCGTCGGTGAAACTTGAATCCCCTAACATTGTTGCGAATTGCTCACCCAACGTATTAATGATAAGACCAATAATTAGCGAGGAAAAAAGTCCCAAAGCCATATAACTTAGGGCGGTTATTAGATAGGCATGTGTAGATAAATGAACATTTTTTCTGGCAAAAAAACTCTTCAACGCTTCCTCCCCCTTTTCTTTGTATATCTTACACAAATAGAGATGGAAAAACAAGCAAAGATCATGATCCTAGTAGTTGCATTCGCCCATAAAAGCTCTTATTTTATTACGAAACTGGTATGCGAGTAATCATTGTAATTAAATAAGACCTCCAGTGTAATGGAAGCCTTATTAATACTATTTACTTAAAAAATGTTGTTCATTGATTAGTGCCGAGATGGAACAATCTCAATCAATAGATCGTCAATTGTGTAATTAGATCCATTACGTATAGCATACACTTATTTTCTTTATATTATTTTCCTTATAAAACCATTGTTCAATAGAATCACTATCTTTTTTTATAAACTTAAAACTACCACTAAGAAAAAAAGACAACAACTAAGGATAGTCATTCTATTTTTATCTTAGTGAAGAAACACGATAGAATTAATCATCTCCATCATATCTGCTGCGTTTTCCTCTAAATCACCTAATGTTGTTTGTGTCGTTATTTTAACTCCACCAATCCCAACTTGTAGTTCATAACTGTCTTCCTTGTCCGCAACTTTCAAATACCCGAAACGTTCTTCATCTTCAAATGTCTCTAAAAGAGAGAAGTCGTCATTTGCTTTGGCAGAGAGGTAAAACAAGTCACTATCTTCTGCTTCAAAAGTGTTGTAAAACAAAATGAACATTTGATCATCATCGCGAAAAATCAAGTTACTTGGTGAATCTTCCACGACTTCGAACTGATCAGAAATATACAATTGAAAAAGTTCCAATTCCTCATTTGGATCAGGTGATTCTGTATAAAATGCATTTTCTACAGTTTCTTCTATTGTTTCAAATGCTTCTTCTTCTGTTATTCCACTACATCCACTGATAATAGCAAAACTTGCCACAATCATTGGAAGTGAAAATACGAACAACTTGCTCATCTTCATATCCTCCTGAATGATAATTTTCACATTATCTATCATACTATGAATTTCCGATGAAACAAGCATAGATTTGAAATTAACAAAACCTTAATATATTGTAATAATTTTGTTATATTTAGCGATTATTCATCGTCTTTTGGTAAAACAAATATTGTCCTTTCAGTTGTTTGACTACATGAGCAAACATCTCTTCTCGTGTTACGATATTTTCAGTTAATATACCAATCGTTCCTTCGCTTTGTCGAACATCGATTTTATTTGCAAAAGAATCTATTACCCTGCCCAACTCTTGCCCTCTATCTAATTCCACAACTAATTCACTTGGAAGCGGAATCCTCGCACCACTTGCAATGTAGAGCTGGTTATGTGGATCTACTAGTGCACCCCAATTGCACAAAAAGAGGTGATCATGAAGCCGCATTACACCACCTTCTAAACCAATCGCAAGATGTTCTGGGAATCGCTTATGAATTTCATTTGCTCGATTGATGGCACCAGTTAAGGTTTCCTTATCACTAAATGGCTGATCCGAAACAAAAGATGGAACATCAATTGTCTCCACTGTTTCTGTTGGATAAACTAATTTCACGGCACTTTGCTTTGCTTTATTCTTTGAACCAAGAATGATTTTCATTATGCTTAACCCTTTCACTCCTAAGTTTTTCAATCGTAAAAAAATAAGAAGCAGAATAGTTAGTCCTGCTTCTTATTTCCATTAGCTATTAGATCGAATTTGCGCAACCGTATTTTCGTCTGTGTTTTTAACTAATCTTACGATGAGTTCTTTTGCTGCAGCATAATCATCGACATGAATAATAGAAGCATGTGTATGAATATAACGCGAACAAATACCAACTACTGCAGAAGGTACCCCTTCATTTGCTAAATGAACTCGTCCTGCATCCGTTCCACCTTGTGAAATAAAATATTGATACGGAATATCATTAGACTCTGCTGTATCTAAAATAAACTCACGCATTCCACGATGTGTAATCATCGAACGATCAAAAATCCGCAATAATGCACCTTTACCTAATTGTCCGAATTCTTTTTCATCCCCTGACATGTCATTTGCTGGGGATGCATCTAAGGCAAAGAAAATATCCGGTTTAATCATGTTTGCAGCTACCTGTGCACCGCGAAGACCAACCTCTTCTTGTACTGTAGCGCCAGAATATAGCGTATTGGGCAGTGTTTCTCCTTGTAATTCTTTTAACAATTCAATAGATAAACCACAACCGTAACGATTATCCCAAGCCTTTGCTAAGATCTTTTTCTCATTAGCCATTGGTGTAAATGGGGTAACAGGAACAACTTGCTGTCCTGGCTTAATCCCAATTTTCTTTGCATCTTCTTCGTCATCAGCACCAATATCAATTAACATATTTTTTAATTCCATTGGTTTTGCTCGTTGTTCTGGTGTTAAATTATGTGGAGGTATAGAACTAATAACCCCAATAACAGGGCCATTATCGGTCATAATTTGAACGCGCTGCGCCAACAAAACTTGTGACCACCAGCCACCAAGTGTTTGAAAACGCAACAAACCATTTTTCGTAATCTGGGTTATCATGAAACCAACTTCATCCATGTGTCCTGCTACCATTATTTTCGGGCCGCTACCTTTTTTTACACCGAATATTCCACCTAAGTTATCTTGAACCACTTCATCAGCATATTGCTCTAGCTCATTACGCATAAATTTACGTACAAGATGTTCATTACCTGCTGCACCTTGCAACTCCGTTAACGTCTTAAATAACGTTTTAGTTTCCTTATTCATATGTATGACCTCCCATATTCTTGTCCATTATTTTTATTGTAGCGAATTTTGAACTTCATTACCACTCTTGTGACCTAAAAAAGATTTTATGAATAAATAAAATTCATACTTGTTTCAATCTGTTCAATTTACTATATTGCAGAAAATAAGGTATACTATTGATAATCTTAAATTAGAGGTGAATTAAATGAACTGGAAAAAATTATTATTTGCGGGCGGAATTGGTGCGGTGATTGGTTATTCTGTAAAGGCGCAATTAGACAATTTACCAATTAGACCTGAAGAAGCATTAAAACAAGTAAAGAACGCTTTTAGAGAACGTGGGCCAGTTAGCGGGTCATGGATATACATGAAACCTGAAGAGTTAACCTATAATGAGTTAGACTACACTGTTTATCGTGGTGGGATTACTCGCACGATCGATAATGTAAATACACAATATGAATTCTTTATTGATGCCTATACGGGCTCTGTTATCGCTGTCGAAGAAACAAGTTCTATCTAGAAAACATGATCATTACTACATCAAAAACAACAACAAACAAGTTTCTAATTGATTATAGTCAAACACAAATTGTATAAACTGTATATTAGTGAATCCAGGTGTATGTAGGCGTTTCGACGAGGTTAGCGTCATTTTCCAACCTCAACCTCGGCAAAAGCAAGCCTTATGACGAAGTTACAGTACTTTTTTATCCCCCATCCTCACGTAAACATCATTAAAGATAAAGAAGATAAATTACTGAGCTGTTTATGCCCATTGTGGTTGGGATTATTATTCGTTTTACCTGAAAAGAGTATAGAAAAAAATTCAAAAAAAAAAAAAGAGACAAATATGTCTCTTTTTATTTTGGAAATCTTGCTTGGCAACGATAGATTGGTTGTCCTTTTTCTGAGAATTTCTCTTCGTACTCAGTCATCACATTCGTTGGATCTTCGTGAGCGTGAAGATCTAATAAAACTTCTTCAATAATCATACCATACTGAGAAAAACTAGCTAAAGAATACTCAAATAAACCTTGATTATCTGTTTTAAAAACCAACTTACCTTCTTTTTTCAGCACTTGTTCATATTGCTCTAAAAAAGACTTGTGCGTTAATCTTCGTTTTTCATGACGATTTTTCGGCCATGGATCGGAGAAGTTAAGATAAATTTGATCAATCTCTTCATTTCCAAACATATCACGTAAATCTTTTGCATCTTGATTGATAAATTTAATGTTTGAAGGTTGTTGTTCTTCTGCTTTCTGCACAGCACTTACTATGATACTTTTTACGACCTCAATCGCAATAAAATTACGATTAGGGAATTGTTTTGCCATACCTGTAATAAATTGGCCTTTTCCAGCACCAATTTCTAATTGGATTGGCTGTTGTTTTGGAAACGCAGTTTGCCAACACCCTTTATAATTATCTGGGTCAAGGATGACATATTCCTTTTGTTCGTTTAAATAATCATCCGCCCATGGTTTGTGTCTTGCACGCAATTTCATTACTCCTTTAATCAGTCGTTTTAAGACTTACTATATAGCTTTGCTCGTTCAACCAATGGATATAATTCTTTAAGGTCTTTTGTTGCTTCAACAAATTTTCCAGATAATTGATTTGTATAGTAAGTAGAAATGAGATCATAAATCATATACCAGTGCATTCTTGTGTAAAGATTATCATGATTTTGAATGCCATACATCTCTAACCAGTTATCCCAATCCTGTTCAGGAATATACCAATTTAATAACATTCCCAAATCAAGTGCAGCATCACCAATTTGTGCATTATCCCAATCGATTAAATATAATTGACCACAGTTCGAAACGAGCCAATTATTATGGTTTAAATCACAATGGCACACTACTTGTTTCACACCTGTCAGTATAGGTAAGTGGTTTTCCATAAATTTCAACCCTTGATGGATGGCTACAGGAACAACAACATCATTGGATTCCACCGCCAATCGTTTCAGGTTCTGAAATAGAAATGAAGGATCCATTGGTTTTTTACCCATTCGTGTTAGTAAGTCTAGTAATTCTGCTGAATGATGAATTTTCCCTAATAGATTTGCCACCATAGGGTGCTGCATTTCTTCAGGATTTAATTCTTTTCCATCAAGCCACTCTTGCGCAGTGATCACATCACCATTCTCTAAGCGTTTTGTCCATACTAGTTTCGGTACGATTCCTTGAGCAGACAAAACCGCTAGGAAAGGGGAAGAGTTACGCTTTAGAAATAGACGCTTTTGCGCTGATTTTGCATAATAAGCTTCACCAGTTGAACCACCTGCTGATACAATTGTCCATTCCTCACCAAGCATATACTGCACATTTTTCACCTTCCAATCTTTCACTATAGTCCCTTGTTTATTCAATAAAAATAGTATGTTAACTATCTAATAATCAATAAAGTGAAACTTCAATCAGTGGGGGTTTTTAGATATTCCCCCACTGATTGTTAGTTGATCCATTCGGGGTGCTAGCGTCCGTTACTCCCACGTAAACAATTTGCTTTTCTTGTTGTTTTGAAGTGGGAGTCTTACGGACGGTTGCTCCGGGATAAATTTTTATTCGTAAAATTTTTTGTCAAAAAAAGAATGATAATATTAGATTACCTCATAATAGGGGGAAAGATCAAGTTTAATCTTTACTATCTTTTAAAAAACTTTAAGGAAAACCCCCAAGCTTTCCGGTTAAAATTCTTCCTTATCCTGTTGATTCCATTCTGGCCGATTCACTGCAACCGTGTCAGAAAAGGAAAGCAGCGCTTCTGCTACTTTTAACTGATTATGTTTTAATGGGGAAACAAAATTGCGTTTCTCTTGAAGCCATTGTTCGTGCTGATCTTTTCCAACAAAACTAGTCTGATATGGCTCTAAATAAAATTGAATGTGATTTGTACGTGACAGAACTACATTATTGACGGGGATATTTAATGAATTTACAGCCAATATACTTTTCACAATTTTTTCCGTTCTTCTTATCGAAATCATTGGACTTATTATCTTCTTTCTTACATTATTCTCCTCAACAAACCAAGTCCTACCGTCTTCTGCGATAAAATGTTGATCGGACGGCCTCTCTAATAACTGGATAATTTCAATACTAACAGGAGTAATCATAATAATGTCAGCATCGACACTAGCATTTTTCAATTGAAATATAGGATGATACATAAAAAGAAACGTATCCGGAAATCGCTGCATAAAATACTTCAACGTTAAATTCTCTTGATAACTTTTATCAAGAAAAGACATTTCGCTAATGGTCGATGATGCCCAATTGAGTTGAAAAGGGAATAACATATCTAAAAATTGTTGTTTTAGCTCTTCTTTAGTTTTGGGTAGTTGCGATGTTTCGGCTTCCTCCACATCGATTTCCTTACGTCGATTAAAGAATTGTTTAAAATTAATAAACGGAAACTTTTGTTCCGGCTCCTCTGTATCCTCTTCCTCAGGTTCACTGATCCTTGTTTCCCACATTTGAATCATTTTTTTCCAATTCTCTTGCTTTAATCGAATATATTGTCCTGGATAATGAAAAACATCGCGTTGATACCGGGAAATATAATCTTCTAATTTTATCAGTTGTCCCATAAGAATCACCTCATTCTAACTTCCAACTACAGACCTCTTGATATTTTGGTTTTGCTCCTAAGCATATTTTGTATAACACAAAGCGGTCTATGTTTATTTCAATACCTCTTGCAAAGAAACGTTTAATCGTTTGTTGTTCATCCTCGCTTAGTTCTCCTTCTCGCCACTTTTTCGCTATCGTAACATGTGGCCGATACTCTCTTCGATCTGTTGAGAAATTTAATTTATCTGTAATCGCACGAAGGGATTGAACGATATTCAATAGTTCGCACGGGCGATCAGATCCAATCCAAGCTACACGAGGTCGGTCTTTTAAACCAAAGAAACCTAAACCTCCAAGCGAAAGTTTAAATGAAGAAAATGGACATGATGAATCTATCTGATCGATTAATTGTTTTTTTTGCTCATAATCTAAAGCACCTAAAAATGCTAAAGTAATATGAAAATCTTCTTCATCCGTCCACTGACGATAAGACAGATTACTTTCCTTTTGAAATTTTTTTTGCTCTTGCAGTAACCAACTTTTTGTTCTTCTATCAAAAGGGATTGCCAAAAAATAATGAGTTTTTGGTTCCTTTGTCATTAAATATCTCTACTTTCTGTATCATAAGTATATATCGGAATAATCTTAATTTATTGTAAATTGAGTTCGATAACTAGCATTTTGTTAATAAAAGGTGTAAAATATGATTATAGAGATTCAGTTACACCACAATTCTAATGCAGTCATTTAAGGAGTGGTTCTTTGAGTCAATCAACATCCCGTATGCTTACTCGCGTTAAGGCAGTCTACTTATTTATCAGAGAAAATGGTCCAGTGACCACAACAGAAATCGCTGAAGAATTCGAGATTACAGATCGTACTGTCCAGAGGGACCTTAATGTCTTAGAGTACAATGGCTTAGTGTCTAGCCCGAACCGGGGAAGATGGGATATTACGAAAAAGAAAGTGAAAACTTCGTAGTATTAACTGCAACTTTATACCATGCTGACTACTGGTATTTGTCAGCTTATTTTTTTTGTGCATTTTTTTCATTTTTTAGTTGCTTTAAGTAGCTAATTTCCTCATCACTTAACCTTCGATACTCTCCTTTTGATAACTGTTCGTCTAGCTTCCACTCTCCCATTGCCATTCGTTTTAAATAAACGACTTTTTTATTCACTGCTTCAAACATCCGTTTCACTTGGTGAAACTTTCCTTCCGTAATAATCAATTCAATTTCTGACTGTTCACTACTCGTTAAAATGGTTAATTGTCCTGGTTTTGTCTGGTAACCATCATCTAACGTTACCCCTGCTGCGAATTTTTTCCGATCTTCCTCGGTGACTTTTCCATCAATTATTGCATAATATGTTTTTCCCACATCTTTTTTAGGTGACAACAATTGATGGGCTAGCTTTCCGTCATTAGTAATTAAAAGCAACCCTTCTGTATCTTTGTCTAATCGACCGACTGGAAACGGTTGTAATACTTGATCTTCTTCGTCCAATAGATCGATAACAGTTTCATCCCGATGGTCCTCTGTTGCACTTACAACTCCCGCCGGCTTGTGTAACATAAAGTAAACAAATTCCTCATAGTGAACTTCTTCTCCCAAAACGGTAATCTGGTCAGATTCTGGATCCACCTGCGCTTTAGCCGTTTTAATTATCTTATTATTCTGTCTTACATTACCTTCTTTAATTAATTGTTTCACTTCTTTTCTGCTACCAAAACCTGTGTTTGCTAATAATTTATCTATTCTCATTGCAATCTCCTTTATGATCTTGCTCTTCTCGTGATTTTTCCAATAATTCGAACGCGTTCACCTAATATTCTTTCCAATAATGTAGATTGATAACTCAACCATAGATAAATACCTGCTCCGATTGTGACAGCAATAAACAAAATCAACACATTTGCCAATCTTCCATCCTGATAGCTTATCCATCCACTTAATATAAAAGTAACCAACCAGACAGCAAGGCCCATAATGGATGTAAAGATACCAATTAACATCGTCCGTTTTACTATTTGGCGTATTGGAAAATTGATCGCATATTTTATACGCCAAACATTAAGAACAACTGTACAACATGATGCAAATAAAGTTGCAATAATCGCTCCAGTTGGTCCAAACAAATGAATCAAAGGAACATTAAATACAGCTTTGATAAAAATACCACAAAGCAAACTAATCACAGCAAAGCGTTGCTGACTAATCCCTTGCAAGATAGAAGCTGTAACGGTAAAGAGTGCGAAAAACAATGCAACGGGAGCATACCATCCTAATAAAGAACCGTTTAAATCGATAAAATCATTCACTCCATAAAAAGCACCCCATACTTGATAGGAAAGTACAGACATCCCTACCACTGCTGGAATAATTAACAACATAATGATTTGAATCGATTGATTGATTTGCTGAAATAGCAATGTTTTATTACGATCGACAAAAGATTTTGTTAAGGTTGGCAAAGTGGCTAAAGAAAGACCGGTTGATAGTGTAATCGGAATCAGAACTAATTTGTGACCATATAAATTAATGTTCGAAAAAGCATGATCAATTACATCACTTGCATAACCTAGTTCAGCCATTGTTCGGGAAAAAGTAATGGCGTCTACTTGCTGATACAACGGAATAGCTAAGCCAACCATAACAAATGGACCAGCATAACGGAATAACTCATGAAATAAATGTCGTGTAGATAATTCATGAGTTGGTTTTATTTGTCTTCGCAATGTTTGATCCAAATAAGGTTTTCGTTTTTTCCAATACCAAAACAGAACAACTGCCGAGGCAATTGCTCCGATGAAAGCCGAAAACGTCGCAAAACCAACGGCAACAGTTTGGGAACCATCAAACAAATGAATAATGACAAAAACAGAAATAAGTAAAAAGCCAATTCGTACGATCTGTTCAATCACTTGAGAAATTGCAGTCGGTCCCATCGATTGGTGTCCTTGAAAAAAACCACGGGTAATACTCATGGGAGGAATAATTAATAATGCAAAACTAACCATACGAATCACCATTGTTACGTCAGCTATTGTAATACCTACCGCATCTTTCGGGATATAGATTCTTGCTAATAATTCAGCACTACTAAATAACAAGACAAATCCTACGACACCTGTAACCATCATTAAACGAAGCGCTAATTTATACATTCGGTGACTTGTCTGATAATCTCCTAATGAATTATATTTGGCCACAAATTTAGAAACAGCTAGTGGAATCCCTATCGTGGATAAGCTGACAAAAATGCTATAAGGACCATATGCAAGTCCATATAACATCCCACCAGAGGCCCCTACCAAACTCTCAAACGGAATTGTATATAACATCCCGATAAACTTTGAAAAGAAGGTGGCAGCAGTTAATAAAATCGTGCCACGTATAATCGTATTTTTAGACATAAACTCACCTTAAACTTTCTTTAATAATATACAGAACAATTTGATCTTAATCCCACTTTTTCTTTTGAAAATTCTCAAATAGCTATGATTGGATTGTACTTATTTTATCACAAAATATCTAGCTAGTTACCTTTTCACAATAAAGTTTGGCATTTTTTTAACCTTGACGTAAAATATAGTATAATTTGTAATAGTACGCGTTGCAAATGAAAGGATGAATAGATTGATTTATGATGTTACCGTAATCGGTGGTGGCCCCTCTGGTTTAATGGCTGCCATCGCCGCTGCAGAAAATGGGGCCAAAACCTTATTAATTGAAAAAGGAAACAAATTAGGTAAGAAACTTGAAATTTCAGGGGGCGGACGATGCAATGTAACTAGTCGTTTACCTGAAGCAGAGATTATTAAGCACATTCCTGGAAATGGACGATTTTTGTATAGCGCTTTTTCGCTATTTAATAATGAAGATATCATTGATTTTTTCGAAAAATTAAACGTTCCTTTAAAAGAAGAAGATCATGGTCGAATGTTCCCTGTCAGCAATTCAGCAAAAGATGTTGTACAAGCTCTTGTGACCCAATTACAACACTTAAAAGTTACCATAAAAAAGAACAGCCCTGTAGAAGCGATTGACTATGGCACCAACAAACATACCGTTATCTTTAAAAACAAAGAAAAAGTTGATACCAAGAATGTTATTCTAGCGGTTGGTGGGAAAGCCGTTCCATACACTGGCTCAACCGGAGACGGCTATAGTTGGGCAAAAAAAGCAGGACACACCATCACAGAACTCTATCCAACAGAGGTCCCTTTGCTTTCCGATCAAAACTTTATCAAGCAGAAAACGTTACAAGGATTAGCCCTTCGAGACATCGCTTTAACAGTAAAAGATGAGAAAGATAAATCAGTAGTCACACATCGAATGGATATGCTGTTCACTCATTTTGGAATTTCCGGTCCTGCAGTATTGCGTTGTTCTCAATATGTTGTGAAACTTTTACGAAAAGGTAATCAGCAGGTGAAACTTGAAATTGATGCACTTCCGGATAAAAAAGAACATTCATTAATAGAAGAAATTAACGATGAATTAGTAAAACAAAGCAAAAAGAATGTGCGAAATATTTTAAAAGGACTTGTGCCTGAACGCTACTTGGATTTTTTACTTTCTAAGCACTCCATCTCGTCCGATACAAAAGCTGCAAATATTTCCCGGGAAAAGATTTATGCTTTAGTAGGCGATTTAAAAGCTTTTCCTATTCTTGTCCATAATAGCCTCCCCCTAGAAAAAGCGTTTGTTACAGGAGGCGGAGTGTCTATTAAGGAAGTCACACCTACAACGATGCAGTCCAAACGTATGGACGGACTATTTTTTTGTGGGGAAATCCTAGACATTCATGGCTATACTGGCGGCTATAACATAACAGCCGCAATGGTTACAGGTCGCGTAGCTGGATTACATGCCGCTTGGTCTGTAAACTAATTTTTTCTCCCGCAAAACTTCCGAATTGTTTCGGAAGTTTTTTTCTGAAAAAATTTATCTTTAATGCTTAAATATCTTAAGATCAGAAATCCACTGACTAGAACTACTGTTTACTTTTTTCCTCTAACTATTTGATATTAACCGACTGCGCTCTAAATCTCTCTATTTATCACCCAATTTACTATTTTATATTGCATTTTATTTCCTCTTGTTATATAGTTAGTTACATAAGTAATTAACCAATTAGGTGGTGAGCAATTTGACTGATCGTTTGCGTGATGATCGACCAATTTTTCAACAAATCGCCGAATTCATTGAAACAAGTATCGTATCTGGTGACTTAGAAAAAGAGGAACAAATCCCTTCTACAAATGAATTCGCTAAGCATTATCAAATAAATCCTGCAACTGCAGCGAAGGGGATAAATTTACTTGTCGATCAGGGTATCATTTATAAAAAGCGAGGGGTGGGAATGTTTGTGACGGGATCTGCAAAGACAATTATTTTACAAAAAAGAAAAGATCGATTCTATGATCAGTATGTTAAGCCATTGCTTCAAGAAGCACAAAGGATTGAATTAACCGAAACGCAGTTAACAAATTGGATTAAGGAGGGGCTTAAAAATGAAGATTGAAACTAAGCAATTACGTAAAACGTTTGGTAAAGAATCCGCATTAGAAGATTTATCTATTACTTTTTCTGGAGAGAAGATTATAGGTTTATTAGGGAAAAACGGAGCAGGTAAAACCACGTTCATGCGAATACTGTCAGGGCATTTCCAACAAACAAGTGGTACGATTGCGGTAAATGAACAATCACCATTTAATCATAGCGATGTTTCAAAAAATATATGCTTTATTCAAGAATCAAACAATTTTTATGGGAAATTTAGAATTGATGAAGTTCTACAAATAGCAGAAGTTTTTTACCCGAATTGGGATAAAGATCAAGCTGAACATCTCTTAAAAGTGTTCAAATTAAAAAGAAAACAGAAAGTTAAAGCTCTATCCAAAGGAATGCTGTCTGCATTAGGAATCATTGTAGGTCTGGCAAGCAACGCACCAATAACCATCTTTGATGAGCCTTATATCGGTTTAGATGCCTCTAATCGTTCATTATTTTATGACTTGCTTTTGCAATCCTATCAAGATAATCCAAGAATGTTTATTCTGTCTACACATTTAATTGATGAGATCAGCAAGTTATTTGAAGAGGTAGCTATATTACATGAGGGTAAATTGCTTTTGCACGAAACAACCGCTGAATTAGCTGAGAATCATCTGTTAGTGTCTGGAGAAACCTCTGTTGTTGATCAAGCGATCAAAAATAAAAATGTCATTCATCAAACATCAATGTTAGGGAAGAAAAAAGCAGTATTATTTGGTGAGCAACTTGCTACTACAGATGGATTAGAAGTGAGCAAAATTGGGCTTCAGGATTTAGTGATTTATTTAACCAAAGAGGAGGTAGATTCCTTATGATTTCCGAAATTAAAAAGAGTTTATATTATCTTTATAAATTATCATTTCGAACAGTTTTAATTTTTTGGCTTGTATATCTTGGTATTATGGGTTTATTTATGATTCTAGCAGTTACTGCAGGGGGAGGAATAGAGTTCTTTGGTGTTAACTCTCTGCCGAGCTTAATTTTCATGTGCATACATGGAGTGATCTTTTTTAAAGACGGCTTTCCATTTGTGATTAAATATGGCGTTTCAAGACAAGGTTTTCTCTCAACTCTTTTCATCTTTTCTATTATTCTGAGTTCGATTATGACTGGATTAAGTTACTTGTTTGTTAGGTTGATCAACTGGATTGTAGAGCTATTTTCTATTGAGAACTTTGATTTTGTTGGTCTCGATATGGGGGAATATGTTACCTTAACAGATCATAATCCCATATTCTTTGAATGGTTACTTCATTTATCATTATTTATTTTATTTATGTTAGTTGCTTCAGTACTATATCGGTTTGGTTTGAAAATTGGCGGAGTATTATTAGCCATCTTTCCTATTAGTATGTTCATTCGTCCCGTTGCAGAAAAAGCACTGGATTTATTAACCTATTTTGCACTGTTTCATGATAATTACACACCACTTTCTTTCCTTATTTTAATTGTTGGTCTTTCTCTTCTGTTATGGTTCTCTGTTAAAAAAGCTAGTGTTGTTGATCAAATATCATTTAAGGCTTAATTATTTCATTATTAATAAGGAATAAGTTACGGTAATGTGAAACTTCAACCAGTGGCGTTTTTTAGGTATTCCCCTACTGATTGTTAGCCCTAAAGGATGACCTAACCATTCGGATGCTAGCGTCCGTCACTCCCACTTAAACAACTTGTTGTTCTCGTTGTTTTGAAGTGGGGTCTAACGGACAGTTGCTCCGAGATAAAGCGATCTTTTAATTATATGAACAGGAGTGCTAAGTACCAGCTAGAAGCGTAGCACTTACCCGAATCTATAGAGATAAAGGAATCACGGTAAGCTTGCTAACCGATGATAGCTTATCGAAATTGATTCGTGAAGTTGCCTTGTTTTTGGGCTCAGAGCTATGCGTGGTTATATCTGTCCCGTAAAGTTATTTCTATTTAAATTTTTACATTTCAAAAACAAAAAGAAAAACCTTTTAAGAATGAACTTCTTAAAAGGTTTTTCTTTT
>NZ_JAPRAT010000015.1 GCF_026805325.1 Natronobacillus azotifigens
AATTTATATGTTTATTCACCTATCGGATCGAGTGGAATAGAGAGTGGAACATCATTGTTTGAGCCTTGATTATAGTATTGTGGTACATCGCCACTAAAGCCACCACTACCAATTGGGATTGACTGTCTAATTTGTGCAGTTTGTGTACCAAATGGAATAATTGTGCGAATTTCTACTTCTATATGAACTACGGGTTCGATGTGTACACTGTTGATCTTTACACCAGTGATTCTTGTCTCCACTTCCGTATTCACATAACCAATAACTTCTAAATTAACAGGTATTTTTGGGCCTAGATTTGCTAATAGAGGTAGACCTAATACCTGTCCCAAGGGGATCTCAATTAGGTCAGATTTCCTTTGTAATTGCTCTATTTCATTTAAATCCGCTGATTCTAAGTCCAAGTCAACTGGTGCGTTAACATCTGGAATAACACCTTGCTCTAGTTGCTGTAAAAAAGTTTCTACGCGATATTGAATATTACGTTGCACCCTATTTTCCATCGCTGCATTAATTTGATAGCTTACAACACGACCAGATTGATCGTAATTAAATTGAATTAATTCATCTATTTCTAAATCATCATTTAATTTTTTACTTACAGCAATCCCCATAGCCATGTTTGCATATTGTTTATTTCGCGTTTCTGCAATATCTAGTAAAACGGGTTTCACACCATCGTTCACAATCACAATACTGGCAAACGTAGCAAATAAAAATAATATTGTCGTCAGGAAAATGAGGTGCTTGCCAGAAATAACAATTCGTGTCCTTGGTCTCCTCACAAAAATCCCCCCTTAAACAACAATATGCTGTAATAAGGGAGGTTAGTATTCAGGCCGTCCATTTTGTTATGCTTTTTTTATATACGCTTAAGGGGGGAAGTTAAAATTCACTCAGTGGCGCTTTTAAAGTATTCCCATCGCTTGTTAACCCTAGGAAATCAATAAAGACCCTTAAATCAAAAGTGTCACGGACGGTAGATCCGGGGTAAATTAATGCGCATAACCAATAATCGTAATGTCTAAGGCGGTAGACAAATCTAGATCATATGGCACGACAACTTGATCAGATTCCTTAATAACACGAACAACTGGACGTTGAGCTAGATTTTCGTTTTGCCTCACAACAATTGCTGTACGATGATCATTGAGATTTACAGTAATTCCATTTGGATATATCGCGATACTTTCACGAAAAACACGAACAATTTCTTGATCAAACAATTTTCCGCTGCCTGCATATAGGATGTCTAACCCTTCTTGTGGGAGCATGGCATCACGATAAACACGATTACTTGTGACTGCATCAAATACATCCGCAACTGCTAATATTTTCCCAAAAGGATGGATTTCTTCATCTCGAATTCCTCTTGGATACCCTGAACCATCTAGCCGTTCATGGTGTTGAAAAGCACAATGAGCAGCTAATAATGGTAATTCTTGCGACGCTCGTAAAAATTCAAAACCTAATTCGGTGTGTGATTTTATCACTTCAAACTCGTCGGACGTTAATCTTCCTTCCTTCTTTAACACTTCTTCCGGAATGAATACTTTCCCGACATCATGTAATATTGCACCTATGCCCAACTCTTGAGTTTTTTTATTGGTTAATTTCAATGCATTTGCAATTGCAATCGAATAAATCGTAACATTAACCGAGTGCGTAAAAAGGTAATCATCACTAATAAAAATATCAGACATAATCGATAGCACTTGATCATCATCTTGTATCTGTCTTATGATTGTATCAACTAAGTTCGTCATTTTATTGCTTGTATGATCAAACAAAAAAGATTTATTTTTGAAGCCTTGATTTTCATAACCTTTAAATAGTGATTTAACGGTTTGGATTGATTCAATCTTTAATTCATCAGAGATAGGAGAATGGATGATGATATCCTCTGAAATCTCATCCCGAATATACACATATGTAACCCCTAATTCTTGTAACCGATCAATCATGGCTTGTGATAGGTTAACATCTTTTTGTATTAATATACGTCCATTGTCATTATAAATTGGTTTAGCTAACTCAGAACCAACCTGCAATCCCCTCGTTGTCACTAATTTCATTATGTTCTCCTAACTGCTATAGGTGATATTCTAACATTATTCGTCATTTTCTTCTTTTTTTAGTTTACCAAATATACTCGTATGTTCACAAGCTATTCTTGAACAAATTGTTTTACTGCTAGCGCTAGCAAATCACGGATAAATTCTGGCATATAGAATTTTTTCGATTTCGCTCGTGAAATTTCTGTTGATAAATGTCCAAAAGTAAACATATCAGGAGTAGCAATAGTATAAATACGGTCTAGGTATAACTCTTCTCCATTATATTTTACGCTTTCTAGATGTACCTCACCGTTTTCATCTAGTACTGTGCTAATCTCAACACCGACAAATATCATTTTACCTATTATTTTGCCACGAAACCCGAAACCTTTCACCTTTGTATTGATATACCTTTTCGTTATACTTTCCCGAATAACTTCTAGTAATTTTTCTCCAGTTAATTGAACGACACAAGGATTGATAGGATGTGGACAAATCCGATGAATATCATAACGTGTCACAACTCCAGCAGGTAGAGAATCTAATAACATTCCTGCATTCATCATCGCAATATCAGCGGACGTCCATGTTTGTAATGTTTTTGCAAGTTGATGAATGATGGATGTCTCTTTAAACCAATCCACTTCCAATGGAGCTGATAAACTGGCAACAGGTTGACTTAGAACCTTTCTGGCCAATTTATATTGATCTTCAATTACATTTCTCGATTGCTGATCTTCCTCAAGATGATCGATGTTCACCGTATGTGCTTCCGTATGTTTCAATTCCTTACTCTTATGATCCCAAGTAAACATAATTTCTCCAACATAATGTCCGTACTTACCTGCTGCTGTTAACACTGTTTCATTACACTGTTCCGTATCACGAAACAAATGATGTGTATGCCCCCCAATAATTACATCAATCATAGGAAAATGGTTAGCAATATCTTCATCCTGATCAATACCTAAATGAGATAAAAGAATAACAATATCTGCATTTTCTTTTAATGTAACTATCTCACGTTCTAGTACAAGCATAGGATCTTCAATATCCCAACCTAAAGGGTTATAAAATGGATAGAAAGGGGCTGTCAACCCCATCAAACCAACCTTAATTCCCGAGGGTGTCTTCAATATGGTACTCTTTTTCAACCAAGGAGGATCAACACCATTTTTACTGGAAAGGTTTGCGCATACAACAGTAAACTCCGCTTCATCATACAAATGAAACAGGTCTTGATAGTCTAATGTGATTCCTTCATTATTACCAAGGGTAATCGCATCATAGTTGGCTTGATTTAATAACGCTACATTATCTTTTCCTAAAGAAGCCTCTGTAATTGGATGTACACGGTCTAGATGATCGCCATTATCGAACAAAAAATAGGCTTCGTTATTGCGTAATCTATCTTCTTTTTTTTGAGATAAATATTGCATTATTTTGGGCCAGTTCTCAAAGTGGCTATGTAAATCGCTTGTAAAATAGACAAATATATTTTCTTTCAAGTCCTTCCCCCCACATGTCACAAAAAAATTAATCTTTTACTTTTATGTTTATTATCACTTTGTTTATTTTACCATTTATCTGATGAATTAAATATTTGTAAGCTTACACTACACAGTTTCCATAGACTGTGCAGTAACGAGAATCTTTTTTACCGCTCCTCAAATGAAATTGACTCCCTTTCACCACAAGGGTATAAGTGCGACATCGACTCAAAACTACTATCGTCGTGTCTTCTTTACCGCAGGGTGCGGCTTCAGCTAACTCGGAAGAAATTCCCTTCCGAGTGGATCTTCAGCTCGTGGGACTGCGATTACTCGTCCCATCAAAAACATTCACTTTTCCTGCTGGAGTGTCGCCAATTTCATTTGATACGCTTGATGAAGGTTTTTAATCAAATTACCGCACAATTGATGTACTACAGCTAAAAAAGTGTCTCAAGAATTTCTCTATACAAATTGGATGTAGATTAAAACAAAGACTATATCATTTGATTTTCTGCCTAAACACTATCACAACTAGCGAAGTTAGAAAATGGGTGACACTCCAGTGGGATTAGCGTGAGTCGAAGATCCACTTGGTAAAGGGATTTTCTTTACCAAGTTAGCTGAGGCCACGCCCACGGAAAGGGAGCCCATTTTCTGACGTAGCGGGTAAGGAGCACTTACTGCGCTGTTTGCGTCTATTGTTCTGTAAGGTATAAATCCGAGTATAAGAAAGAAACCCTTGGCACTATGTTAATAGCCCAAGGGTTCAATAATCTAATACTAACCGATACTTCCTTCCATTTCAAAGGAGATCAAGCGATTCATTTCTACTGCATATTCCATTGGTAATTCTTTTGTAAATGGTTCAATAAAGCCCATAACAATCATTTCCGTTGCTTCTACTTCGGAAATACCACGACTCATCAGATAGAACAATTGCTCTTCAGATACTTTTGATACTTTAGCTTCGTGCTCTAAAGAAATATTCTCATTCATAATTTCATTATATGGTATCGTGTCTGATGCAGATTGATTATCCATAATCAATGTATCACATTCGATATTAGAACGTGCACCATCTGCTTTTCTTCCGAAGTGAACAATACCTCGATAAGATACTTTTCCACCTTGTTTCGCTATCGATTTTGAGACAATGGTTGATGAAGTATTAGGCGCTAAATGAATCATTTTTGCTCCTGCATCCTGATGCTGACCTTTTCCTGCTAAGGCGATAGATAGAGTCATTCCACGTGAACCTTCCCCTTTTAAAATAACCGCAGGATATTTCATCGTAAGCTTGGAACCGATATTACCATCAACCCATTCCATCGTTGCATTTGCATCACAAATTGCACGTTTGGTTACAAGGTTGTAAACATTATTTGCCCAGTTTTGAATCGTTGTATAACGACAGTATGCATCTTTTTTAACAAAGATCTCAACAACCGCACTGTGTAGAGAGTTGGTTGTAAAACTTGGAGCTGTACACCCTTCCACATAATGAACGGAAGCCCCTTCATCTACAATGATTAACGTACGTTCAAATTGCCCCATATTTTCTGAGTTAATTCGGAAATATGCTTGTAATGGTGTGTCTGTCTTAACTCCTTTTGGTACATAAATAAATGAACCACCAGACCATACTGCTGAATTTAATGCAGCAAATTTATTGTCGGTATAAGGTATCACTTTTCCAAAGTACTCTTTAAACAGCTCTTCATCTTCTTTCAAAGCTGTATCCGTATCTTTAAAAACAATTCCTAATTTTTCAAGATCCTCTTTTAAATTATGGTAAACTACCTCTGACTCATATTGTGCAGAAACCCCAGCAAGATATTTTTGCTCTGCCTCAGGTATACCTAATTTATCAAAAGTTTGCTTAATTTCTTCAGGCACTTCATCCCAAGAACGCTCTGAACGTTCCGAGGGTTTTACATAATAGGTTATTTCATCAAAATCAAGCTCTGCCAAATCGCCGCCCCACTGAGGCATTGGTTGACTATAAAATTGCTCAAGTGATTTTAAGCGATATTCTAACATCCACTCTGGCTCTTCTTTCATGTTTGAAATCTCTTCAACCACTTTTTTCGTTAATCCTTTTTCTGTACGAAAGACAGAAACATCGCGGTCATGAAAACCATATTTATATTCTCCAACTTCTGGTGCATTTTTAGCCATGTTACCCCTCCTATTCAAGTAATATGTGAAGTTAATCTTGTTCTTGTTGATCGACTGCTTTTTCCATTGCCTTCCAAGCTAATGTAGCACACTTGATACGGGCTGGAAATTTACAAACACCTTGTAATGCTTCAATATCACCTAGATCGATATCTGTATCTATTTCTTTCCCAATCATAATATCAGAGAAAAGTTCAGAAATTTTTAATGCCTCTTCCACTTCTTTTCCTTTAATGACCTGTGTCATCATGGATGCCGAAGATAAACTAATCGAACAACCTTCACCTTCAAACTTTGCATCCTTTACATGATTATCTTCTATTGATAAATGTAACTGAATTCGATCACCACAAGTCGGGTTATTCATATCAATAGTCAAAGCGTCATCCTCTAATGAACCACGGTTGCGTGGGTTCTTATAATGGTCCATGATTACTTGTCGATATAATGAATCTAAATTATCAAAAGACATCACCAAAAAACTCCTTCGCTTTGTTTAATCCAGCTACCAAATTATCAACATCATCAACGGTATTATACAAATAAAAGCTTGCTCTTGCTGTTGCTGTAACATCCAGCCACTTCATTAATGGTTGTGCACAATGATGACCTGCACGAACCGCAATCCCTTCTGCATCTAGTACCGTTGCTGTATCATGTGGATGAACATCAGCCAAATTAAAGGTTACAAGTCCGGCTCGGTGTTTTGGCCCATAGATGGTTAACTTATCAATTTCTGTAAGTTGTTCCATCGCATAATTGACTAACATCGTTTCATGTTCTGTCACATTATCTAATCCGACTTCAGTCAGAAAATCAATCGCAGCACCTAGACCAACCGCACCTGCAATGATCGGTGTACCGCCTTCGAATTTCCAAGGAAGTTCTTTCCATGTCGAATCATATAAATCAACAAAATCAATCATTTCGCCACCAAACTCTACTGGCTCCATTTGTTCAAGTAACTGTTTCTTTCCATATAAGACGCCTATACCTGTTGGTGCACACATTTTATGTCCAGAAAAAGCATAAAAATCACAATCCAAATCCACAACGTCCACTTTCATGTGTGGTACTCCCTGCGCGCCATCTACTAATATAACAGCATCGTTTTCATGAGCAATTTTAGTTATTTCTTTAATTGGATTAATGGTACCTAACACATTAGATACATGAGTAACTGCAACAATCTTTGTTTTTGGTGTGATCGTTTTTCTCACATTGTCTAAGTGAATTGTACCATCCGTCTCAAGAGGAATATATTTCAGTGTAGCACCAGTTACTTTGGCAATCTGTTGCCAAGGGATGATGTTACTATGGTGCTCCATCTTAGAAATTACGATCTCATCACCTTGGGACAAATGACTTTTTCCATAACTCTGCGCAACCAAATTTATTGCTGTTGTTGTACCACGAGTGAAAATAATTTCTTCCACGTTCTTTGCACCAATAAATTGCTTTACTTTTTCACGTGCTCCTTCATAAAGATCAGTTGCACGTGTACCAATCGTATGAACACCACGGTGAACATTTGAGTTATTTAAGTGATAATAATTATTAACAGCTTCGATTACTTCGATTGGTTTTTGAGAGGTAGCAGCCGAATCTAAATATACAAGAGGATGTCCATTTACTTCTTGATCTAGAATCGGAAAAGCAGAGCGGATTGATTTCACATCCATTAGTTTACTTTCCCTTCAATTACTTGTGTTAATTGCTCTTGAACAGCAGTAATTGGTATTTCATTTACAACTGGTGCTAAAAATCCATGAATAATTAAACGTTCTGCTTCTTTTTGCGATATCCCCCTACTCATTAGGTAATACAATTGAACGGGATCCACACGCCCTACAGATGCTGCGTGTCCAGCTGTTACATCATCTTCATCAATTAATAAGATTGGGTTCGCATCACCTCGTGCATTTTTACTTAACATAAGTACACGAGATTCCTGTTCTGCATTTGCTTTTGTACCACCATGTTCAATTTTTCCGATACCGTTAAAAATTGCCGATGAGCTATCCTTCATTACACCATGCTGCAAAATAATCCCATTGGAGTGCTTTCCGTGATTGACGATTTTCGCTGTAAAATTCTGTGTTTGGTCACCACGTCCAACAGAAACTGCTTTTGCATAAGAAACAGAATGATCACCAATTAAGTGGGTAACATTTTCTGAAACGGTATTGCCATCATTCATTTGGCCTAATGCCCATTCAATGGTTGCATCACGATACGCTACACCACGACGGTTCATATAAACCGTTGTACCACGAGCAAAATGATCAACAGACCCGAAAGAAATCGATGCATTATCATGTGCAATTACCTCTGCAACAATATTAGCTACCGTTTCTTGCTCGTTATTTTGAGAGAGGTAGTTCTCTACGTATGTTACTGAACTATTTTCTTCTGCTACGAGAATAACGTGATTAAATAAAGCGAGTTCTTGATCTTCTTGCCAAAAGATAGCTTGTAACGGCTTATCAATCACGACATTTTTTGGAACATAAACAAAAACTCCACCATTCACTAATGCTGCATGTAGAGCTGTCATCTTGTGTTCATCAATCGCTACAGCTTCCTTCATATAATAACGTTGTACAAGTTCCGGATATTTCTCCAATGCTGTAAAAATATCTGTGAAGATAACTCCTTGTTCAACTAATGTTGGATCAAGGGTTTCATAAACAGCAACTTGATTTCTTAATAGTACAAAATTTTGGTCTTCTTTTTCCGTATCCACAAATACTTTGATATCTGAAGGAAGCTGATCAAGCGATTCAATTGCTGATTCTTCTGCTTCTGACTGGTGTTTAAAATTTGTGAAATTCCACTTCGTAATGTTTGTTTTATCTGGTTTGGGCATTGCTAAACTTTCTGATCGATCAAAAGCTTCCAATCGAAACTTTCTCATCCAATTTGGTTCACTTTTCTGTTGAGAAAAAGTTTCTATATATTCTTTTCCGTATGTCTCTTTCGTTTCAATGGCCATGCTATCCCTCCTTACCGTTTAGGCGTTATTTACCTACAGTTACGTCCTCAATACCTAGTTCTTGTTTAATCCAATCATATCCTTCGCTTTCCAAACGTTCAACAAGTTCCGGACCACCTGATTTCACCACACGTCCTTGCATCATGACATGAACATAATCAGGAGTAATGTAATTCAATAAACGCTGGTAGTGCGTAATAATTAAACATCCAAATGATTCACTACGTAATTTATTTATTCCTTTAGAAACAACCTTCAATGCATCAATATCTAATCCAGAATCAATTTCATCTAGTATACCAATTGCAGGTTGTAGTAACATTAATTGAAGAATTTCATTACGTTTTTTCTCACCACCTGAGAACCCTTCATTTAAGTATCGTTGTGCCATATTCTTATCCATCTCAAGATAATCCATTGCGGCATCCATCTCTTTAATAAATTTCATTAATGGAATTTCGTCACCTTCTTCTCGATGTGCATTAATAGACGAACGTAAAAAATCAGAAGTTGTAACACCGCTAATTTCGCTTGGATATTGCATAGCTAGAAACAGACCAGCTTTCGCACGCTCATCAACTTCCATTTCCAACACATCTTCTCCATCCATTAAGATACTACCTTGAGTTACCTCATATTTTGGATGCCCCATAATCGCAGAAGCTAAGGTAGATTTTCCTGTTCCGTTCGGCCCCATAATTGCATGAAACTCTCCACCTTTAATTGTTAAATTTACCCCTTTTAATATTTCGTTCCCCTCAATCTCCACGTGCAAATCCTTAATTTCTAAAACTGATCCACTCATATTCATACCTCCAAAAAATCTCATTTTTATATTATTTAGAATGAATTGATCTATAATCCGTTCATTCTCACTTTATTCTCATTACAATCTTATACTATTTCGAATGTATTATCAAGATTTTAAAACGCAATACCTTGATTTTTTATACCTTTTTGTTTATAAAGTATTTTTCAAGCGCTTTCTATTCATTATGCGCCATTTAACTATTTTTACTTATATGATGCATTTTAAAAGTACTCACATAAGCTTAGCTTATTTATAAATATCCATCTTTAACAAACATGAAGCGATTATCAAGCAAATCAAAAAAGAAAATGTGCTTGCACTTAATAGGGAGGAATTACCATAATTTAATCACAAAACTGATAAACAGTGAAGAACCCTCTGTCATGTAATATACAGAGGGTTCTGGCATGCTTTCTCATTTAGCTTTGTAATTGTTTAATTTTTCTCAAGTAATTGTGTTTATTTTTCTCTATCTGTGTACTTGGCGTTGCATTTCATTTACAATATGCTTACTGTCTTGATGACTTTTTTCTCTCTCTTGCTCAACTTGAAGGCGCTTGTCTAACTTTGCCTCGTATTCTGCAAAGATGACACCGTGATTTTGTAGCATCGCCTTTTCCATTTCTGTTGTATGAGCAATTTCTAAACTGGTTACCATGTAAGATTATCTCCCTCTCTTTTTTTTGCACTTTCAAGTATAACATTTGTAAATACTTGATCCAAAAGAGATATGACTTGATATGAAGTTCATACAACCTGTTTGCTTATACCTAATAAACTGAATATCCTTAGATGTAAATTTGAAAGATAATACTCTATTATGATCCCAAATGCTCCAAATATTGATTGTTTTGTGTTTTCAGAAAATAATAATGATAAAATAGCGAAGGATTAAATTCATTTTTGGGAAAGGAGATTAGATATGCAAGCACCATCATTTTGTTTAAACTATTTAACAAAGCCAGGTTCTTATAGGCTTGATCAAGATAGAGGTTCAGTTATTATGTTAACTTTTTGGGCCTCTTGGTGTCCTGATTGTAGTAGCGATTTGCCGAAAAAAGAACAACTTTATCAATCGATTGATCAAAAAAAAGTGAAAATGCTTACGATTAATGTTCCCGCTAGAGAAAGAGACCCTTTGGAAGGAATTCGTTATGCAGAAAAGTTTTTATCTCAACCAACATTAGTTGACGAAGGGCGAAAATTATACGATCAATATCAATGTAAAGGTGTTCCAACGACGATAATAATAGACCAAACAGGACATATCTATCGTCAGTTCGGTGCTCAAGTTTCTTTTATTGAAATTGCCACAGCATTAGGCGACTTACTGAAGTAAACACCATTCGGTTTTCTACCTATATAAAATGAAACTTCAATCAGTGTGGGGATTCGTGTTTTCTCACACTGATTGTTTGTACTAAAGACCAACCCAGATGTTCTTGGTTGGTGTTTTGCTGCGGGAGTCTAACGGACGATTGCTTGCTCTTAGGATAGATAAAAGGAGCACCACAACTGAATTTTGGTTTCTATACAAATAACCGAACCATAATAAAGATTTATTCCATTATAGGTTCGGTTATTGTATTATCTTTTTTTGTACAGCTTCTTTTCATTAATTAGCTGCTAAAAACGCCTGATATGCTTCTGGTGTCATTAATTTATCGAGTTGATCAGGATTACTTGGCTCAACAACCAGCATCCAGCCACTATCATATGGAGATTGATTAATCAACTCGGGACTATGATCTAACTGTTCATTCACTTCAACGACTATTCCCGTTATAGGTGCAGATAATTCGGAAACAGTTTTCACAGACTCAACACTTCCGAAAGGTTCATCTACTTCGACCTTATCACCCACTTCAGGCAATTCAACAAAAACAATATCCCCAAGTTCATCTTGTGCTGGACTAGTTATCCCTATTTTTGCTCGATTACCTTCAATTTTTACCCAAACATGTTCTGCTGAAGTTTGCAAATCATTTGGTAGTGTCATCTGTCTCCTCCTCTACTATGTTCATTATTTCCATGTATGCTCAAATTCGTCTTCTTTAAAACCAAGTGTTACTTGTTTACCATCGGTTGTAATTGGTCGTTTAACTAACATACCATCCGATGCAAGTAAACGTATTTTTTCCTCATCCGAAAGTTTTGGTAATTCATCTTTCAATCCTAACTCTCGATATTTTTTCCCGCTTGTATTAAAAAATTTCTTAATCGGTAAGCCACTAGCTTCAATATACTCACGTAATTGTGCTTCAGTTGGTGTTTCATCCACAATATGAACGTCCTTATATTCAATCTCGTTAGAATCTAACCATGCTTTTGCTTTACGGCAAGTACCACATTTAGGATAACAATAAAAAGTGATTGTCATAATTCATCTTCCTTTAACTATTTATTTGTCGAGTCACGGTCAATTTTAGTATATAGAATTTATTGTTTTGGCACTATTAATATGCACCACTATCTAAAAACTGTTCCATCAATCAATAGCGTTTTTTGGACAGTATACCACTAAGCACAAAGGTTTCAAGAATGACCTAATCTCCTTTTAGCTTTCGAATGCCAGTGTCCGTTTTGAAAGAGAAATCTTAAGGCAGATTATTTCAAGATAAGGTATCGCATAAATAAAAGTACAATGGATACATTACTATTATAACCATATTAAAGGAGGTCCTCAACATGCAACAACAACAAATGCAAAACATGAATCAAAATCAAACAGGACAAATAATGACACAACCACCGAACATGATCAGTTCAAAAGATTTATTGTATTTAACCGACATGATGTCATGGAATTTAGGGGCATTAAAAAAAGCTCACTGTTTTTCACAAAAGTGCACCATTCCAGAGATTCAAACCGCATTAGATAATGTAAGTAAAATGCACGAAAAGCACTACCAAACCTTGTTACAATATACAAAACAGCACAGCAACTCTCAAGTTCATTAACAGAAAGGAGCACACACGATGACACAACAACAAAAGGTTCAAAATCCAGAAACACAATTAAACAAAACACCGGAAATGAATGATCGGGATTTTATCAATGATATGTTATCAACAGAAAAGTACTTAACCGAATCCTATAGCACCGCATTAAATGAAGCAAGTAATCAAGCGCTATATCAAGATTTATTAAATATTTTCACAGAATCACAAAATGCTCAACGTAACTTATATAATTTAATGTTCAAAAATGGTTGGTATAGCTTAGACAAAGCAGATGCTCAACAAATACAACAAGCAGCACAGCAATTTAGCGGTTATATGGATCAATTCCCTGTTCATTAAATTTTTTAAACACCAACAAATAATCGTGTTGGTGTTTTTCATTATTGACTAAATTTTTCAATCTTTTTTTAAAAAGACACACATTTCCCTCTTTTTTTTGGTAAAAAAACTTATATAGATCCTTAACTGTATACACCTCTCCTATTTATTTGATGAGGCGTCTTCATTCATGTTTTACCCCTAAACCAAAATCACGTTGAAAAAATATCATTACAATACACAAGCATTCTGGTCTTCTTATTAATTTCAAAACCTCCCCCCCTCAATCAAAACGGAACTATTCTTATTTACAAAACTACGTGCTTACGATACAATTACGGTATTAAAATATTGTTAATTAGATAAAAGAATGAATTTGATCTAATTAAGCAGGTAAAATAGATTGGAGATTTCTCATGTCCACGTCAATCGTTTCTATGAAAAATATTAGTTATGCCTATGAAAACAAGTATGCTTTAAAAGATATCAATTTGGAAATTCCGAACGGCGCATTTCTTGGGTTGGTTGGGCCAAATGGTGGTGGAAAGACAACATTAATTAAGTTGTTGCTTGGTTTAGCTCGGCCACAACAAGGTTCTATTCAACTGTTTGGAAAGGACATTCAGCATTTTAAAGAATGGAACAAAATAGGTTTTGTATCACAAAAAGCAAATGCATTTAACCGAGGGTTTCCGGCTACAGTAAAGGAAGTAGTTTCTACTGGTATGACTGCTAACGTCGGTTATTTTAAGTTTTTTAGCCGAAAGCAAAAACAAAAGGTAGAAGAAGCGGTTGAAATGGTTGGCATGTCTAGCTATTTAAATCAAAATATTGGTGATTTATCAGGTGGACAACAGCAACGCATTTTTATCGCAAGAGCACTGGTTAGTGACCCCGTTTTTCTCATTCTAGATGAACCTACTGTAGGAATTGATACCGAGAATGTTGAAAAATTTTATGGACTGTTAAAAAAATTAAATGAAGAAAATAATATATCACTACTTCTTGTATCTCATGATATCGGAACTATGACAAGGCATGCGAACGGAGTGGCTTGTTTAAATAAAACACTTCATTTTCACGGCAATACTGCAGCATTTGCTAGTTTATCAGAAGAGGAATTATCAAGGTTTTATGGTCATGATTTAAGCGTTGTGACACATCAGCATTAAGGAAGAGGTTTTTACATGTTTACACATTTTTTTACTTATGAATTTTTACAAAATACCTTTTATACGGGATTATTAATTGGTTTCATTGCGCCATTATTAGGTACATTTGTTGTTGTTCGACGACTATCATTAATCGCTGATGCACTATCTCATGTTACACTTGGTGGAATAGCTTTTGGTATGTTACTTGAACGAAGATGGGGAATATTATTCATCACACCATTTTATTCTGGGATGGCTTTTTCCGTAATCGGTGCTGTATTAATTGAGCGGTTACGAAGTCTTTATAAATCATACCAAGAATTGGCGATCCCTATCATTCTATCTGGTGGTGTAGGGCTAAGTGTAATTTTTATTTCTTTAGCAGATGGATTTAATAATGATTTATATAATTATCTATTTGGTTCGGTATCAGCAGTAGGTAGAAGTGATCTTTGGACCATCCTTATCATTAGTATTATTGTTGTTCTAGTGCTGGTCATCTTCTATAAAGAACTATTTATGCTTTCCTTTGATGAAGAGCATGCAGTTGTATCTGGAATTCACGCCAAACGAATTCATTTCTTATTCATTGTATTAACAGCACTTGTTATTTCTGCTTCGATTCGAATTGTTGGTGTTCTTCTAGTATCCGCCCTAATGACTTTACCAGTCGCTGCAAGCATTCGAATTGCGAAGGGATTTAAACAAACAATTATTTTCTCTATTATCTTCGGGGAGTTATCTGTTATCATAGGTCTTGTATCAGGTTATCACCTAGAAATCCCTCCTGGTGGAACCATTGTCTTAACGTCTATTCTTCTATTATTACTTACAACAGGGGCAAAGAAAGTATGGCTAAACTTCATGAGAAAGAAGGCGATCATATGAACGTAAGCGAAGCATTAGCGATTTTAAAAGACGCTGGTTATAAATATACGGACAAACGCGAGGTTATTTTGAACTATTTTGCTAACGAAGATCGATATCGTACGGCAAAAGATTTACTAACACATATGGAACCTAGTTTTGAGGGGATTAGTTTCGATACTATTTATCGTAATTTACATTTATTCGATCAGCTTGGTATTCTAGAATCAACAGAATTAGCTGGAGAAAAACATTACCAAATGCGATGCATGCACCATCATCATCATCATTTTATTTGTAAGGTTTGTGGTGTTACGAAAGAGATTCAATCTTGTCCAATGGAAGATCTTAGTGATGAATTAAAACATTTTATGATTGATGATCACAAATTTGAGATTTATGGTCGTTGTCCAGCATGTATAAGTTAATCATTTAATAAAGTGAAACTTCAATCAGTGGGGGTTTTAGTTATTCCCCCGCTAATTGTTAGTCCTAAAGGATGACCTAAAGGCCTTTGAACCATTCGGGGTGCTAGCGTTCTTTTGTTACAAGATAAGAAGTTTAAAAAATTTACTTTATAGCGATATTTTTAAGGTGCATAACAGTTGGGTCTGATGATTGCATTCCAATAAGTAAAACGACAGATGACCATCAATGGTCATCTGTCGTTTTCGTTTAGCAATCTTTATACATATACTTATTATTTTACGATCAGGACTGGGCAAGGTGCTAATTTAGCAACTTTATGACTAACGCTTCCTAGTACCATCTCTTGTAATGTATTTAAGCCTCTACTTCCAATTACTAAAACTTCGAAATCATTTTCGGCAGCAAATTCTACAAGAGTTAGTGCAGGATCCCCATGTAGTATTTTTACTTCATAGGAGACATGTGCTTGTTGCAATTTCCGTTCTGTTATCAGTAGTTTCTGTTTCCGACTTTCATTCAAATCAAGGGCATTCCATTGATGCGAATCTGAGGATGAGGCAGCTCCATCTACAACATAGGCAATAGTAATCTTTGCATTCGGATTATTCTCGGCAAGGCAAACCGCTTTTTCACTAGCACGTATTGAATATTCAGAACCATCCGAAGCTAATAAAATATGATTAAACATAAGTTCCCCCCTCACTTGATAATTACTTACATTATACCAATTTATACATAGCTTTGTATATGAATATCTACGAAGCTTGAAAGGGGTCATTCATCTTTATTCTCTATTAGCTTTTTTGCTAGAAGATATGGCACCTCTTTATTTTCTTCCCATATTTTCTCATAATATTGTAAAGGGACTGGTTTTGGTCCAATGTATGGGGCAATTTCAATCGTAAAGCTAGGCTTTTTTATCACCATTAAGAACCAATCAGTAAAACCGCCACCACTAGGATTTTCTCCTGGATCAATCAAATCATACCCTGTTTTCTCACTGATTAATTGAGCCAAGTATTGAGCCTCCATTGCGAGGTTTCCTGAACTTTTATATTTCCAAAAAATCTCCTCACCAGAGGAATGGTAAGCCACTGCTAACTCCACTTGTTGCAAGAGAACAAAATGGTAAACCGCTCTCGCTTCTGGTTCAGATAATGGATTTATCCCTTTATAGTTACTAGGAGCTGGTTGCATTGGATTTTCCTGAATCCATTCCCAATCGATTGGATATTGTCTATTTAGATCAACACCTCGACTATTCGCTTTCCATGCTTGAAAATCTAGCTGCCCATCATTCCAACGAATCAATTCATCCTTGTTTTTAAAAGTATCTGGACCGGCTTGCACAATAGTTACGCCATCTGGATTCACCATTGGAATAAACCAGATAGAAACTTCAGCACACAAATTTTGCAGTTCTTGAGCATCAAATACGCTTCTACTACTTCCTACATCACAGTAAGTTTCAATCATATCCATCAACAGTACACTTGTTAACCACTCACGTGCATGATGCGCACCATTAAATAATATTTTTTTATCTCCATGTCCCAAGCGTACCGCATAAATTGGTTTATTTTGTACAGAATAACCGATAATCTCAACAGTTAACCATTCTGGATAACGCTCTTCTAAAACACAGATATCATGCTCGAGTTGATCAAAATTATAGTCTTGTTGCGGTCGAACAATTCGTTCCATAAATCCTCACTCCTCATGCCTTAACGTATGAGCAGAGAAGCCCTAAATATGCATCGATCCTAGATTAATCTTCAGCTAAAGCTCTTTTTGCTAGTAATTGAATTACCATATCATCCATTGGTGGGTTGTGTAAGCCAGCTCGAACATCTCGATAGTATTGTTCAAAACGATATTCTTTTGATAAGCCTCTACCTCCAACAATACGCATTGCTAAGTCTACGACCTCATTTGCGGTATTGGTAGCAATCGTTTTAACTGCAGCCAATTCTGCACCCAATTGTTCTCTTTTTTCAGGCTCTTCATCCCATTTCGTTGCTACTTGATACATGAAACTTCTTGCTTGCATCAATTTTAAATCCATCTCCCCAATCTTCTGTTGAATGTGGGCTACTTCTGCGATCGGTGTATGTAAACTGTTGGGTTGAAAGTTTTTCGCGAAAGTAATCGCATCGTTTCGTGCAGCAATTGCTATCCCTAAATAACATGCCGGGATATGTAGCAACCAACCTTTTGCAGATTTCCTTGCCGTTTGACCGGTACTTAATTCTACTAATAAATTTTGATCAACACGTACTTCGTCAAAAATAACATCGTCACTTCCTGTTCCCCGCATTCCTAGAGTATCCCAGGTTTTCTCTACACGAACTCCTGGTGAGTTACTTGATACTAAAAAAGAGCCAACTGTTTCTTTATCTTCTATATATGCAGAAATAATGTAATAATCAAGGACGCTTGCCATTGTTGCAAATGTCTTCCTACCAGTTAAAAGATAATCATCTCCATCGCGTACTGCTTTTGTTTCTGGAATACCTCCACGAGTCGGACTCCCAGTCGCTGCTTCTGATGCAATTCGATTAACTAGGACTTGATCTGAAGCAACTTGCTTTGCAAACCAATCAAAAACATCGTGATTCCATAAGTGATCTTCACTTAACTCTTTTATAATTCCCAAATGCCACCCTACCGATAATGCGGTTGCACCATCACCAGCTGCTAATCGTTCTTGCACTAACAAAAAATCGTATAATGATAAGGCTTTACCACCATAGGATTCAGCTAACGTTAGGGAAAAGTATTTTTCCTTTCGTAAATCTTCTATGTTCTCTCTTGGTAGACTTGCTGTTTCTTCTGCCATGCCAACCCTTTTTTGCACCTTTTCGGCTAACTTTGCTGTTTTTTCTACAAGGGCTTTCTGTTTTTCATTATTCACGTACATTTGAAACAAATCCATTCCAACACCTCCACTGTTCTACTTGTTATTTTATGCTTTCTTCGAAAAATTCGCAAAAAATACAGATTAAAAAAGTTCGTGAAGTCTCTACATTTTTAAATGAACAAAAAGCTGTTTGTTACAAAATAAGAGAATTTAAAAAATTAGCTTTATGGCGATATTTTTAGCTGTTTTATCTTTAAATAGATACAACAGATTTTCTAGTATAACAGTAGGGTCTGATGGTTGCTTTCCCATAAGTAAAACGCCAGATAACCATTCATGGTCATCTGGCGTTTTACTTATGGGAAAGTGTCACGCTATTGCGTGACATGACAAGTGTTGGCTTGTCACCATCAGCCCCGTACAAAATATAGCTTCTTATTTTTTTTAAAGAAGCGGGTAATTTTCCCGTTTTATCTAATCGTGCTATCAATTTCAAGTCACACTTCTCTCTATTCATATAAATCAAAAAACTCCAACGAGAGTTTCTCGTTTGGAGTTTTTTTAACAGAACAAATATTTACATAAACAATTTTGCAATTTCTTGCTCAAAATCATCTTGACCTTGACGTATTTTGTTAATAGCACTAGTTAGTCGTTCCGATGCTGATTCTGCTTCAGCAATACCTGCTGCTGATTCTTCAGAAACACTTGCAACATTTGTAATCGTGTCATTGATTGATTTCGTATTGTCCAAAACATCATATAAAGATGAGGAAATACCTTGAATTTCATCGCTCATATTGTTAATAATATCCGTTACTTTATTCAATGTCGTTCCTGTTGTTTGAATCTGTTCGGAACCTTCGTTTACCGCTTGATATCCTTTTTCCAATACTTCTACAGCGGATTTGGATTCTTCCTGAATACCATTCGTTGTCGTTGTAATATCATTAATAGAAAGACTTACTTGTTCAGCAAGTTTTCTTACTTCATCAGCAACGACAGCAAATCCTTTACCGTGTTCTCCCGCACGAGCAGCTTCAATTGCAGCATTAAGTGCAAGAAGGTTTGTTTGTTCGGCAACTTCTTGTATAACCACGACTAGTTGAGTGATTTTCAGAGTCATATCATCTAACCCTTTTACTTTGTCCAAAGATTGCTTAATGGTATCATCGATAATGGTCATTTTCTCAATCGATTGATTCATTAATTTGCTGCCTTCGTCTGTTATCGATAACATCGATTTTGAGTCTTCTTTTATGTTTTCTCCATTCATGGCAACAGTCATGATCGTATTGGTAAATTGTTGCATCGTCTCCGTTAATGATGCTGCTGAATTTGCTTGTTCTTCTGCGCCACTTGATATTTCTTGCATCGTATTCGTAATATGCGAACTATTTTCTGCTAGACCATCAACATTTTCTTTTAATACATTTGTTTGTCTATTCATATGATTGGTAAATGTGGAAATGAATTTCTCCATTTCGTGAAATCTATCTTCTGTTTGGTCAAGCAATGTATAGATTGCGTCTACATTATTTGATTTTACGTTGTCATCCGAAGAGGCAATTATCGGATCATTTGTAAGGCTTGCAATTCGATCAGCGATAAGAGTAACATTTTTCGCATTTCTTTTTGCTATCAAATAACCAATCAACAAACTAATTAGTACAACTAGAGCAAATCCAACAATAGCAAATATCGGCAAATCACCAGGTGTTGCCAGTGTAGCTAAACTATAACCAAATACAATCGTATGTAGAACTATAATCACAATTACTCCGAGAAAAATACGTGACTTGAATTTCATTTCATTTGCTCCTTTTCTCAATCTTTCTTATTTAAAAACGCAAAAGAAGGTATTTATATTCTTTTGCGTTTTTTATTAAAAAATTTTGTCAACCGCTTGCTTAATCCGGTCTTGATCGAAAGGTTTTACAATGAAATCTTTCGCTCCAGCCTGAATCGCTTCTAATACCATTTGTTGTTGCCCCATTGCAGAACACATCACAATCGTTGCATTAGGATCATTTTTTTTGATTTCTTTTACTGCTTCTACACCATTCATTTCAGGCATTGTTATATCCATTGTCACCAATTCTGGTTTCAATTCATTGTACAACTCAATTGCTACTTGACCATTTTCTGCTTCCCCTACTACTTCATGCCCTAAAGATTCAAAGATATTTTTTAATTGCATGCGCATAAATGCTGCATCATCTGTTACTAAAACGCGAGCCATTCTTTTTCCCCCTACTACATTTCTTTTTATTTATTTTTCTTCTACTACCTGCTTTACTTCATTAATTTCTTCATAATTTAGAACATAAGAAAGATCTAATAAAAGCAAAAGCCGATCTTCTAACTTTGCCACACCATTTAAGAAGTTTGCATTTACTCCTTTTATTGTTGTTGGTGCAGGCTCAATGATTTCTGAATCAATGTCAATAACATCTGAAGCTGCGTCAACAATAAATCCTACTTGAAGGTCGTCTACTAATGATACAAGCATTCTAGATTGTTCCGTTTTTTCTGCTTGTGGCAAGTGCATCCGTGTTTTCAGGTCAATCACAGGGATGACTTCACCACGTAATTTGGTAATACCTTCAATGAAATCAGAAACATGTGGAAGGGAAACAACTTCTTGCAACCTCTCAATCGAAATAATTTGTTTAATACTAGCACCATATTCTTGTTGATTCAATCGGAAGATAATATACTTATCAGTACTCATATGCAATCTCCTTTTTACTAAAATAGTTATCCATCTTTTCTTTCTTTATCATACCATGTTTCTACTATAATCGACATAGACTAAAAGAGTCTGTCTGAAAAAACATCAATAACTACAAATTTACTTTTTTCTAAATAGTTCGATCGAATTTGACTTATTGATTTAAAAGTAAATGTACTTCTAACAATTTAGTTTCACCATAGTTAATTTTCACTAATAATGCACGTTTAAATCCAGATAATTTCGCATTTCCTTTAAGTACAGTTGGATGTGTGATGTCTGTTTGTATTTCTATTTCTGCTAAATATGTAGACAAGCTACCTGCGATCATATTACCTAATTCTCCTGCAAACGAATCTAACATTTCTTCTGATAAAGGCATTCCAAACATTGCTTCTCCAATTTCATTGAAAAACTTCTCATCAGATTGTAATACAAGTTCCCCTTTTAAGTCTCCAGTGAAGCCAATCATTACCCCAAAGTTGATTGTCAGTGGTGGAGCAATAAGTTCCGGTGAACCAAATGCCGGTTCAAACGGTATAATTTTTTTTACCGTTTGCATTGTACCATTGTAGACCCCTTTAATTATTTCATTGATGTTGTTTTTATCTACTGCTGTCAAATTAATTCTCCTCCCAAATTCAAGCACTCGGATCTCGTTGTCACATTCTATGTGGAACTTAAACCCCTATAATATTTTTCTAGTTATGAATGTGCTACTTCTATTTTCGACATCTTTCTACGAATAATTAAGCATTTTTGACTATTTTTTATAAAGAATAATTTAACTATTTATGAAATCTAATTACTATAGCCTTACTTATTCACCTTGATAAACTACTAAACTGACAGACTCATATCCACATAAGTTAAGAATAGAAGAAAAAAATGCACAGGATCACATGTGATCTGTACATTTTCTCTTCTATTCTATATGTGAAATTAAAACAAACGGTAGTTAATGAAACTACTATTTAAAAACCAATTTTTTTATTATTGTAAAGCAGCAGCTATTTCATGAATCATCTCTGTTACAGAAACGATCCCACCACTTGAAAGATACCAATAATCCGGTGTTAAATACACAATCTGGTCTTCTTCTGCTGCAATTGTTTGATTAATTAAATCATTATCTAGCGTAGAAGAAGCGGTGTGTTCGCCACCTGTTACAGCATTTCGATCCATAACAAACAGATAATGCGGATTCATTTCTGTTACATATTCAAAACTTATGCTTTGACCATGTGTAGCAGATTCAATCCCCTCATCAACTGGTGAAATACCAAACTCATCATGAATAATCCCAAATCGTGAGCCTGGACCAAAAGCACTTAGTGACCCGTCATTCGTCAAAATAATTAAGCCAGGTTCATCCTCAGAAACAAGCGCTTGTAAACTAGCGACACTTTCTGTAATTTCACCTAATGCATCTTCAACCTCGGTTTGTTTAGTGAATATTTCTCCAAGTAGTGTTATATTCGCTTCAAATGATTCTATATATCTAGCTGTGTCCACCCCCATAAATATAGTTGGTGCTAAGTTACTTAACTCTTCATAAGCTTCTTGCGTTCTTCCAGAAATAATGATCAAGTCAGGATCAATATGCGCTAATGTTTCAAAATCAGGTTCAAATAATGTACCCGCATTTTCATATGCATCTGTATCGAATTGAGTTAAGTACTCAGGAATATTTCCTTTTGGTAAAGCGGCAACGTCAACACCCAAGTAATCTAATGTATCTAAAGTTCCAAAGTCAAATACAACCACTTTTTCTGGATTAACCGGTACAGTAGTTGTTCCTAATTCGTGCTCTACGACAACTTCTGTAGCTACCTCTTCGTCTTGATTGTTCTGAGCTTCTTGTTGATTCTCAGTGGCATCTTGTGTACCAGTCGTTTCCTCTGTATCGTCTGCTCCACAAGCAACTGTAAATATTGCTACAGCGAATAATAACAACAATAATATTAACTTCTTCATCTATAGTTCCCCTTTGTAATATATTTTTATTTAAATAGATAGTAATGCTCGTTTATCCTGTTTCCCCTTTACTACTTATTAATTGGGCCCAGTAGCATTAGAGGATTATTGATAAAGAAACAGTTATTATCTTGTTTAAACCATTAGTCATTTGTTTCAAGAAAAATATAAACAAATACGGCATTGATCAATATCCTGTATTTGGATATCCATATCGTAAACTTCTTTTAGGACACCATTATTAATGATTTCTTTTGTTGCTCCCTTTTTAACGATTTTTCCATCTTTTAGTGCAACAATAAAATCTGAATAGACAGAAGCAAAGTTGACGTCATGCAGTACAATCACAACAGTTTTCCCTAATTCATCAACCAACCTTCGTAACACCTTCATAATTTGAACAGAATGTTTCATATCGAGATTATTCAATGGTTCATCTAATAAAATATAATCAGTATCTTGTGCGATAACCATCGCAATGTGAGCGCGTTGTTTTTGTCCCCCACTTAATTGATCGAGAAACTTATTTGCCATATCTTTCAATTCCATGTATGCCAAGGCGCTATCAATCATCTTTTCATCTAATTCCGTTAAGCGTCCTTGAGAATAAGGAAAGCGACCGAAACTAACCAATTGACGTACAGTCAAGCGAACATTAATATGATTTGATTGTTTTAAAATGGAAAGTTTTTTTGCCAACTCTTTATTTTTCGTTTGGCTAACCTCCTGATCATCAATGAGAACCTCACCATGATCTTTTGCAATTAAACGACTTATAATCGATAATAAAGTGCTCTTACCTGCTCCATTCGGGCCAATAAAAGATGTAATTTTACCTTTCGGAATATCCATAGAAACATGATCAACAACCATCGTTTCGCCATACTTTTTTGCTATTTCTTTGATCTTTACCATGTTCTATTCTCCTTTAAAATTAAGTATAAAAAGTAAATACCACCAATTAAATTGATGATGACACTTAACGCCGTTTCAAATGTAAAAATGCGATCAACGACGAGTTGCCCGCCAACTAAGGCGATGACGCTGACAACGATCCCACCGGTTAACAATGTTGAATGTCGGTATGTTTTAAATAGCTCATACGCTACATTTGCAACCAATATTCCTAAGAACATAATTGGACCTACTAATGCGGTTGAAACAGATATCAAAATGGCTACAATAACCATTAATCGTCTAACCAAGTACTCATAATCAACACCTAAATTAATTGCGTGTTCTTTTCCTAACGACAGTACATCTAAGTATTTAAAAAACTTAGAAAAATATACCAATGTGATCACTAAGATCGTGACAGCCAAATATAAAATGTCTGTATTGACGTTATTAAAGCTGGCAAACATACGGTTTTGAACAATCATAAACTCATTTGGATCAATCAGTACTTGCATAAAAGAGGATAAGCTTTGAAAAAACGTTCCGAATATAAGTCCAATTAATAGAAGAAAATAAACATTATGTCCTTTTCGAAACAAAATATGAAATAGCACCAAAGCAAATCCAATCATCAATCCTACCGAAATAAAGAAATTTATATTTTGATCTGTTGCGGATAAGCTTGTTGATCCATAGAAGAAAATGATAAATGTTTGAATCAACAAATATAAAGAGTCTAATCCTATTAAACTAGGTGTTAAAATTCGATTATTCGTAATCGTTTGAAAAACAATCGTTGAAACTGCAATGACTGCCCCAGTAATAACAATAGCTAAGATTCTTGTTGCTCTTCTCGGTAAAATGTAGCCCCAGTTTCCTGGAATGCCTACAAATAAATAAACGGAAATAAGGAGAATCGCAAAAATAATCAATAGGCTAATAATTTTTCGATTATTCATAAGCACCTCTCCTCATCACAAGGTAAAGGAAAAGAAAACTACCAATCACACCTACCATGACACCTATCGCAATTTCATAAGGGAAAATAATGATTCTCCCTAAGATGTCACAAGCTAGCAAAAATATAGCGCCGAGCATTGCCGTATGTGGTAGACTGCTTTTCAAATGATCGCCTCGATAAATTGAAACAAGGTTTGGGACAATCAAACCGAGAAATGGTATCATACCAATGGTTAAAATTACAACTGAACTAATTAATGCCACAATAATCAAACCAATATTGACAACAACTTTATAATTTAATCCTAGGTTTGTTGAAAAATCCTCTCCCATGCCAGCAATCGTAAAACGGTCTGCAAATATGTAAGCTAGAATAACGAGTGGTACACTAATATAAAGCAATTCATATCTTCCTTGAAGAATTAATGCAAAATTTCCTTGTAACCAAGAAGACATGTTTTGAATTAAATCGTTTTGATAAGCGAAAAAGGTTGTAATTGAATTAATAATACTGCCAAACATCAAACCAACTAATGGAATGAAGATTGGATCTTTAAATTTTACCTTGTCTAATATTTTCATAAAAACAAAGGTTCCTAACAAGGCGAAAACAAAAGCAACCAGCATCCTCTGTATTGGTGTTGCAGATGAAAACAGCATGAGAGCTACCAAGATTCCGAATCGAGCAGAATCCATTGTTCCAGCTGTGGTTGGCGATACAAACTTATTTCGGCTCAGTTGCTGCATAATAAGACCACTAATACTCAATCCTACTCCAGCGATAATTATACTAATTAACCGAGGGATTCGACTGATCATAATGATTTGCAGTTGTCGCTCGGTTAAGTGAAATATCTCACTTGGTTCGAGAGGAACAACACCGATAAATAATGAAATAACAGATAGAACAAAGAGCATACCAATTAAGTATCTTATTTTCATAAAAAAATCCTTTAACATTAAATTTATGATAATGATATTCATTATCAATTAGATATTGATTATTTTATCACTTGAAGAAAACTTGTCAATAGTTTTTTGTTTTTAGCAAAAAAAGTTTGTTAAGTTTGTTATTACCTGTGTTAGAATGTTATCATGATATAGCTTGATCTACTTATCAAGGATAGATCATTTCATGAATTTATAATAAGGAGTCGATAGGAATGGATGCATATCAAGCATATATGAGAGAAGTCTCACAACCAATGCGAACAGAATTAACAGAAAAGGGATTTTTGGAGTTGACTACTGCTGAAGAAGTGGAAGCATTTATGTCTGAAGCAAAAGGCACAACAATTGTGCTAGTGAATTCTGTCTGTGGCTGTGCTGGTGGTTTAGCTCGTCCAGCTGTTATTCATGCATTAAATGAAGTAAAGCCTGATCATTTAGTAACTGTATTTGCAGGACAAGATAAAGAAGCAACGGAAAAAATGCGTGAATATTTTGTTGACATTGCGCCATCTTCGCCATCCATCGCTATTTTAGAAAATAACACTGTGAAACATTTTATTCCGAGAGAATCAATTGAAGGTGCCGATGTCGAAACTGTCGTAAATCATATCTTAACTGGTTTTCAAGTATAAGCGGTAATATGTTTAATTGCTTATAGTATAAGAATCGTATTGTCGTTGCGGTTGAAGCATAATGTAAAAAGAAGGCTAAACTTTTCAAGTGTTTAGCCTTCTTTATTTTATTTTACGTTAATCAAAAGAGAATGATCAAAGAAATACAAATACTTCCCTTTGACAGGTTGTCGCCAAATTTCTTCGATAGCTTTTGCATATAGATTGAGCTGAACCTGATAGCGTTCGCGAAGCTTATGGATTTGTTCTTGATTGGCCGCAGCTGGAACGCGATCTGTTTTATAATCAATTAGAATCCATCCATCCTCATAGGGCACTAATAAGTCAATTACCCCTTGAATAAAGACTTTTTCCTGCTCACTTGTTTCCCAATCAGGATAAACCGTATTGGCGGGAACCGTTAAGCTAAACGGGACTTCTCGTTCCACATCTTCTACTTCAAGTAGATAACGTCCAACATCCGTTTGGAAAAATTGTTCAATCGAATCATTATGAATATGATCTGCCTGTTCTTGGGTAAGAATTTCTCTCGTTACAAGACTTTGCACATACTCCTGTAATGCAGGTGTTTTCCATGCCTTAGTTAAAGGAAGATGCTGCATTACGGTATGCATGGCTGTTCCGATTTCAGCCGCACTTAATCTTTTTTCCTTTTGCATGAAGTTTGGCCGTTTTACGATCGGGGCATGAAAGGTCTGGACTAGTCGATCATCACTATAGGCATCCTTTTCAGCTAATTGCCTTTTTAATTCTGTGACCGTTTGTTTGGCGCGAGCATTGGCCGCTTGTTGATGAGCATAGGTGAAAGTTAAACGTTCGTTAACCAACCGATCGAAGTGCCCATCCGTCTCTTGAATCACTTGCCAATCTCTTATTTTCTCCCCAATATCTATTTTCATATCTTCGTCTGTTTGTTCAACATTTTGATACATTTGTGCATGTTCTAGTTTTATCGACCATTTGGATGGGTCGTCATGTATATCAGTCAAAATTGTGGAAAGCTCTTCTGTTCGTAAAGAAACTCCAGATGAATGGCGTATGACACTCGCCCCGATCCAATCTAGATATGTATTCATATCTAGTCGGTATTGCGCTGGTAAAACCCAATCTTGATGATCAAGAATCTCTTGCCACTTTGCTTGTTTTTTCTCAAACGAAGATACTGTTCCAATCATGACCAACTTTTCTTTCGCCCGTGTTAATGCTACGTATAACACACGCATTTCTTCAGCCCACATCTCTCTTTGCATTTGCTGTTTCAATGCATGATAAAATAAAGTTGGGTACATGATTCGATTATTCGGATCAACATATTTACTACCAAAACCTAAGTCTTTATGAAGTAGATAACGTTGACGTAAGTCTTGTTGATTAAATTGTTTATCCAATGCCCCTAGAATAACAATCGGAAATTCAAGACCTTTACTTTTATGAATCGTCATAATACGAACGACATCTTCTTGTTCTCCTAGTGCTCTCGCTGCACCTAGATCTTCTCCGCGCTCTTCCATTCGTTCAATCATACGCAGGAAACGAAATAACCCACGAAAAGATGTTTCTTCATAACCACGAGCACGATCATATAAAGCTCGTAGATTAGCTTGTCGTTGTCTACCGCCTGGAATTCCTCCAACAAAATCATAATATCCTGTTTCACGATAGATTTGCCAAATAAGTTCTGCCAATCCTCCTTGACGAGCTTTTTTTCGCCAATTCTGTAATTGTCGTAAAAACTTACTCACCCTTGCCTGTTTTTTCTTGTCCGTTGTTTCTATTTCAAACGTTTGTAATGCTTGATAGTAACTCGTTCGTTTATTCGTTAAGCGGATTTGCGCCAAATCTTCTTCATCTAACCCGACAATTGGTGAGCGCAATACACTTGCTAATGGAATATCCTGCTTTGGATTATCAATTACTTTAAGTAAACTGATCATGACTTTAATCTCAATGGCTTCTAGATATCCTGTGGCTAGCTCTGCATAGACAGGAATACCTTGTTGTTTCAATTCCTCCATAATCGTTGGTGCCCACGTCATCGAACGGAGTAAAATAACAATGTCTCGATATTGTACAGGTCGATTCATCCCTGTTTCCTTATCCATGATTTGAGTAGCTTCTGCTTGGTCATTTCCAATCCAATATTTGATTCGTTTTGCATAGGCACGCGCTTCAATTTGTGCCTTGGCAAGATCTGCTTGTGTCTCTTCATTATCTGGTTCTTCATCTGTTTCTTCTGCTTGATCTGATCGATCAATAATCACTAATTCTGCTTCTGCATCTAGCTTTTTCACTTGATCATATGTCACATTTCCGTAAACCAATTCGGCAGCTTCATCATAGACAAGCTCTCCAACGGATTCATCCAATAGTTGTCGAAAAATAAAATTGGTTGCTTGTAACACTTCTTTTCGACTGCGAAAATTCCGCGCCAAATCAATTCTATGGCCTAATATAGGATCCTTGTGAAATTTTTTGTATTTTTCAATAAAAAGAGAGGGCTCAGCATGTCTAAACCGATAAATACTCTGTTTTACATCCCCAACCATAAATAAATTACCTGGTTGATCTTTTGTCACCAAAGATAGGATGGTTTCCTGAACTAAATTCGTATCTTGATATTCATCCATTAATACTTCTGCATACTTCTCTTTTAACGCTTCAGCAACGGGGGATGGCTTGATGTTGTCTGCTGTAGCATCATCGGCTAGTAAAATGGCGAGTACATAATGCTCTAAATCAGCAAAATCAACTAATGCTTTTTCCTTCTTCAGTTGGCTATACTTTTGCTTGAACTCCTTCACAATCAAAACAAGTTGTTTAATGGTAGGGTAAAGTGCATGAATATCAGAAAGATACGAAGATAATTCCCTAGCAAACCATTGTTCTGCAAGACTATTCCAACGTTTCTTCACTTTGTTGCGAATTGCTTTTACTTTTTCTTTTTTATTTTCATCACAGTCTATTTTTTTTCGAGACAAAGCCTTAAACTTCCCTGTTATTAATACATTCCGAAGCGAATCCCATCCAAAAGCAAGCTGTGCTTTTGCTTCTTGAAGCATCTCAAAATCACTATCCAATGCTTCAGCATAATGATACGGACCATCGCTTTCTTTCGTTAGTTGAAGCGCTTGTGACAGTTCATTTTCGATTGCTTCCAATTGGCTTCTTACATCATCTTTTAAGATCGACAACCACGAAATCGATGCTTCATCCGTTTCTGGAGCGATCTGATACCTTTCTGCAACTTGATCAAGCCAAGCTTCTGGCCATGGATTTTGCATGGCGAAATCATACAATTTTAATACTAATGTCTCAACATCCTGATCACTACGATCATTAGAGAAGCGATCGACAACAGAAAAAAATCTTTCTTGATCTTCTGTATCTTTCCCATACCAAGTCTCAAATAAATCTTCCATCACTTCTTGCCTCAATAAATCTGCCTCGATATCATCAGCAATCCGAAATCCGGGATCAATATCCAACAGATAAGCATGACGACGAATTAAATCCATACAAAAAGAGTGTAAAGTGGAAATTGATGCTTGTTGTAACAACGTTAATTGTTTCTTCAAATGAAGGGAATCAGGGTTTTCTTCTAATGCACGTTCCAATGCAGCAGCAACTCGATTTCGCATTTCTTGTGCTGCAGCATTGGTAAATGTTGCAACGAGTAATGCATCAATATCTACTGGATCTTGTTGATTTAATACCTTTTGGATGATTCGTTCTACCAATACAGCCGTCTTCCCAGAACCTGCTGCAGCCGCAACTAGCGTATTGTTCCCTTTTGTATAAATGGCTTCTGTTTGTTGGTCTGTCCACTGTGGCATTATTCCCCCTCCTGTTCAAATATTTTTGCAAGAACTTGATCATCTTTCATTTCTTGCAATCTACGATAATTATTTTCTGGTAGTGTCGTATCGAATTGACATACAGAGCGGAAAGAACAGAAAGTACAGGCTGTTTGTTGATCTTTTTGAAATGGATTTAACGTAACAGCACCTTCGCTTATGTTCACGCCCGCTTCTGTAATAACACTTCGGACATATTCTTGTAATTGACTAAATGTTTCGTTTGTAGCAATTTGAGATCCACTACGAAATGAGCCATCTTTTTTCAATCCCGCGGGAACAACAGGACTCATACCAGTTTCTAAGTCTGTATCCATCATTTGAACAACCTGTTCATCTTTAAGTAACAATCCTTGCATCTTATATTTCTTAAATAATTTTTCTTCTATCTCGTTAGGATGCAAAGCATGCGATTCCGATAAAATAGGATCGTGCACATGAAAATATAACACTCCAGCTGGCGTAGCTTGTACACCTAACCATTTCTCTGAATTGGATAGAAGTACATCGAGGTATGTCAACATTTGTAGTGCTAACCCATAATATACTTCCACTAAGTTCAAGCCTTTTGCACTTGATTTGTAATCAATAATTCTCAAATACAGTTGATCTTGTAATTTCGCCTGATCCACTCGATCAATACGACCTCGTAAAATAAGATCATAACCATTCGGCAAGGAAAGTTTGACGGGATCAAGCTCGCTATTTGGCAATCCAAACCCTAGCTCCATCCCGATTGGAGCAAAGTTACTTTTTCTTGATTGCTCACTAAGAACATAAGTAGCTCTGGCAATAATTTGTTCTAGCTTTTTTTTCATATATTGAAAACGATTGGAGCTATGCAATATTTGATGCTGTAAAACGGGAGCTAAACGGTGCATTGCTCGAGCCGCATACTCCTTGGCAGTTTCTTGATTAATATCTTGAAACGTGCGTTGATCTACTTGAATCCACTCTGTTATCTGTTTCAACGCTTCATGGAATAACTGTCCAATATCTGGCGCATCTAATTTATACGTACTTCGTTCCTTCAACCCTAAACTATATTGTGCGAAATGCTGATAAGAACAACGATGATACATTTCCAACCGAGAAACACTCGCCTGAATCTCTTTTGGATATAGTTTTCTCGTTGTTTGTTCCGAGAGGTTGCTCGGCTTATTTTGATAAAACAAACTCTCTAATACTGTTTTTGCTTTCTTATTTTCATGATCATGATCATGAATGACAAACCAATTAAAAACACTCCACCAAATTGGATCAATTGGATAAGCTCGTTGATATTTTGCAAGTTGTGCTGTTAAAGCGCCTAAAGTTTTTGTTGGTGTCGTTACGAAACGTTCTGCCTCCATCATTTCTTCTGGATCTTGTAACAAGAGTTCTGATCGTTTCTTTGAAAATAAATCAGCTATGCGTTTGATGATTGATGCAGGAATTTTCGCTTTTCCTTCTGAATCACTAAGCGGGTAGCTCATCCAAAGTTGCTCTTGGGCAACGGTACATGCTAGATAAACATAAAACCAATCATCTACAAGCTGTTGCTTTTCCCCTTCCGCAAGCTCTATCCCGGATTGCTGAAGACGGAGCCGATCTTCTTCAGAAAGGACACCATCAATCTTCGGCTTCATTGGCCAAGATCCTTCATTCACACCGAGTAATAAGGCAACTTTTACATTGCTAACCCGGGAACGATCAATCGTACCAACAACTACATGATCTAAGCTTGGTGGCACATGAGCAAATTTTAATGTTTCAAAACCAGTTTCTAAGCTTTGTTGAAATAACTGCGTTGATAGATTCTCAGTTCCGATCATTTCTACCATTTCATCTAGCAATTGAATTACGGCATTCCATACTTGTTCTTGCTCGCGTGCTTGTTCCAATTCACCAGATTCATCCAAATCTATTTGTAATTGTTCTAATTTTTCCGCTAGCCCTAACTGCTCTAGCCATGTATATAGTACGGTCGCCTTCTCACGAACTGTTGTTGCCTCACGAATCATGCTGTCAAAAGGTGCAATGGCTTCGACAACTTGCTCCCGGTAGTGATTCACCTTATTTTGCATCGTTCTTTCTTCATCTGTTTGAACCGTATGATCAAAACCTCTAAACCGTTGAAAAATCCACGGTTTTTCATCCATCCATTGCTTGCGTCCACGAATTCCATATTCTAAAACATAGTTTTCTAACGTATCAATAGCATCTTGGTCTAGCGGATCTTCCTCAGCCTTTACTGGAATCAATCCTGTTTTTAACAATCGGAAAATGGCGTCGTAGCGCCAATTCCCCAGGACAACATCAAAAGCAGATCGGATCAACTCAATAAATGGATGATGTAACATTGTCCTTTTTTCATCAATAAAAACAGGAATTTGATAATCACGAAAAATTGTTTGAATTAGATCATGATAGATTTCAGTTTGTCTAATTAAAACGACAATATCTTGATAGCGATAGTCTTCTTCTCGTACCTTCCGTAAAATCTCTTGCGCTGCCCCCTCCACTTCTGCACGTGGGTGAACAGCCTGAGCGATTTGAATCGGAGCTTCTTGTTGATATACTGGCGCTGGTCGGACGTCAAAATATTTCTCTAAATGAGCAAAGTGTGGCTGAACCTTCTCTGCTACCAACGCTTCATTCTTTGTGGCCATCCCTTTCTCTTTAGCTATTTCCTTAATTTTTTTATACGTTTGTTTCGTCTGATTAAATAAGTCAAACCCTGATGAAAGCTCACTATTGGTTGGATCGATCGTCAAGGAAACAGTCATTTTTTCCGCCTTATCCATTAAGGTAGAGATTACATCTTGCTCTTGAGGTGTAAACCGATGAAACCCATCCAAATAGATTTCCGCTCCGTCTAAATATGTTGAGTCGGGAATTTTTTTTGCTAATAAAGCAAGTCGATCTTCTCCATCCATATACTGATCCTTTAATGCTTCCGAAGTCATTTGATAAATATAATGAAGATCGAGCAACTTATTTTTTAGCGTCTCTTCATTTCGTGATAACTTTTCTGCATTTTCTAGCTGATCAATTTGCTGTGCTAATAAATCCGGTGTAATTCGATATCGCTTAAATTCAGTGATCATTGCTTCCATTTGGGCAATGAATCCTTGTTTCTCCATCGATTTCTGAAACATGTTCCAATCAGTTTTTTTCTCTTCTATAATTTTTCGAAGTAACATCTGCACACCAGTTGAGCTAACAAATTGCTTAGTTACGCCTCCTTGTTCTTGTAAAATTCTCAAGGCTAAACGAGAAAAACTAAGGACTTGTGCTCGGATACTCCCATGCACATCAGTGCCTTTTAATAGTTGGTATTCTTGTTGAAATGTCATTTGATCTGGGACGAGATAAATAATTGGTCGTCCTTGTGGTTGTTGTATTAATTTCTGTTTTATTTCATCTAAGCAGACATTGCTTTTGGAGGTTGTTGCATTTCCTAATAAAAAACGAATGGTCATCGGTTTCTCCCCTATCCCTTGATTGGATCGATTGTTTGTTCGCTTCTTTTATTTTAACATATTTTTAGTGTATTAAGCTTTAACAAACACACACCATACATTGTTGCTCACCCTCCTATTGAGTAGCATTGTTGAGACAAACTGGTGTGGTAAATGATTTTTTCACTTTAATGATATTTACGTGAGGGTGGGCATCAAGAAATACTGTAACATCATAAGGTATGCTTTCGCCTAGGTTGGGCACGAAAAAGATCTGTAACCTCCTCGAAACGACCACTTACGCTTAAGTTCAGACTGGAAAATAGCTCTAACCTCGTCAAGATAGCCGATCTTGCCTAGGTTGAGGGCGAAAAATACGCTAACCTCGTCAAGATGCCTAATCTTGCCTAGGTTGAGGCTGAAAAATGATGCTAACCTCTTCAAGATAGCCGATCTTGCCTAGGTTCAAGGCAAAAAATACTACAACCTCATAGGAATGCTCACTTAAACTTAGAATCGCTACCCCACAGTTTATTGATAATGTCTGGGTTGGTTTGCTTTCATTAGAAAAAACTATGGCTTGTAACGATCGAGTTACGAGAGCCATAGTTTTCTAACAAACTTTACTATTTCACCTGACTTTTTCATCAGGTAAATCAATTTCTCCTTTTTCATGTAGACGTTTTTCAATGTGTTTTCCGATTAACCAAAAAACGGACATCCCTATTACTACAAATACGGTTCGCATTGGATGCTCTGCAAAAGAAACAATGCTGCTACCAACATAAGCAAGAGAAAAAATCATCACCGTTTTTCCTAATAAAATAGCTAAGCCAAATTGATATAGACTAATTTTAGATAATGCTGCCACCAGATTAATAACTGACGATGGAGAAAAAGGAAAACACAACAATATAAATAACGGACCAAAACCGTGCCGTTCAAGCCAATTTGTTACGCGTTTTACATGTTTATTACGATGAATCCAACGAAAAAGTGCAAGATTTCGTAATCGGCGGATGATCATAAAAACAACGATAGAACCTACACTTTCTCCAATCCAAGAATAAAGAAATCCACGCAATAAACCATAAGCTGCCGCGTTTGTCATCACAATAACGGTCAACGGCAAAAAAGGTAAAAAAGTTTCAATAAAAGGTAATAAAATGCCGGGTAACGGGCCAAAGCCTTCATACATGTCCAGAATCCGTTCAATCAGAACATCGTATTGACTTGTATCAATTAACTCACGTATTTGCTCGACTGTTAGATTATTCTCTTTGGCAATACTCATATCGTTGCACCTCACCATCTGTTCCGGCATTTTTCATCATTCACTTATTTCTAGTATTGATTAATTAATCATTCTTATTATTTCTTATTCCCGAAAAAAATGCGAATGTAACACTTTTCAAAAGAACAAAAATACCGTATAATAGAACAAACGTTCGTTTTTTTTACTGAAGAAGGAGTTGATCTTTTTGCGTTATTTAACCGAATCTGAATATGCTTTAGCCTCAAGATTCTTATTTTTATCGATGGCGCTTGTTGTTATTCAAAAAGACTTACTAGCGATTGAGCAAGGAACTGTATTAAAAATTAAAGAACCCTATCTGGATCTTTTAAAAAAAATAGAAAAACGTGCGTTATTGGAAAGACAAGAACTGCGTAAATATATGTATAAGCAAAAGCTACAAGTACATGCTCTAGAAAAGAATGATACTTTTACTGCATATCTTTTTATTTGCGGAGGTCGAGAAGAAAAACGTAATTACTTTAACCCAGCCATTCGAAAACAAGTGGAACAAATACTACATCAGTTAATTAACGATCTTACGAATGCAACGAAATATTCTTCAACTTCATAACCACCTGCTACCATTATATCAGATTCAAACCTTAGACAAATGATGAAAAACGAGCAGTTCCTCTGGTACTTTTCAAAAAAGTGAACCTTCAATCAGTGGGAGAATTCTTTCCGACAACCACAACGGCAGTTCGATCACGAATGATCAAACTGCCGTTGACCTATCTGTTTTTTTACGCAGGAAATTAAGTAACACTATTTTCTCTGTTGAACAATGGAAAAAAAGTCCTCAGTTCTGTCGTTTTTGTTGGTGGCAAGGAATTGTAATCTTTTTTCAAGTTTATAGCGGAATTGTGCGGTGCGATGAAGTTGATTCATCATGGAACCATAGGAGACATCTAGGGTGAGCGTTTGTCCATCTTTAAAAATAAATTCAGTTCCCATATTAGGGAGTTTTCGAATGCTATCTACGTGCGTGTGTGAAATCCAAGAACATCTTGCGCTAGTAGGAGAAGTGGTGGGGAAGAAGTACATACCACTAGCCGGATTAATCGAGATCGGTACTTTACTCTTAATATTACAAACCATACGTGCTCCTTCTTGTCGCCCTTTTAAACTACTGCCAAAATATTTACAAGCAAAATCCACTAACTTAGCAGGAGTTTTTTTCACTTGGATCCTTTCCGTCTCGTCCTCCTCCATAACATTCGACACCCAATAGTCATCAACCCTCTCTGCGATCACAGCAATTGTCGTTGGTGTGATTTCATAAAAATGCTTTGTTATTACGTTCACAAAATTTCATCCTCTCTCCTAGTGTTATTATTTTTCATAACAAAAAATGCTATAAAAAACATATTTGAATTATAAGTGTTAAAAGGAAATATCAGTGAAAAATAAGATTAATATTCACATTTTTGTCACAATTGTGTATTGAAAGCACCATTTCTATACTTAAATGAACAAAAAGAAAGTTTAATAAAACATGTGACCTAATTAACAAACAGGAGTGCAGATATTGCAACTCCTGTTTATTTAACGATTGTTGATTGCTTGTTCAAGAAGCTCCATTCTCTCTTGAAGTGGTGGGTGACTATTACGTAACCAAACAATCCATGTAGCTGGATCAATATCCGCTTTAGAACGGATACCCATTCGAACAAAACTATCCTGAGCTACTTGTAAATCTTCTGTATGCTCTATTGCAAAGCGATCAGCCTGTCGCTCCATTTCTCGGGAAACAGCTAAAGTAATTGGTTCTGTAACAACAAATAAACTTAGTACAATGAACAAAAAAAGTGGTAGCATTTGAATATCTGTAAGAGATAGCAATAAGAATTTTTTCCGAAGATAATTCAGTATAACAGCCGTGAGCGTGAGTAAAATCAAACCAAAGAACAAATAGCTGATCACACCTATATAGAAATGATTCATTACGTAATGCCCAAGTTCATGAGCAAAAACAAACATAATCTCTCCATGTTCCATTTGGTTGAGCATAGTATCCCAAAAAACAACTTGTGTTCGACCAAAGATTCCATTCACATATGCATTATAGGTTGTAACTTTATTACTCATCTCCACTTGTAAAAGGCTGATTTCTTCAATGTCTAAAGATCTCGCTACAGCCTCAATATCTGTGCGCAATTCTCCTGCTGGTAGTGGAGAAAAATCATGATATAACGGATCAATCCATACAGGTTGAACATAAACAACTAGTAGCACAATTGGAATGAAACAAAGCCATAAGATAATTGGCCAACCTCTTGGCCAGCGCCGAACAACGAGATGGAAGAGAAGAAAAAATACAGACAACCCAGCCCATAAAAAAAGAAAATCCAATCCTCGATCAGCGAACCAACTAATAAGGGATTGATTACTCGTTCCGGCTGAACGCCGAACAAAAAACCAGAGTAGATCAAAAGGGAGTTGAATGAAGCGATAACCGATCAGAAAGATAAAAGCTAAACTAGGTAGCGATAATACATGATGCTTCCATCCTATTTTTTCCTGCCATTTACGAAACAAGTCTCGTTTTATAATCATCCATAAAAAAAGGAGAGGCAGTGGTATTTTCGAAAAATAAACGGCATGTGAAATGGCGGCATAGCGAGTATCTGCAAAGGTTTCTAATGGATAAAAGAAGAGAAAATAACCAAACACGATTACTAAATACGCAAAATAGCTCAAAATTAACTTTTTCACACATTTTCCTCCAATGGGTAAAGCGAAACTTCAGTCAGTGAAGGTTTTAGGTATTCCCACACTGATTGTTGGTTGCTCTGGGATAAAGTGAAACTTCAATCAGTGAGAGTTTTTAGGATTCGCACACTGATTGTTAGTCCTAAAGGATGACCTAAAGGCCCTTGAACCATTTTGGGGGCTAGCGTCCGTTACTCCCACTTAAACAACTTGGTATTCTCCTTGTTTTGAAGTGGGAGTCTTGGACGGTTGCTCCGAGATAAAAAAAGCTACCCTTATTAACCAAAAGGATTAATAAGGATAGCTAATCCTTGTTAGTAGATCAAATCAATAAATTCTTCTTTTGTAATCTTCCCTAAATAGTGTGGTACATCCACTTCTGCAAGTGCATCTTCTAATGCTTGTTTTTGATAGCGAACATCTACTAATTTTTCTTCAATAACGGACACATCGCCAACACCGAAAAAGTCTCCGTAAATTTTACAATTTTTAATAACACCTTTTGATACATCCATCCGAACATCAACCAAACCTGCAGGAAACTTATGTGTTTTCTGAATATCAAATGTTGGTGATTTACCAAAGTTCCAATCCCAATTTTGGTAACGTTCTTCTGAAATTTTATGAATGTTGTTCCAATCCTCTTCTGTTAATTGGTAACGCGGTACATCCTCTACTCGATCAACGGAGAAAATATGTTTCAAAAGATGGGCTTTAAATTGCTCCATGGTTAATTCTTCTGTAAGAAATTCTGAAATATTTGCCACACGGCTTCGGATTGATTTTATTCCTTTAGACTTAATTTTTTCAGCATTTACGTTTAACGCTGCAACCACATGTTCAATTTCTGAATCAAACATAAGCGTCCCATGGCTAAACATCCGACCACGCGAAGTGAATTGCGCATTACCTGAAATTTTTCTCCCATCAGCTACTAAATCATTTCTTCCCTTTAATTCGGCAGGAACTCCAAGCACTTTTAAGGATTCTACCACAGGTTGCGTGAATTTTGCAAAGTTATGGAAACTATCACCATCATCTTTTGTAATAAAACTAAAGTTCAGATTACCCTGATCATGATAAACTGCTCCACCACCAGAGAGACGTCGAACAACTTTAATATTTTGCTCATCTACATATTTGGTGTTAATCTCTTCAATTGTATTTTGATTTTTCCCAATGATAATCGATGGGTGATTAATATAAAATAAGAGATATGTATCTTCTTCTCCAAAATGCTTAAGGACGTACTCCTCAATGGCTAGATTAATATACGGATCTGTTACTCCTTCATTATCAATAAACTTCACTGTTGTTTCCTCCTTTATTATAGATGAAAATTCATTTTTTTATTATGTGTTCAAAAGTCGTTGAATTAGATGCACGCACAACGAGGCTGTGAAGTTCTTGGCCCACCGTATAAGCTTTTCCTAAATGAAGACCGAAACAATGCGACCCAAAAAAAATACATCTCTTATCCTTTGGTGACTTTTAAACATCCTTATTTAGTTAGAATGATTAGGAAAAAATTAAACTTATCCTTCCCACGTATAACCTTCATGAGCAAGAATTACTTCTCCATCAAAAAATTGTTTCGCTTCATCAACAAGTGTATTTCGATCACCGAAATGCGGATGATGACTCAAGACAAGCTTGTCAACACAAGCTGATTTAGCAATAGTTCCGACCTGCTCACTATTCATATGGCCCGCTTTTGAACCATCTTGTCCTTGATAAAAATTACAATCCGTTATAAGTAGATTTGCATCTTTACTAAAATCATTAAATTCATCTTTATAACTAGAATCTGCTGTATAAACAATTACCTTTTCGCCATCCGTAATTCGCATTGCATAACAAGTGACTGGATGATCTGTTTCCATAAAAGTAATCGTAAACGGACCAATCTGCAAAGTATCCTCTGGATCATAAGCAATACCTTTTGTAAAATTATGTGTCAAACGTTCAAATCCCTCTTGATCGTTTTGATGACCATAGATCGGCAAAACCTGTTCTGTCTTACGAATTCCATTTTGAACAAGCCAGCTATATTGCAACACACCGATATCCGCAATATGATCTTGATGATAATGAGAAACAATTACTGCATCAAGGTCAAATGGATCGGTATAGTTAGGCAACTGCGCCAGTGCACCACTACCACAATCAATTAAACAGCGAAAACCATCTTTTTCAAGTAAATAGCTTGAGGTTGCACCACCTTTCTCTGGATATGCTCCCCAAAATCCTACAATGGTTAATTTCATTTTTATCACCTCATTACTATATTATAGCTAGATATATTTTAACACATACCCATACATTGCCAAAACAACACGCATCCTAACTCTAAAATATAGCATTGTTGACACAAACTGTGAAGTAAGTGATTTATCTTCTTCACATAAAAATGTTCACATGAAGATGGAGGATCAAAAAGTACTGTAACTTCTTTAAGGTGGGTTTTTCGCCTAGGTTCAGGGCAGGAAATGCGCCTAACCTCGTCGAAACGACCACTTTCACTTAGGTTGACCCCAAAAAAGTGCTCTAACCTCATCGAAACGACCACTTTCACTTAGGTTAAACCCTAAAAAGAGCTTCAACCTCGTCGAAACGACCACTTTCACTTAGGTTAAACCCTAAAAAGAGCTCTAACCTCGTCGAAACAACCACTTTCACTTAGGTTAAACCTTAAAAAGAGCTTCAACCTCATCGAAACGACCACTTTCACTTAGGTTGACCCCAAAAAAGTGCTCTAACCTCGTCAAAACACTTACATACCTAGATTCGCTAATGAACAGTTTATACAAAATGCGTACTACTAATTGAGTAATAAGAGGTGAGGTTTTGATTATAGAAAAAAAGCGTAACTCATGTAAAATGAATTCACGCTTTTTTCTAGATTATTTGGTTAAAACTCTTGACCACGAAGCGAGAGAGTAACGACATTTGATGGTTGACCTGTCTGTTTTGTTAATGGATTATAAGGAACAACAAAATATTGCGATGATCCGAATAAAGACATACCCGTTAAAGTAAATTCTCCTATTCCTTCCGTTTTACCAATCAACTGATCGCCTGTTTCTGTTTTTTGATAAATATGATAGACAATGCGATCATCTGCATCCGCTGTCCAATCCAACTTACCTCGAACCAGTGTCCATCCACCAAATGAGAACGAAGCATTTAAATCATGGACAACCGGTAATCGAATCGGTTCAGATAATTCCATTACATCAACTGGTTTTTCAAAAGCAGTTGCTAGTGGAGTTACTTGATCAATTGCTTCCAAAATTGCCTTTGTGGCCATTGTTGGTGACTGGCTTCCGGTTGTTAAATAGTGTTCTGCATCACTATGATCGTACCCTATCCATAACGAAGTCACGTATTCTGGCGTAACACCTGCAAACCATGCATCTTTTGCATGTCCAGGTACATGTGGATGCTGGGTAGTTCCTGTTTTTCCAGCCAACGCCTTAGGGAAATCACCAGCTTGAGCTGTTCCATCTACCACAGCATTTTCTAACATACGCACCATATTCCAAGCAGCCTGTTGAGAGAAGACCGTTTCTGTTCTCGGGTCTGCCTCTCCGATAATATTTCCATTTCGATCTTTAATAACAGCTATCGAATGGGCTTCAATCCACTCACCGTCATGAATGAAAGTTCGATACCCTTCCGCAACTTGAATTGGTGTCAATCCGTACTTTAATCCACCTAACCCAAGTGCTAAACCTTCATCCGGAAGCTCAAGTGACATTTTTTCTAAATAGGATTTACTCACATTGATCCCCAACTGATCTAATAGCCAGACTGCAGAAGTATTTTTAGATACCCTAACTGCATCATACATGGTCACCTCACCATCATAGTGATTATCGGCATTTCTTACTGTGTAACCATCGTAATCTTGCTGGCTATCTTCTAACAAAACATATGGATCATAACCCTCAGTCATAGCAGGAGCATAAACTGCTAAAGGCTTCATTACCGAACCTGGCTGCCTCTGAGTCAATACACGGTTATGGTCACCGATTTTGAATTGGCGACCTCCTATCAATGCCTTTAATCTTCCAGTTTCTTGTTCCATTAAAGTGAAAGCAGCTTCTGCATTGGGCTGAGACCCCTGAAAATATTGAGTTTTTTGCAACTCATCATAAGCAATTTTTTGTGCGTTTTCATCTAAATAAACGGTAATTTGATAGCCGCCTCTTCGCAGTTCATCACGTGATAACTGATACGTTGTTTCCGCCTCACGAAGCACTACATCAATATACGACGCTAACCACGGCTTGTCTTCTGTCCTTCGATCTTGCACACCGAGCGTCTGACCTTGCAATGCAAGCATTTCTTCTGTATTCAACTCACCTACTCGTTGCATTTGTGAAAGCACAAGATTACGACGACTAAGCGCACGATCTGCATCAATATACGGCGAATAGCGGTTCGGACCTTTAATCAATCCTGCTAACATGGCACCTTCTGTGACAGTGAGATCTTCAACCGACTTACCAAAGAAAAAGTCTGCGGCTGTACCAACACCATGAATTCCATGAGCAAAATAGACCTCATTCAAATAGAGTTCGAGAATATCATTTTTCGTATAATGTCGCTCTAGATAAATAGATGCCATTACTTCTTTCGTCTTTCTCATCCACGTTTTGCTGTTATCTAAAAATAAATTTTTAGATAATTGTTGGGTAATTGTACTAGCACCTTCAACTTTATCAAAGGCAACAATATCTCGATAGACCGCTCGCATAACAGATCGAAAATCTACGCCTGCATGTCGATAAAATCGTTCATCCTCAACAGCGATAAAAGCAGCTTGCACATGATCAGGAATTTGATCTAATGTAACAAGCTGTCTATTTTCAGAAAAAACTCTGCCCACTTGGATGCCGTCTTCTGTTTGAATAGTTGTCGTTGCCGGTAAAATAAGCGCTTCATCATCAACAATCAGCGCTCCACCGTATAAAATAAATAAAAAACCAAGAAAGCCTAGACTAATTATTGAGCTTGCTGTAATGATCGGCCATTTGAACCAAGGACGTTTTATAAGTGAACGTATTTCAGCAAGATAATCGTGCAAGCTAAGTTTTTGCTTTTGTTTCCTTCTTGTATTTGTCATGATAAAATCACCTCGTTGATGATAGCAGAATCTACAAAAAACTATCATTCTACTATTATACGTCATATCTCGACAAATCAAAAGGCTGAATACTATGAACTGAGGTCACGTAGTAACTGATTGCGATGGGCATAGACAGCTGCTTGTGTCCGATCATGTACATCTAATTTTCGCAAAATATTACTAACATGTGTTTTCACCGTTTTAACCCCAATAAATAATTGATCCGCAATTTCCTGATTGCTCGCTCCTTCAGCTACACAGATCAGTACTTCCAATTCACGTTCTGTAAGACTATCATGTGGTTTTTCCTGCTTTGATTGAAATCGATTCATTACTTTGTGGGCAACTTTTGGTTCGATCACATTTTCACCTTGATAAGCTTTTGTAATGGCATTAACTATTTCATCAGCAGAAGCAGTCTTCAATAAGTAACTAAATGCACCTGCTTCTAGTACCGGAAAAACTTGTGCGTCATCATAATAACTTGTTAAAATAATGACCTTACAGTTTGGTAGATTTGCTTTAATTTCTTTTGTCGCTTCCATTCCCGTGCCATCTTCCATAATCAAATCCATCAAAACAACATCAGGCTTTTCAGCAAGAACCACCTTAACCCCTTCATTTCCACTTGATGCTTCACCGACAACATCAAAATTATCTTCAGTTTCTAAGTATGAAATAACACCTTTCCTCACAATATCATGATCATCAACTACAACAATTCGAATCATTCCTCTTCATCCTTTCTTCGACACGGGATACGAATGTCAATGTACGTACCCTCCCCTTCTTTTGTTCGGATAGTAAAGATACCACCAATTTCTTCACTGCGTTCTCTCATGGTTTTCAATCCATAAGATGTTTTTTTCTGCCCATTCGCCGTTAAATCAAAACCTTTTCCATTATCCGCTAAGTGAAGAAATACCTCACGATCATCTTGGCGAATATAGATCTTTACTTTTGTGGCCATTGCGTGACGTAATGTATTAGATAATGACTCTTGGATAATACGAAATAAATGTTCTTCCGTACCTTCTGCCAAACCAGTAATTTCATCAATACTCAATTGAAAATCAATCGTACACTTTGATTGAAGTTCCTCAACAAGCTGACGTATTCCTGCTGCAAGTGATTCACCAGAGAGATGAACAGGACGAAGATGTAATAACAATGCCCGCATCTCTGTTTGTGCTTTGCTAGCGGTTTCTGCTATTTCTATCATTTGTGTTTTCGCTTTGGTTGGATTTTTATCCATTGTCCTTATCACGGCTTGTGACATCATCGTTAATGCGAATAATTGCTGACTAACTGAATCGTGCAGATCACGAGCTAGACGTTGACGTTCTTCTATTGTTGCAGCTTTGTGAGCTGTTTTTGCAAAGGCGGCTTTTTCATCGGCTAAGCGTTGCAAAGATCGTAATTGTTGTTCCATTTTTAAAGCTAAATCATTTAATTCTGTCCCAATACGATCCATTTCTCCTTCACCAGTATGGGCAATCCTTGATCGATAATTCCCTCTCGATAATTGCATAATCATTACAGACAAATCATCAATTTTCGCCTTCAATTCACTACTAGAACGAAACCCTACATACATAGCATATAAAAGTCCAATGAAAAAATAACTAGCTGTAAAGAGAAATATATTTCCTTGTGTGAGCCAATCTGGAACAAATATCAAATGTATTGTTAAAAATATTGCTAATAATGTGATCGTTGTTAGTACCAACGCGTAAAGATGTGAGTGGATATAAGTATAACGAATAGCATTTAGTTTCTTTAACAAAACATTTCCTCCTTCACACCTTATTAACTCGTATCGATCCAGCCTTCAATTTTAAATCTAATGTGATTTTACGTGTTGCCTCTTGATATCCTGGGGTTTCAAAAGTTAATGATCGATTGATACCGTCCGCGGTTTGGTTAACAACAACAATTTCTCCCGCTTTAACAGAAGCATTGACCGAAAACTCCACATGCTCTGGCATTAAAATATTGATATCGCCAGCTAAACCATGAACAAATACCGGAATATCTTCGTCAGGGATGAATGCTTTGGTAAAATCGATATAATGATCTCCAACCGCATTCCATAACTTGATCGGCTCGGCTTTCCAGTTAGGTGTATCATATTTATGATCACCGATGGTAAAACCCTTAATTCCTGACTTCCAATCACTTTCTTTATCAGATTCAAAGGTAACTTTAAATTTTTTCTTCGGTGAACCAAGAAACTGTAATCCAAAACAAACGAGGAACAATGGCCATAATTTATAAACATCCCAAAATGCGAATGTAACATAACCAAAACGATCTAATAATAATAGCGAGCCAAATAGTAAGAGAAATAGACCTGATCCATAACCTGTTTCCCCCTTAAAAGCTTGAATCGTCCATTTCAAGCCGAGTAACACAAAGAAACTTGGGTATAGAAAGTTCCATGCAACACGAAAGCCCCAATCCACAACCCCGATATTGACCAGTACTAATGCCCCACCTAAGAAAATGATAAACAATGCAAATATATTACGAAAAAAATTGACTTTCATTATCTTCCCCACCTTTTCTTACTAAATTTGTATTTTTTATATTTAATCGTTAATTTACGATAAGAAACAACTTATATATTTATTATAACGAAAAAAATAGATTTCGTAACGACCGCAAGCATGGTTTATTCTCGGTCCTGGGACGGAGAGCGTGTGATCTGAATCGCGATTTACAATATGTTATAATAGAGGGCAATAGGTAAAGGGGGAAAAACTTATGTGGAAAGAGATTTTGTTACAACTTGAAGATCACTATGAAGCGATGGTAGAGATGAGAAGATACCTACATCAGTATCCAGAATTATCATTCCAGGAATTTAAAACAGCGCAATTCATTGCTGATACATATGAATCATTAGAAATACCTTATCAGAAAAATGTCGGTGGGAACGGGGTAGTTGCTAGAATTGAAGGAGGAAAACCTGGAAAAAACATTGCATTACGAGCAGATTTTGATGGATTACCCATTCAAGATGAGAAAGAAGTTCCCTATCGCTCCAAGAACGAAGGTGTTATGCATGCCTGTGGACACGACGGTCATACAACCATATTGTTGACTTTAGCAAAAGTATTAAAACAGTTTCAACAAGAACTTGCTGGTACTATCGTCTTTATTCACCAACATGCGGAAGAATTGACACCAGGTGGAGCAAAACCAATGATAGAAGCAGGAGTCTTAGATGATGTGGATTATGTGTTCGGGACGCATCTGTGGTCAAGTGCTCCATACGGAGTTGTACAGACTTCGCCAGCAGAATTCATGGCTGGAGCAGATCGTTTTTCCGTAACGATTCATGGACAAGGTGGACATGGAGCCATGCCACATGAAACGAAAGATGCCGTTTTGATCGGGTCGCAGCTAGTCACTAATTTACAACAAATTGTTAGCCGAAGAATTGATCCATTAAAAACTGCAGTACTAACAATTGGAACCTTTCAAGCGGGAAACACCTTTAATATTATTGCAGATAAAGCAACATTAACAGGAACAGTACGTACCTTTGATAAAGAGGTTCAGAAGTTTATTATCGAGGAGATCGAGACAATTATTGCTGGTACTTGTCAGGGATATCAAGTAAATTACACATTCGACTATGTCAAAGGTTATCCCCCTGTAGTTAATCATGAGGCTGAAGCTCTAGAAGTAGTGAAAGCGGCTCAGTCGGTTGAGGAAGTAACAAAAGCATCTTTTGTTGATCCTAGCATGACTGGAGAAGATTTTTCCTACTATCTTTTAGATAAGCCTGGGGCGTTTTTCTTTACAGGAGCACAACAAGAAAACAATTTCCAACCACATCATCATCCTAAATTCGATATAGACGAACGCGCAATGCTAATTGCAGCAAAAACTTTTGTACAATTAATTAAAAACTATCAATAACCCTGGGGGACGCGCGCGACTTTTTTGATTTGCGTGCGTTCTCCGAAATTTGCGTGCGACTTTTTCGATTTGCGTGCGTTCTCCGGAATTTACGTGCGACTTTTTCGATTTGCGTGCGTTCTCCGGAATTTGCGTGCGACTTTTTTGATTTGCGTGCGTTCTCCGGAATTTACGTGCGACTTTTTCGATTTGCGTGCGTTCTCCGAAATTTGCGTGCGACTTTTTCGATTTGCGTGCGTTCTCGGAGATTTACGTGCGACTTTTTCGATTTGCGTGCGTTCTCGGAGATTAGCGTGCGACTTTTTCGATTTGCGTGCGTTCTCCGGAATTTGTGTGCATTCTCTGCATTTTGTTCGCATCTTTTCCGATTTGTTCGCATTCTCCGCAATTTATTCGCACCTTTTCCGATTTGTTCGCATTCTACGCAATTTATTCGCATCTTTTCCAATTTGTTCGCATTCTCCGCAATTTATTCGCATCTTTTCCAATTTGTTCGCATTCTCCGCAATTTATTCGCATCTTTTCCGATTTGTTCGCATTCTCCGCAATTTATTCGCATCTTTTCCAATTTGTTCGCATTCTCCGCAATTTATTCGCATCTTTTCCAATTTGTTCGCATTCTCCGCAATTTATTCGCATCTTTTCCAATTTGTTCGCATTCTCCGCGATTTATTCGCATCTTTTCCGATTTGTTCGCATTCTCCGCAATTTATTCGCATCTTTTCCGATTTGTTCGCATTCTCCGCAATTTGTTCGCATCTTTTCCGATTTGTTCGCATTCGTTTCATTCACAAGTATTAAATCAATCATCATTTTAAATCAAAGCTAAAAAAACAAAGCCCTGTACATTTATGCACTTGGCTGTGTTTTTTGTTTGAAATAACTTTCTGTAAAAGCAATGATGAATAGTGAACCTAAACCAAGAAAAAGAATCGCCTGATCCCAATACCCAATAAATAAAAATACGAGCCCGTAGCAACATACATGCACAAATAATAATTGCCTAATCCAACAAACAAAGGCCTGTTGGCGCTGTGGATAAGTAATGGGATATAAATCCATCCATAAGTTTGTTCGATGATGATACCAAATCGTCATCAATTGAATTGCAGTCAAGTAGAGAAACAATAAACCAAATAAAATACGAATCCACACGTGCGGTAAATAATAAATGACAAATGACCCTACGATAAGTAACCGAATATACATACCTAAATACTCACCACTACGTATGGTTGTAATTCGATAAAGATATGTCAATGTTTTGTCTTGCTTGAAGGATAAGTGTCTTGTTAGGACTTGGACAAGAAAAGAACGCTTCTTTACTTTAGCTTTTAAGTAAGGAACATCGGTAAACATATTCGCTAATCGGTAAAAACTACGCATCCGAAGCTGATCTTTTTCAATCAATTGATCCCAAGCTAATGAGTGTTTAGACGATAAATAGTATCCATAGTAAAAAAACAAAAACAACGTAATAGTCAGAATACCAGCAAACACAAATTCAGAAGTGATCAAAAAGTAGAAAGTGAAGAATTGTAACAAATACCGTATACCCACATCTACATACCTTGAATTATTATCACGTATCTTGTACATCCACCATGTTACGGCCATGTTCCATCCTTTAAGGAAAACAAGCAGAAACCCTAACATAGAATAAAAAGAAAATGACTGATCTGGATAACTAGTGAAATATAGTGGTGCCAATACAGCTAACAACAAAACAACCAAATACAATTGGACAAAATAACTATACAGTAGTGCAGATCGGAAATATCGATTCAAACGCTTTTCTGCTGGTAACAAAAAAACAAGATCAGCCTCTTTTAACAACGTTTGAATTGGATTATAAACAAGGATGATCGCACAAAAAAATGACATAACTATTGCAGTAGGGAAATTTTCTGGTAACTCCGCTAAAATTTGTTGATAATAATAAGCACCTGCAGCAATAAGAAATATCATCGCAATTGCAAGGTGACCATTGAAAATATATTGTAAATAGCGAGCAACTTCTTTTATATGTGTCCGAATACGCGTTCGAAACAATTCTTTTGCATTAATCATACGCTCTCTTCCTTTGTCAATTGGAAGTATAAATCATCTAAACTAGCATTGTGATGATTAAATTGATTACGTAACTCTTTAAGTGTTCCTTGAGCTCTAATTTTCCCTTCGTGAAGGATCACTAAACGATCACAATATTGTTCTGCTGTAGCTAAAATATGTGTCGACATTAGAATGCCAGCACCATTATTTTTTTGTTGTACCATTCGGTCTAGAAATGCTTGTATTCCTAATGGATCCAACCCCATGAACGGTTCGTCCACAATATATAACGGGGGTTCAATTAAAAATGCACACATTATCATAACTTTTTGTTTCATTCCTTTGGAAAAATGCGTAGGAAACCATTTTAATTGCTTCTCTAAACGAAAAGCTTTTAACAATGGCGTTAAGCGTTCCTCAAAAGTTTGTTCATCCAGTTGATACGCCATGGCTGTCAAACGAAGATGCTCATACAACGTCAGTTCCTCATAAAGAAGTGGTACTTCTGGAATATAAGCAAACTGCTGTCGATACGCTTCAGGAGCAGTTTGAAACGTCTTATCTGCAATTTTTACTTGACCACTCTTCGCCTGCATTAAACCAATAATATGTTTGATGGTCGTACTTTTCCCAGCACCATTTAAGCCAATTAGACCAACAATTTCATTTGGTTTCACATCAAAAGAAATACCATGTAAAACGTTTTTATTTGTATAACCACCTGTTAGTTGATCGATATGTAATAATGATGTCACATTAATTCCTCCTCAACTTACACACTACTAAAATTTTACCATTTTATGAACGGAATGCAAAACAATTATCCTGTTAACTTTCATCAACAAACGCATTCTTTTCTTATTTACGAATGGAGAAAATGTAAGGATTAATACTTTGCCTTCTTTTATTTGTACATGCTAAACTATATGTAATAATAAAAGATTTAGGAGTGAAAGCTATGACTACTCAACAAGATTGTATATTTTGCAAAATAATCAACGGAGAAATACCCGCTGCAAAAGTGTATGAAGATGATGATGTTTATGCCTTCTTAGATATTAGCCAAGTGACTAAGGGGCATACATTAATCATTCCAAAAACACACAGTAAAGATATTTATGAAACAAACGAAGAAAACGCAAGTACCTTGTTTGCTCGCGTCCCTAAGATTGCGAATGCAATAAAAAAAGCTTATCGACCATTAGGTATAAATGTGCTAAGTAATACTGGTGAAGCAGCTGGACAATCTGTCTTTCATCTACACATCCATCTCCTTCCAAGATATGGCGAAGAAGATGGATTTCATACAAAATGGCAAACAAATAGTGATGCATATAGTCAAGAAGACCTTGCAACAATAGCAAAAAATATCCAATCAAATATCTAACCAGAGTCCCTTAACGTGTTAGGTTGCGTTAAGGGATTATATTTTATGCTTTTGTAATGAAACATCATCTGTTATACTAGTATAAACTTCGCATTTGACAATGAGTGTACAAATGGAAGGGAAATTAGTTTAGTTGAGCAGAGGAGAGTATAGTTATGAAGACAAATGTATTAGTTTTATTAGCTTTATTTGTAGGGATTGGTGCTATTTTGCACACGATTGTACCACCCATATTATTGGGGGTAAAACCGGATATGATGTTATCGATGATGTTTCTTGGGATACTATTTTTCCCAAAAGCCAAATATGTCCTTATCTTAGGACTGGCTACTGGTGTCATATCAGCCTTGACTACTAGTGCACCAGGTGGACAAATTTCTAACATGGTGGAAAAACCAATTACTGCTTTTATCTTTTTTGCGTTATTATTAATAGTTCCAAAAAATATCAATACAAAATGGAGTGCACCTGTTCTCGTTGCAATTGGTACAATAGTTAGTGGCTCCGTATTTCTATACATGGCTCTAAATGTTGTTGGCTTGTTACCAGGATCATTTCTTCCAATGTTTGTTGGGGTTGTTTTACCAGCTGCATTATTAAATGTAATTTTCATACTTGTTATCTATCCAATCACCAAAAATATATTCGATCGATCGCGTGTTCAGCTTGCTTAAAAAATCCTCCTCCTTGCAAAAAGGAGGATTTTTTATTTTTTTTTTAACTTTTTTATGTTTGATGCTGATAAAAGTAGAGAACATAGTATAATATAAGGGAAAGGAGTGTAAGCGATGACTAACAAAAAATCAATACTACTTGGGTTCATAGTCGGCGGGGTTGTTAGTGCAGCCGCTACCTTATTGAGCGCACCGAAATCCGGTAAAGAAGTGAGAGCAGACATTAAGTCTAGTGGAGAAGAAATAGTTCATAATCTCGAAAAAATCAAGAATGATGGTCAGCTGTTAAAAGAACAAATTATTAGCACTTCTAAAGAAGGAGCTGCTTTAATTAAAGACCTTTCTTTAGATATTAAGCAATCAGTTGAAAGCTGGCGAAGCACGATTGAACCACATCAAAAAAATATCCAAATGTACTTAACACAAATAGAAGATCGATTAAAAGAATTGGAAGATCAAACAAATCCTGCAGAATAATTAGAAAGAGCTTATGTCGTATTTTTGCATAAGCTCTTTTTTTTGATCTATATTTAATTATCCCGGAGCAATCGTCCCTAAGACTCCGACTTCAAAACAAGAAGAACACCAAGTTGTTTATTTGAGAGTAATGGACGCTAGCCCCCGAATAGTTCAAGGGCCTATAGGTCATCCTTTAGCACCAACAATCAGTGGCGAATATCTAAGAACTCCCACTGATTGAAGTTCCACTTTTTTTAATCCCTAAACTGTTAAGAAGCTATGTTCTTCAGGGCTGATAGTAACAAGCTATGTAACCCTATAGTGTGACACTTATCTTATATGAGACAAAAGAAAGCTACCTTTACAACTAAAGGTAGCTTTCTTTTTATTTAACTTAACACTATTAATTATTCTAATCCTGCAATCCACTCATCTACTTTATCTTGGTTTGCAGCGATCCAGTTTGCAGCAGCGTCTTCTTCAGAAACGCCATCTGTAATTTCTAGCATCACTTCTTCCATATCAGAAGGTTCCCAGAAGAATTGATCTAAAATGTGATAAGCTGCAGGACTGTCTTGCTCAAGTCCTTCACGTACCATTGTTTCAATTGACTCAGCTCCACCAAATGAACCTTCCGGATCTTCTAAATATTTCAAGTCATACTGAGCAAATTTCCAATGTGGTGTCCAACCAGTAACTACGATAGGCTCTTCGTTGTTTATTGCTTCACCTAGCGCAACTGCCATTGCACCACTTGATGATGGATCTACACTCCAGCCATCTAAATTATAGTCATCCAAAGCGTCTTCTGCTGCTTGAACTACACCAGCACCTGGTTCAATACCTGTAATGCTATCTAATCCATCATAATCAGCTAAATCTGCAATGGAAGTAACATCCATGTATTCTGGAACTACTAATCCAATTCCAGCTCCTTCAAGGTTTGGTCCTAATTGAACTAAATTGTCTTGATGTTGTTCAAATAATTCACCATGCGTACCTGGTAACCATGCTGCTACCATTCCATCCGCATCTCCAGTTGCTACTGAACTCCACATAATTGCATTGTCAATCGGTGTAATTGTTACATCATAACCTTGTGATTCTAATACTTGTGCGATTACATTTGTGGATGCAATCTCAGAATCCCATTCAACATAAACAAGTTCAATACTTTCTTCACCTAGTTCAATTCCTGTTACGTCATCACCTGTTTCACCTTCATCACCATTGGTGACTTCATCTCCATTGGTGGTGTCATCACCATTTTCATCATTAGTACCACATGCAGCTAATACTAGTGATAACATAAGTACCAACAATAACCCTAAATGTTTCCATTGTAATTTGAACATTAAAGCGTCTCCCCTTTTTCCTTATTTATTTATGGTTATCCTTTCTTTTGAAAGGTTTCCAACTATTTTAATTACCTTTATTCAAATTCTGTGTAAAGCGATCAATGATAATCGCTAAAATAACAATTGAAATACCTGCGACAAAACCAGGTCCAATTTGAGCCCGTTGTAAAGCTGAAAGTACTTGTCGCCCTAGTCCGGGAGCACCGATCATTGATGCGATAACTACCATTGATAATGATAACATTACCGTTTGGTTAATCCCAGCCATAATTGTTCCTTTTGCCATTGGCAATTCTACTTTGAATAAACGTTGGGAACCTGTACTACCAAATGCCTCTGCAGCCTCTACAAGTTCAGTTGATACTTGACGAATACCCAAATTCGTAAAACGAACGGTTGGAGGTGTTGCAAAGATTAAAGATGCAAATACACCAGGCACCATTCCGATACTGAAAAATGCTACGGCAGGAATTAAGTAAACAAAAGCAGGCATTGTCTGCATAAAGTCTAATATTGGTAAAATAATTGACTCTGCAGTTTTGCTTTTTGACATGAGAATCCCAATCGGTACACCAATGATCACCGATAAAATACTAGAAATTAGTACCAATGTGAAGGTGTACATTAACTCTTCCCATAGCCCCTGGTTATAAATTAATAATAGCCCCACTAAGGAAAATACAGCCAATCCAAATTTCTTTCCTGTTACAAAAAATGCGGCTACAGCTACCAATAAAATGATGATAATCGCAGGAATATCATACAACCGATCTGCAACCCAATTCATGAAATCGCCAAATTGATTTCGTATCGGATTGAAGATAAAAGAAAACGTGTTTGTAATCCAATCCGTTAACCATTGTACTGCTTCAGATATTGGAATCTGTGGAATAAAATCAAACATTAACATTCACCTCACCCTCACCGGCTAATGCGGCCAATACGGAACCTCTAATGATAATCCCAACGAGTTTCCCTTCATCTACAACAGCAACTGGTACTGGCGTATTATGAATGATCTCAAAAATTTCTTGCATTGGTTTGTCTCTCGTAACGGTTGGTACGTCTGTACGTAAAATTTCATTCAAATCACGAATCTCATTTTTACGAGCATCTGACGCATCATCAGCAGTTACAAACCCTTTTAAATTTCTTTTACTGTCTGTTACATAAATACTAGATAGCCCAACTTCACGCATACGTTCTAAGGCAACACGTGGACCATGTTTATCTATATTAATTGTTTCTGGGCGTTTCATAATATTTTCAGCAGTTAAAACTTTGGATCGATCAACATCTTCAACGAATCGTTCTACATAATCATTTGCCGGATTTACAAGGATATCTTCCGGTGTACCTATTTGAACAATAGAACCATCTTTCATCAAAGCAATTCGATCTCCAATCCGCAACGCTTCGTCCAAATCATGTGTAATAAAGATAATTGTTTTCTGCATTTTTGTCTGTAAATCAAGAAGCTCATCTTGCATATCTTTACGAATTAATGGATCTAGTGCAGAAAACGCCTCATCCATTAATAACACTTCAGGATCATTAGCTAAAGCACGTGCCAAACCAACACGTTGCTGCATTCCACCAGATAGTTGTTCAGGATATTGATGAATATAATCACCTAGCCCAACTAAATCTAACGATGCTTTTGCTTTTTTCTCTCGTTCTTCTTTGTCCATTCCCTGTACTTCTAAACCATATTCCGCATTTTCTAGAATGGTGCGAAACGGAAATAAACCAAATTTCTGGAATACCATGCTTAATTTTTCTCGGCGAATACGACGAAGATTTTCTTTATTCATTGTAGCTAAATCTTCTCCGTCCACATACACATGGCCTTCCGTTGGTTCGATTAAACGGTTTATCAAACGTATTAGCGTTGATTTACCACTACCTGACAACCCCATGATTACAAAAATTTCGCCTGCATCTACCTCAAAAGATGCTCGATTAACCCCTACCGTATCACCAGTATGTCGTAAGATTTCTTCTTTTGATTTCCCACTATCCAACATTTTCAAAGATTGCTTTACGTTTTTCCCAAAAACCTTAGACAAATTTTCTACTTTTATTACTGGCACAACGTTCACCTCTTTTATCATTTATAAAATTCTAGCACGAAGTCCCTCTAATAATTAGTGAATGTACCAATTTTTCAAAGACCCAAACTTGCTACTTTACTACTATACCCTTTATTGATGAAACAATTCAAACTAGAAATACGGTCAATTTCGTATAAATTTTACGTACAGTTTATACTGTACAAATATTATATACGATTTACATGGAATTCCTCCATTTTTCTAGTATTATCGCCTAGCATGTCTGTTTCCATTTAAGAAACAATTCGTGTAAGCTTATTTAGACACCTTTATTTAAGGAGAGAAACCTATAATGACAACAAAGGAAAACCTTCATCAAATGATTATACAAGAATTCTCCAAAACAGTTGAAATGTTTAATATATCTCCAAGTGACGCCAGACTTTTTACTGTACTATACCTCCATAACAAACCAATGACATTAGATGAAATGAGTACAGCATTAGGAAAAAGCAAAACCTCAGTAAATACGGGAATTCGAAATTTATCAGAATTGGCCTTAGTGAAACAAGTATGGAAAAAGGGAACGAGAAAGGATTGGTATACTACTGACCAAGAACTTTATCAAAAATTCATGCAGACTTATATCGACAAGTGGGTTGACCAAACGGCTAACCATAAACAAACCTTGTACGAAATTGAACAGATTTTTTTGGAAAAGCAATGCTCAGATGATGATCGTCATGTTTTAGAAGAAAAATTATCGGAAATGATAAACTTTCATAAACGAATCGAGCAAGCGTTCTCAAAAATTAAACCAAAACAATAAAGTGAAACTTCAATCAGTGGGGATTTTTAAGTATTCCCCCACTGATTGTTATTCCTAAAGGATGACCTTAAAGGCCCTTGAAACATTCGGGGTGCTAGCGTCCATTACTCCCAATTAAACAACTTGATATTCTCGTTGTTTTGAAATGGGAGTCTTACGGAAGGTTGCTCCGGAATAAAAAACTTGGGTGTGCAAATCTATTTTTTTACACACCCAAGTCTTTTTAAAGCAATAGACTACAAGTTCACTTTTTTCTTCTTATTAATATTGTTTAAGTTCTAAGTAAAAAACAATCTTTCTCTATAAGTTATTTAGTTGCGTTTGCAACACTACAGTTATGTCGATCTTTCTTCTAATTATCATAATATCCAAAACTTCTCTTTTACAAGGAAATGTAAACTTGATACAATATACACATGGAGTTCATACTTTTCGCTAATATTTTCTCATAAAGTGATTAGGTTTGCTTATTCGCCTAAATAAATGGCGCATACCAGTGTTAGGAATTTTTTCTCGTATAAAAATGTCAAAAAATGCATTACTTTTCACCTTATTAGCTCCTACACTGTTTATTACTGTACCACTAATAATTGCTAGCTATTTTCATACGGGGTATTTTACCTACTACATCATCTTAATTGTGATTAATATTGGATTATCCTATTCAGATTTTGTTTGTATTCATAAAATTCACCAGGCACCTAAAAAATGCATCATTGAAAACGATGGTGCAAGCTATGATATACTGGTATAACTTATTTTTTAAAATCTATTAATCTACAGGAGGAGTATATGATGGTCTTATTATTTAGTTTTTTTGCCTTTTTCATCTACACAATATTTAATACACTTACAAATCACCTATGCGTGAAGAAAGATATGTCTTATGAAAAACAGTTATATGTATACAGAACTGTAAATATATACACGACTATTTTATTAGCTTCTTCTTATTTATCTATAACATACTTGTAAATAAGATCTAAAAAGAAAGCTACTTTTAAAAAAACCGACCAATCAGTGCAAGTTTTGCAGACAATTGGTCCGAGAATTGATTGAATTAATCAAAACGACAGTTGACCCAAGATGGTTTGCTGTCGTTTTTTCTTTGCTGATAAACCTTCGCCATGATCTTAATCAATAAAGGGGGAACATTCATTCATCTGAAAAAATAACGATATTTAATTATGTAAAAACTAAGGAATTTCTATTTCCTCTATATATTTCACCCTAATCTATGGTATATTAACATTTGGTAATGTAATTATAGTTTTTAGATTAAAAAAGTGGGAGTGTAATACAATGAAAAAATTAGCTATTATAGCAACAATTACTGCTGGAGTTATTGGGTTGTCTGCTTGCTCACCCGATGAAGATCCAGAGGTCGTCGTGGAAACTAGTACAGGAAATATCACTAAAGAAGATTTTTATGAAGAAATGAAAGCAACGACAGGGGAATCTGTCTTGCAACAAATGGTCTTAACAAAAATTCTAGAAGATAGATATGAGATAGACGATGAAGAAGTTGATGCTCAAATTGATATGTATAAAATGCAGTATGGTGAACAATGGGAAATGGTCTTAATGTCCAGTGGATTCGCTGATGAAGATGATTTTCGTAATGAACTAAGAATGCAAATGTTACAACAAGAAGCAATGATTGAAGATATAGAAGTATCTGACGAAGAAATTGAAACACGTTATGAGCGATTAAAAGAAGAAGTAGAAGCACGTCATATTTTAGTTGAGGATGAAGAAACAGCAAATGAGTTGAAATCACAACTAGACGACGGTGCCAATTTTTCTGATTTAGCAGAAGAGCATTCTACCGATACTAATTCTGCTGTCCAAGGTGGAGATTTAGGCTTTTTCTCAAGTGGAGACATGGTTATAGAGTTTGAAGACGTTGCTTACGGATTAGAAATTGGTGAAATTAGTGAACCAGTGGCATCCGACTTTGGATGGCATATTATTCAACTTACAGATAGACAAGAAATTGAATCCGAAATTCAAGATTTAGATGAAATTCGTGAAAACATTAGAAAAGAAATTGCGATGGGTAAAGTTGATGAATCAACAGCGATGGAGAAAATGAATCAAATTATTGAAGATGCTAACGTTCAAGTAAACATTGACGGCTTCGAAGATATCTTTGAAATGCAAGAACCAGCACTACAATAACGAAACAAAAGCTAGTTAAAGAAGCATGACTCTTTAACTAGCTTTTTCTATTAGAATGTGAAGATTAAATTCCATTCGTTTCCCTATTCAAACGTAAAAAAGTTCGGTAAAATATAAGGAAGATAGCGAACAGGATAGGAGGTTAGCTTCATGACAAATAGTAATCGTTATTTTTTTGATATTATTCCGATAGATTATCATTGTTCAGAGGAACAAGCGATAGAAATATTAGAGAAGTTCCCCGCCCCTGAATTACCTGATGGGAATACATATTTTGATTTACAAGATCAGCAAGAAGGTAATTCAATTAAGCAAAGATTATTACTGAATGAATATGAAGTGAGATTAACCAGAACAAATAAACAATTTTTAAAAATGTCCTTTAGTAATAATGCAGGTATGATTCAGGCGAAAATGTGGGATAACCAAGGCGCAATTGATCGTTACTTACCTTTGCTAGAAGCACATACCATTTTTGAAGTAGAGGGTGTTGTGGATGTATTCAATGGAAATAAATCCATTACCGTCAATCGGTTAACCGCACAGCATGAAGATGTAAATCCATTTGCCCTATTACCGTACACAAAAATGGACATACCGAATCTAACGGTTGAATTATTCTCATACTTACATGAACTAAGTGAACCGTATCAGTCAATAGCCATCGCGGCAATGGAGCATTTTTGGAATGATTTTCGCCTAGCTCCCGCGGCCAAAGGATATCACCATAATTACTTAGGTGGATTATTAAAACACACCATTGGATTAATGCGAATCACACGTTACATCTGTACGATTGAAAAAGACCATGTGGAAGCAATCATTAAACTCATTCAAGTTGTAGAAAAAGCTTACAAAAAGGAAATCTATCAATCATATAAAACCGAAAACGATCAAAGCAATCCATTGGTTTGGCGTGACACAATTGATCATCTTTATAAGATGCTTCAAGGGCTGATTGCCTGTAAAGAGGAAACACCTCCTTATGATTTATTAATAACCGCCATTTTATATCATGATATTGGTAAGTTACTCGAATATGACCATGCTGGATTATCGTTTCATCCTTTTAAATTTTTATTCCCAACAGCGGATCATAAAATTTTATCTGATCGAAAACAGGCGGGTATTGCAATGGATTCACTAGGAGTTATGGTCGGGCATATTCCATACGGCATGTTGTTATTAACAAAAATCATAGAAACAGAAAAAATCGAGTTGCCCGTGGCAGCAATCCATGAACTTATTCATTGTATTTTATGCCATCACGGGTTACCAGAATGGGGATCAGCAGTACGTGCTCCACAAACCTTATCAGGATACCTCATCCATATTGTTGATTATTTAGATAGTCGTTTTGAAAATACCGAGCTTGTAAAGTAAGCATTTGATCAAAGGGGAAAAGAGCTTCTTTATAAAGACGCGTTGAGCTCAGGAAAAGAAAGTATTTGATAAAGAAATAAGGGGATAGCAAACATCAGCCCCTACTGTTATACTAGAAAATCTTTTGTATCTATTTAAAGATAAACACTTAAACGTATCGTCATAAAGCTAATTTTTTTAAACTTCCTAAACTATTAAAAAAAGCAAGGAAAGGGCCCACTAGCTGACCTCTTCTTGCTTTTTTTCATCTGATTTAATTTTTTTCATCACGAGGGACGTACTTGAATATTTCGCCCGATTCGACAACTTGAATAAATCGCATCAACCATCGATAATATCCTTGCGCATATCGAAGTCTTTCAATATCACTGGTGATTTTGTCTTTTAACCCGTTATCATCTGTTTGAACTTGGATTTGTTCAAGCTCTTGAATCGCTTCTTCAGCCTCTTCAATGTTTGTTTCTGTATGATGACGCCAACGGTTACCAAAAAGTGAAGTAAATGATTTATACCAATCTTCTTCCGATTTGTAAAGATCCTTTCGAATTCCTTTGCGAAAAGCAGGTTCAACCATCTTCATTTCTGATAGTGACCGTACACCAGTAGACATGCTGGTCTTACTCATTTCAAGCGCATCACGCATATCATCCAATGTCATCGGATACTCACTAAAAAATAGCGTACCGTATAACCGCCCTACAGAAGGCGTAATTCCATACAGGTTCATGTTTTTGGCGATTACTTGAATAAATTTGTCTACAACTTCTTCATAATTTGACCAATCTTGGTTATTTTCTTGATTTGGCAATCTTCTACCCTCCATCAACACGCGCATTACTGGTTAATAATCATTAAATTTAAGTTTCCCCATTTATCCCGGAGCAACCGTCCGCAAGACTCCTACTGATTGAAGTTTCATTTTATTATAAAATAATTAAGATAATAAGTAGTCTAAAATTAAATTCGACAAGGAAAAATATATTTATTTACATAGTACCATTAAAACATTCAACTTGTGAAGCGATCTTCTGACAATTTTATTAATTGAATATTTTTATCTTTAAACAAGTACTCGACTTGTTTCTCATCAGTGCAAAAATAGAACATTTGTTGATGCTGATTCGCCAATTGATAGAACATGTCGATGACCACTTCCGCTCTTTTTCGATCAAAATGTACAAATCCATCGTCTATAAAAAATGGGAATTTTGTTTGCTTAACCAGCATTTCGCTAAGTGCAATTCGTATCGAAATATAAAGCTGATCTTTCGTACCTTGTGATAATTCTGCAATGCTATAGTAGCTACCATCTGAAGCTATCGTTTGTAAGATTTTTTCTTGTTCTGAGAAAAAAATCTGCTGATAACGCTGTGCTGTTATTCGGCTAAAGTAACTACTTGCTTTTTCCAATATTCTTGGTAAATATCTTCCTTGAAAATTCACTTTCGTTTGTTTCAATTTTGCTATGGCAAGTTGTTGAATGGCCCAGCTTTTTGCTTCTTCTTGTAACTTGTTTTTTAATCGATAATATTCATGTTTAGCATCATTCAGTGTCGTTGATTGCTCCAGTTGCTCCATTCCCGCATGTAAATTTGCAATCTTTTGTTGTTCTTTTTCTATCTCCTTATTCACCACATTGATATTTTCTGATATCTCTTCCAGTTGTTGTTCCAATAATTCTTTTGAACGATTTTCCCCTTCCAATATATTCATAAACATTGAATCTGATAAATTTTTTTCCAATTGTTGTTGATAAATACTTTTTTCGTCCTTTAAGCGTGACCACTCTTGATAGAGATTTCCTTTCGCAAAAAAACTCTCTTCGTCCGTCACACCAGCAGTTTCCCACAATTGTTCGATCGTTTGTTGATATGGCTTTACTGTTGCTTGAAGTCTTTCTTTTTTTTGACGTTCCTTGTCTAAAGTACTAGATAATTGTTCCATTTGCTCACGTAAATTTTGTTGAAAGATTATTTGTTGGCGAACTTCTCCTAAAACATTCGTAAATGTCTGATAAGGTTTATCGATATACTGTTCATATTGTTCCGTAACTATTGTCTCGTAATGAACGATTTTATTGTTCAATTGATCCATTTCTTGATTCAATTGATCTAAACGAGCAATATCTTTACGAATTTTTTCAAGTTTTTGATAGAGTTTTGGCCAGTGTGTAAGGGGAATGTCTTGCAAAATCATAAATTGTTGCTGTTGCTCTCTTATTCTTCTGTCCAATGAAACCATTTGTTGTTCAATAAAGGATATCCGATCTGTTAGCTTCACCTGTTCTTGTTGCATTTGTTCTTTTTCTTTTCTTATTTTATTTAACTGTTCCATTCGTTGATATTCTTTATCCAATATTTCTTCTAATTCATGCAAGCGAGTCATTTGGCTATCTGAGAGTTGCTTGGCATTTTTCTTGAAAAATAATTCTACTGTTTTGCTGGATTGACGAAAGTGTATCGGTAAGGCTAGTGCGATTAGGAAACCCGTGACGCTAACAAAATACCAATATTCATCCATAAAATAACCAAATAACAAACTACTAGTCGTAAGGAAAGTCATGAACAATGTAAGGAAAAACATTCGTCTTTTTTGCTTACTTCGCTTATTTTTCCAAATTTCTTGCTGCTCTTGATCTGCTTGTTTTGTTTGACTTTGTCTCTGGATATCTTGTAATTGATCCATTTCTGTCTGGTAGTGAGCAAAAGTATTTCGATTTAATCGTTGTGACGTTACATTCGCCATGGATGTTGTCAATTGCTCCACTTTCTGTGTATATTTTTTGACTTGTATTTTTACACTTTCATATTCCTCAGTTCGTTCTTTTTGTTCTTCTTTTAATGATTGCCAAATTTCTTCTGTAGCAAAAGATAGCGGGAGTTTTAGAATATCTTCTGTTGTACAGTCTAAATGAAGTCCCTGTAATTCATATTCCATCTCCTTTGCTAACTCATTTTTTGATTCTTCGAGCATTTCCCGCTTATTTTGATCAGCATAATAGCTTTCAGAGTCATTCATCAATTGTTCAAACGTACGAACTGTGTCTAATTCCCATTGCTCTTGCTTCCAATCCGCAATTTTTTGTTCGTTGTACTGAATGGAATGTTCTAACGCATGTAACTGACTTTTGATTGGATAGATTTCTTTTCTCACTTCTTCATAGCGCTCGATACCGTCTGCAGGAAACTTCACCTTTGGGGGCAGAGCAGCTAACTTCAGCATGATTACTTTCCATTTCTCAATCGTTGGATAGAGTTGAAGTTCTTGCGTCAGCATAAACTTTTGCTCAGTTAATTGCTCTAACTCTTTTTTTCGTTTAGCAAGATCCAGTTCTTTAACTTGTTTTTCTTGCCTTTTTTCTTCATATTGACGTTGCTCATTTTCCAATGTAGTTAAGCGTTTTGCATCCGCTTCGATTTTTGTTAGTAATAGGTTGATCTTAGGTTTTTTCCCTTGTGGTTTAAACCGTGTTTGAAGCATTTGATCCAACTCTTTTTCCGTCCAATATATACGATCTGAACCCGTTAAACCAAAACTTAATAATACCTCACCTAATTCATCCGCTTTTAAATGTTGAATTTGTTGTAAATCAAGCGAGTCAAAATTAAAAATCTTATTATACATTCCACGGTCCATGTTCGTTAATTTTTCTTTTAACATCGATTCATCATACGGAATTCCATTATGATCATAGCAAATGGCTTGGCTTTTATTGCGATCATGCACACGTTCGATAACAATCAAATCTCCATCAATTTCTACGTGTAATTTACCACCAAGAGTTCCACCCTTTTTCGGTAAATAGACGTTTCTTTTTTTGGGCGAGAGACCGAATAAAATATATAAAATAAATTGTCTTAATGTCGTTTTCCCTGACTCATTTTCTCCAGCAACAATGATGAACGATGCATCAGCAAAATCAAATACTTGTTGCTGCCATTTGCCAAATCCGTAGATTTCAATTTTTCTAATTTTCATGGCTATCCTTCCCCACAAGTTGATAAATAAGTAAGTTCTCTGCCTGCTTTTTCAATTCTTCTTTTTCTTCATCGGTTAATAATGATAGATGCTTTCTTGCTTGAGGATGATTCCATAAGGGAGAAAGGTCCTCGTCAATATTACCTTCTTGAAACGTAAGAAGTAGTTGTTCGATGAAAGGATCTTCTTTGGTTAATTGCTGCTGTCTCTTCGCTTGATCATACTCTGACAGTGTTATCGATTGGATCCAGAGCCAATGTGTTGCTTGGTTGTTTCTTTCGTTTGTATAGTCAATCACATCTTGTAACATGTTTTCATAATACCAAGTCTCAACTTCTTGTTGAAAATTCGTTAGTTTTACTGTCACAATCGTTTTATCGTAAAGGGATAGCATCTTTTCGACTAGACCATTCAATTTCATTCGAAAATCAGATATCGTCGAACAATTCTCCATATCAAGTGTTGCCACTTCAAAGCAAACCGACTGTAAAGGTATAAAGGTTCGTTTTGTTTCCTGCTTATCTAACTCGACATAATAACAGCCCTTCTCCCCCGTTTCTTTCTTCGATCGACCTTGCAGGTTTCCGGGGTATACAATACTAGGATTTTTCTTGAGTACCATTCGTTTATGAATATGCCCTAGCGCCCAATAATCAAACGGCTTTTCTATTAATTCACTCACCTGAAATGGAGCATAATGATCGTGCTCGGTATTTTGTGCTACGCTACCATGAAGCATACCAATGTGGTATGGCGTATTTGCTATTTTCTGATACTCTGCAGTTTTATTGTTCATTACAGCACGGTGGGGATAACTAAATCCATAAATAGCTGCTAGATCTTGACTTTTCTTTGTGAAAATCTTGGCTGTTACATTTTCTTCAGAAAAAACATGCACATTATTCGGATAATCAATCACCTTTTGGTTACTTTGCGAATAATCATGATTTCCATATGAGATGTAGACCTGAATGTTCGCGTCATTTAATTTTTGGCAAGCATGAAGAAACTGTATTTGTGCATAAACACTTTGAACTGTCTGGTCAAAAATATCGCCTACTACCACAACAAAATCAACTTGTTTTTTGATAGCGATATCTACAAGATTATGTAAGGCGACAAAGGTACTTTTTTTCACTTGTTCAAACAACTCTGACGGCATATCAGATAATCCTTTAAACGGACTATCTAAATGTAAATCTGCACAATGAATAAAACGAATTTTTTCTGTCATTGGTCTAAGCCCTCTCTAACAATACTTGTCTCTAATTGTATCCCGGAGCAACCGTCCGTAAGACTCCCACTTCAAAACAACGAGAATATCAAGTTGTTTAAGTGGTAGTAACGGACGCTAGCACCCCGAATGGTGCAACTAACAATCAGTTGGGGAATACCTAAAACCCCCTATTGATTGAAGTTTCACTTTATTGTATCAAAACCTAACAGCGAATGCACGTTCGTTTATGTTTCTGTTCTGAAGAAAAATGAGAAAATAGTTTATGACTAAATTCGGGTAAACTATACAATAAGATTTCTTATTGCAACCTCCCTAGTCACTTCGGAAATAAAGAGGGTACCCTTTACTTACAGCTTGTGTTACATCGGAAATTGTTAACAATGCTAAAACAACCATCTCGCATTATACTATACTTTCACTAAATTCTCTTGGAAGGAAGGAACGAAAAAACCTTGTAAGATGTAATATCCTACAAGGTTTTTAAGTTGTTATTCTTTTTTTGAGAGTTGCAATGCTTGTTTGAAGTCTTTTAAAGACACACCGCGACCATACATTAGCACACCACCACGATACACTTTCGCACCAATTAATGCTAAAAGAATGATCGTAGCAATCATAATACCAATGCTTATGGCAATTTCCCATGTTGGTACTTCTAATAATCCAACTCTTAGAAACATCACCAATGGGGTGAAGAACGGAATATAAGAAGTTACCGTTACGAAATTTGCTTCTGGTGTACTAAGACCAATCATAGCGATCATAAATGCCGCAACAACCAATAAAATAACTGGCATCATTAATTGGTTTACATCTTCCATTCTACTAACCAATGAACCTAGCATCGCTGATAATGTTGCATATAGTAGATATCCTAGTAAGAAAAAGACAACGGCATAAACATAAGTAGATGCTGGAATATCAGTAAATCCAAATGCCTCAAAAAATCCACCTACAAGTTCCTCTTGTTTACTTTGAATCACAAAATAACCGGCAAGTAAAAAGATCCCTATTTGTGTTAGGCCAAGCAATGCAATACCTGAAATTTTCGCAAACATCTGACCGATTGGTGAAGAACTTGAAATTAAGATTTCCATTACTCTTGATGATTTTTCATTCGCAATATCCATTGCAATCATATTTCCATAAGTGATTACTGCAAAATACAACAGAAATAAGATGACGTAAACCAAACCACGAGCACCACTAATTTCTTCTTCTGTTCTTGAAGTCGTACCGTCAGCCTGAGCTATCGCAACCGTTTCAAAAGGAACAGGTTGATAGATTGATTCTAATACTTCTTGATCAATTCCAGCTTGATTTGTCGCTATTGCTACCTTAATCTGCTGTAATTGACTTTCTAACTGGTATTGCACCGATTGATTGGACAATTGATCTGTATGGTAAGAAGCGACGGGCAACTGTTCTGCATCTACTTCTAATTCCAAAACGCCAATATACTCACCGTCAAGAACAGCTTGTTCCGCATCTTCTAAAGTACCATCATAACGAGCTAGTTCAAAATTATAATCTCCTTGGTCAATCTGTTCATCTAAGATCGCGAACAACTCATCACTCTGATCAATTACCGCTACTCTATCAAGCTGAGAATCTTGGTCGAACAGATCGATAATCGTTTGGAAATTAGCCATCAGTAAAATAAACAAAAGAAAAAGTGCTGTCGTAATCATAAATGATTTCGATTTTAATCGTGTTAAATAGGAATGAGATAAAACAATCCAAAACTTACGCATATGACTCACCTACTTTTTCAATAAAAATATCGTTTAACGAAGGTTCTTCTAAAGCAAATTTTCGTACAAAACCTTTGTCGTTTAGTTCAGTTAACACTGTTTGGGATACCGCTTCGCTTTCAATTTGTAATTTACAACCTTCTGGGAATAGTTTTTGAGCCACAACACCTGGATGATCTTTTAAAAATGTTAAATCAAAATCTGCATGAATAAATAAATTTTTCTTCCCAAAAGAACGTTTAATGTCTTTTAATGAGCCATGAACGATTGGTTTCCCATGTTGCATAATGCAAAGATACTCACATAACTCTTCAACTGTATCCATTTGATGAGAAGAAAACACAATCGTTGTTCCAGCATCTTTTAGCTCAATTACAGCATTTTTCAGCAACTCCACATTAACTGGATCTAAACCAGAAAACGGTTCATCTAAGATAAGTAACTTTGGCTTATGTATAACTGCTGAAATAAATTGGATCTTCTGTTGATTCCCTTTTGACAATTCCTCCACTTTTTTATCTAGGTAATCTGTAATTTTAAATCGCTCTAACCAAATATTTAGTTCGGTTAAAATATCGTTCTTATCCATACCTCGTAAACGACCAAGATAAATTATTTGATCCTTCACTTTTAATTTTGGATAAAGTCCTCTTTCTTCTGGTAAATACCCAATTTGATCCGTGCGCTCATAATCTATTGGTGAACCTCCCCAAGAAATAGTACCTGCAGTTGGATCAATTAAACCAAGTACCATACGAAATGTCGTTGTCTTTCCTGCTCCATTCGCTCCAAGAAAACCAAAAATTTGCTTTTCTGGTATCTCAATAGAGATGTTATCTACAGCTGTGAACTTCCCAAAACGTTTCGTAACTCCATTCATGATTAAAGTCATTCTTTTGCTCCTCTCCACTTGCATAATTAAATCTATTATTTATAGACGAAAAATAAAGTTACAATTTTTACTAACGATTCTGCATTTATGAATATTTAATACATCACAAACACTTGGTAAAATTGACAACTTAATTTGTCATTCCCATTATATTCTTGACAACAATATTTGTCAACTTTTTTTGAATTTCAACGGTCCTACTATTTGAACAGTATTTCTGAAAATGGAAAAATACATTCCTATTATGAGGTCTTGTGATTACTAGTGATCACTTTACTGTGTGTTGATTTATCCCGGAGCAACGGACGCTAGCACCCTGAATGGTTCAATACCTAAAAACCCCCACTGATTGAAGTTTCACTTTATCGCCACACTCCCCACGCTTTCTATCAAATCATTCTAAATTTCAGTATAAAAAAACCCAGAGCGTTATTGTCTGGGGTTTTCATTAATTATTATTGTCATTGTGTTATAAAAAATAAATGCGATAATATTAAAAACGAATTATTCACTTAAGAAATTTGCTAATGTATCGATTGCTTCTTGATCATCATCACCGTCACCAATTAAGGTAATGGTTTGACCGCTTGTAACAGCTAGGCTCAATAATCCCATAATACTTTTTGCGTTCACACGACGATTTCCTTTTTCTAGAAAAATTTCGGAAGAGAAGCTATTTGCTTTTTGAACAAACTCTGATGCAGGTCCTGCTTGTAAACCAGGTTCTACAGCTACTACTAAAGTTTTTTCCACCATCATTATTAACCCCTTTCAATTTGGAAATCAACATAACAATAGATCATATGTTACTTTGCACCCAATTATACCATAAAATATGACGATATTCTGTATGAGTTTCTAAAAGCAACAAAAAGTGGTGAATTCTTTAACATGCTCAAAATAATTAAATTGTTTGTTGTCTTAATTGTTCAGCAAATTGATCAATTTTTTTCAAGCGATGATTTATACCAGATTTGCTAATTTTACTTCCACTTACTAATTCACCTAGTTCCTTCAATGAAACATCTTGATGTTGTACACGAAGTTTAGCGATTTCTTGTAATTTGTCGGGTAAAGCTTCTAAACCAACCATTTTCTCAATATACTTTATGTTTTCCACTTGTCGAAATGCTGCACCAATGGTCTTATTTAAGTTTGCTGTTTCACAGTTCACTAATCGATTAACTGAATTTCGCATATCACGCATAATACGAACATCTTCGAATTTTAGTAAAGCTTGATGTGCACCTGTGTAATTAAGAAATTCCGTAATTTTTTCTGCTTCTTTAATGTAAGAAATATAGCCATTTCTTCGCTCTAAGATGCGCGAATGCAAGTCAAATGTGTTCATTAACGCACAAAGTGCATCATTATGTTCTTGATAGGCATTAGCAATTTCTAAATGATACGATGATGTTTCTGGATTATTTACCGATCCCCCTGCCAAAAATGCTCCCCTAAGATAGGCGCGCTTGCAACATTTTTTCTTCATATACTTTTCCGATATGGTACGGACTAGTGAAAATGGTTCACGTAAAATATCAAGATCTGCAAGCATTTCTTTTGCTCCATCAGCGATTCGGACGATATAAACGTTATTTTTCTTTAATTTCATTTTTTTTCGAACAAGTAATTTAATTGGATATGGATAGAGCGATTTAATTAACGTGTACATACGTCTTGCGATCGCTGCATTTTCCGTCTGCACATCCAACACATAAGCTTGTTTTGCCAAAGAAATTGCCCCATTCATTCGAATTAATGCAGCAAGTTCTGCTTCTTGACAACATGGGGCATTTTCAATCTGTGTCATTTCTTTTTTTATTTCTGAAGCAAAGGACATATTATCACCTTCCTACTTTACGGATAACAAATGACATTAAATAAGCGAGCATAATAAATTAGCTACTTTATTAGTATCATGTCTCAATAAAGTTTGTTTATCATCAATGATATCTGCTTCAATGATTTCGATATCTAGATGTATTAACCGATGGATATCATATTCAACCGGCTCTGCATTCTCCTCCGCATATTTTTTTCGCACATCACCAGTAATTGGTTTATTATGAACCACAATCGCATCCATGGCTCCTTTACCAATATGGTCAATAATTGCTTGTGCATGATCAGTAGCGGTGTAACCCGTTGTTTCCCCTGATTGTGTCATGACATTACAAACATATACAACTTTACCTTGCGTTTGTCGCAATGAATCCGCAACTTTAGGGACTACTAAATTGGGCATCGTACTTGTATATAAACTACCCGGAGCAATAACAACTAAATCAGCTTCTAACACGGCTCGCACAGCTTCAGGTAACGGCTTTACGGTTTCAGGTTGAACGTACACTCGCTTAATCACTTTATTTGCTTTTGGAATTTTTGATTCTCCAATAACAATCTCTCCATCTTCCATTTCTGCGTATAAAAACAAATTTTGATTTGCAATTGGATAGATGTTTCCTTTCACATTAAAAACACGAGAGATTTCCTTTATTCCATTGTAAAAATCACCAGTCACTGAATTCATCGCGGCCAAGATTAAATTGCCCATGGAATGTCCAGTCAATCCATTACCAGTTGTAAATCGATGTTGAAAAAGTTTCTCCATCATAGGCTCTACTTCAGATAGTGCAGCGATCACATTACGAATATCTCCTGGTGCGGGCATGGCCATTTCTGTTCGCAGGCGACCAGAGCTTCCACCATCGTCTGCCACCGTGACAATAGCAGTCAAATCGATGTCGAGCCTTTTTAAGCCACGTAGTAAAACCGGCATCCCGGTACCGCCACCAAGCACAACTACCTTTTTCTTTCTTGATTTGCCCTGCATAAATTAGTGACCCTTTCTTTTGTCAATATCTCGATGAATAACATTTGTATTATATTGTCGAGCATAATACTTTGTTATATGTTCTGCTAATGCAACGGAACGATGTTGGCCCCCCGTACAACCAATCGCTATAACAAGTTGTGACTTACCCTCTTTTTTATATTGTGGCAACATAAAGGATAACAAATCAATCAGTTTATCCATGAATTTTTGTGTATCTGACCATTTGAATACATAGTCTGCTACATCTTTTGTTAATCCAGTAAGTGGTTGTAAGTGTTCTACATAATGCGGATTAGGTAGAAAACGAACATCAAAGACTAAATCTGCATCAATCGGTATTCCATATTTAAAGCCGAAAGAAAGGGCATGTACCGAAAAGATTTTTTGTTCTTCTTCTCCATATTTACGAACGATCTTTTCTCGTAATTCTTTCGGTTTCAAATTCGTCGTATCAATAAAGTGTTGAGCTCTTCCGCGTAATTCTCCTAACATATGACGTTCTTGTTTAATTCCTTCAAGCGGTAATCCAGCCGGTGCTAACGGGTGATTACGTCTTGTTTCTTTATAACGAGACACCAACATTTGATCTTGAGCATCAAGAAATAAAATATGCTCCTCTAACCAATCTGCTTCACCTAACTGGTCTAATACTTCAAATAAGGAATCAAAAAATTCCCTAGCTCTCAAATCCATTACTAAAGCAACTTTTTGAATGTTATTTGTAACATCCTTCATTAACTCAAGAAACTTGGGTAGCAATGTAGGTGGTAAATTATCCACACAATAGTATCCTAAGTCTTCGAAACTTTGTACTGCAACTGTTTTCCCCGCACCTGACATACCCGTAATAATCACTAATTTTGTTTCCTGCTCCTTTGTCAAACGAACCTACCCCTTTCAAAACAATTGATGAAATCAATTAAGTCTGTAGTCTATTAGTTGATCATTTTCATCTAATTCAAATGAAGCATAAAGTGATTGCTTCCGTTGCAAGACATAGTCATGAATATGTCTGTCACTTGGAGCAACTGGCAAGGTTGAAATAGCTGAAAGTTCAACCCATTCCAATTCTCCTTCTCGACAAAAATCGGTGAGATTACCTTTACTTTTCTCACAAAGAAAAGTAAACATCATCCATTCGTTTTTCTCTCCAGACTCCTTATGCTGTACCATCGTAGAGACACTATATAAAGCAGGGTCTACGATATGCAGATTTGTTTCTTCACGAAATTCACGTATCACTGCCTCTTGAATGGATTCTCCTGGCTCCATCTTCCCTCCAGGCATTGCATACCAACCATGTTTCGGTTTTTTTAGTAGCAATACTTTATCTTTATCTCTTAATAAACAATTGGTTACTCGTTGCAAAAAATCCACTCTCTTCATATATATTCTTACCCTTATTATACTATAACAGCGCTCACCAATCTAATAAAGTGTAACTTCACTCTCTCTCCTATAAGATAAGAAAAAACGAGAAAGTTCACCCGGTCCTTGTAAAAGTCAATCAGAAGCTATCTTTTATAAGACAATGATACGTACAAACTCCCCTTGTCCTATCACGCTAAAGCGTGATGCTTTCCTATACGAAATACGAAAAAAAAGGCACAGACATAAACGTCTGTGCAACTAATCGTACTATATGATAAAAAAGGGGGGTTAATTAATTAATTTTATTATACCCCATTAGTATTGCATTCATGTTACAGGGCTATTAAGATAAGGTAAAAATCCACAATAGCAGTAAAAAATTCTATTCCACTTCAGCTAAGAGGTCTTCCAGCTCTTCAATGTAACTTTGCGCATTTTGTCCTGCGATACTTCCATCACCAGTAGCAGTTACAATTTGACGAAGTTCTTTTTCACGAATATCACCGGCAGCAAAAATACCAGGTATGGACGTTTCCATTCGTTCATTTGTAGGGATATAGCCTTCTTCATTTGTTATTCCTAAGGAACGGAAAGGATCGCTTAACGGAACCAATCCAATATAAATAAACGTACCATCTGCTTGATGTTCATATTCTTCCCCAGTTTTTTTATTAACTAAAGTTAGTGAACCAACTTTCCCATCTTTTTCATTAATAGATTTTACTACCGTATCCCAAATAAAATCGACTTTGTCATTTTTAAAAGCTCGATCTTGAAGAATTTTTTGCGCGCGTAATTGATCACGACGATGAACGATCGTTACTTTACTCGCATAACGAGTCAGATATACACCCTCCTCAACAGCAGAGTCTCCACCACCAACAACGATCAATTCTTTATCCTTGAAAAATGCCCCATCACAAACCGCACAGTAAGAAACCCCTCGACCAGATAATTCCTCTTCACCAGGGACTGCTAACTTCTTGTATTTAGCTCCCGTTGCAATGATAATGGTTCGGGCTTTGTATTCTTTATTTCCTGCTACGATGGTTTTATATTTTTTCCCGTCCCGTACTTCTGAAATATCACCATATGCGTATGTTGCACCAAATTTTTTCGCATGTTCAAACATTTTATTTGATAAGTCAGGACCTAGGATACTTTCATATCCCGGATAATTTTCAACGTCTTCGGTATTTGCCATCTGTCCACCAGGAATACCACGTTCAATCATTAATGTGTCCATATTTGCCCGTGATGTGTATACAGCAGCAGTCATTCCAGCAGGTCCCGCACCAATAATAATTACATCATAAATATGCTCTTCTGACATTGTTTTAACATCCCTTCTCTACTAAATCGTAATGATTATTATACCCATTATCGTATGATTTGTTTTTTACGTCTACTAATTTGCTCACACTGCTAATTGTTGAAAAAACTATTCCCATGGTTTTTTTTCAGATCGTAAAAAAGCATGTTGACGACAACCTTCTTGCCAAATTTGAAGTGCTTTATCTTTCTGTTCGTAATGATATACTGTCAAGCTATAATATCGATAATAATTCATGTGACCTTTCACTTTCGATTTTGGAATACGTAAAAACCGGTTCCATGCCTCCGAATAGTTTTGCGTATAAGCAAAAGTAAAGGCTATCCGTAAACATTGTTGCGCATGAATAGGATAGACATTCTTTAATCCATCTATTACTACAGCTGATTGCTCAAACTTACCTTGATTGTAATAGAAGATAGCTAAGTTAGAGCGTGCCGAAATGGAATTTGGATGTTCTGCTAACCAATTCTCTTCTCGTTCCAATGCTTCTGATTCTCTTCCAGAAAAGAATAGTGCATAACTATACTCGTGCTTTGCTAATAAGTGTTCAGGAAATATCATGATCATTTCTTCTAATAAAGGCAGCGCTTTTTCCCATTCATAGCGCTCTAAATGATAAAATACGGTTTCCTGAAAAATTAATAATTCATCTTCTTCTAACCAATCATCATCTTCTTCAAATTCCTCTTCCATTCCAGCTTCTAAAATCATTAACAACTGCTCGGTTTCTGTTTTGAATTCGCCATCAGGATCTTTTTGTAAATACAAGGATGCATTTTTTTGTGCATCTTGCATAAGACCGAGATGAGCGTAATTATTAGCAATTAAATAATAGCAATCAAAATAATGATCACCATGCTCTTTAATAACCTCCGTTAATATTTGATTCGCTGCATGATATGCACCAATCTCTGTATATATTATCGACATTTGACACGAATATAATGCCTCTTTAGGATTAGCTTCTGTTGCTTTTTTCAACCACTTTAATGCAATATCAAATTTTCTTTTGTAGAAAGCATCTACGCCTTTTGAAAAATAAAAATCGCCGTCAGCAATAAATGGGATGACATTATTATTCTTATTATTTTTTTTCATCTTTGCAACCATATGTCTCCCCTAATTTCTTATTTGTATTTTCGATTATTAACGTGTGAAGTATATCATATTTCGGGAAACCTTCCTATAGAAAAAAATACTTATTTTTTCATATCCATAAGTAGAGTAGATGCATAGGTGGAAAATGTTACAAAATTTTTTCTAAGAACAAAAGCGCTAAGTTTCGGTAAAAATGAAACCACCGTAGCTAACCAATGGAGATAAAGAATTACGATAAGCTTGCTAATCAATGATGACTTAATGTAGATTGCTTTTTTAATTTTTCTATTTTTTAACGCTCTAAGGCGAACATAGCTATATCTGTTTCGAAATGTAGACCACAAATATAAAAATTTTATATTTTCCTTAAAAAATAAATAGACAAATAGAATCATCTATTTGTCTATTCAAACATTCTGCATTCTCGCTCATAATATGCCGATTCTTCCATATCCCAATGTAACTTTTCACTCAGAAAACTTAAGACCCCAGCGAGGTTTCGCTTGACCAAATCTCGATTAAATAATATCGCACCAGTACGCCTTAGAAAGAAGTCTAGTGGCTTATAAATACTTTCATACTCTAATGCATAGCATAACTCTGCATAGATGGGCAAGTCGATTTGATAATCCTTTGCTTCTATCTGTCCAGTACGGACATATTCCCATATCTTATTGACATTCGAACCATATCGATCAATATACTGTTGAATTGTCCGATCATCTAAAGGAAGATCACTGGCATATACTATTTGTTGTTGTTTAAATTGTTCAAAACCGCTTATTCCTCCTACATCACCACCGGATAGAGGAATTGATTTTGTTTCCGACTTAGAATATAAGATATTTCTTTCTTGCTTAAATTGCTTAGCGATATAGTCAACTATTCGTTCTGCTACTTTTCGATATCCTGTTAGTTTACCACCAGTAATGGAAACCAATCCTGATTCTTCATGAAAGATATGCTCTTTTCGAGTGAATTCACTAGGTGATTTCTCTGCTTCTGTGATAAACGAACGAATACCTGCCCAACTAGACTCAATCTTTGACTCGGTTAAATCTAAGTTAGGAAAAACAGAGGAAATCGCTGCTAATAGATACTTCTTATCTGTTAAGGTAACCTTGGGATTAGCTAAGTCCCCTTGGTAAGGTGTATCTGTTGTTCCTACATATACTTTATTATCTCTTGTTAAGACGAAAATCATTCGATTATCTTCAGGATTTGTGAAGTAGACTGATTGTTGGATAGGAAAATCATCTCGATGAAAAACAAGATGAATTCCTTTCGTATAAGAGAGAAGTGCTTGCTTTTCATCTTCTGAATGAAGGGTGTTTATCCATGAACCTGTTGCATTAACGATTTTATTCGCATAAATAGGGTAACAATCTCCAGTAATTTGATCCTCTACTTCAGCCCCGTTCACAACTCCAGTATCGTCATATAATAAGAAAATAACTTTAAGATAATTTAATGCTTTGGTGCCTAACTGACATGCCCTCTTTAACACTTCAATCGTTAGGCGGGCATCATCTGTTTGAAATTCTTGATAATAACCAGCGCCTCGTAGTTTTTTCACCTGTAATAGTGGCTCTAGGTCCATAATTGCTTTTTTATTCAACATTTGATGACGTTGCTTTTTCTTCACACCGGTTAACGAATCATATAAAGAAAGCTTTACTTTCGTAGATATCCCTTGGCGAGGTCCGTTCTTATAATATGGTTGTAAAATCATTATAGGCTTCGTAATGTGTGGACTAATATGATGAATGATTTCTCTTTCCTTCCCCACTTCAGCAACATGTTTAAATTCTTTTTGCTCTAGATAACGAAATCCACCATGAACAAGCTTGGTTGAACGACTCGATGCACCTGCCGAAAAATCCTGCATCTCAACAAGTGCTGTCTTCATTCCGCGAGAACTAGCGTCTAAGGCGATTCCAGCTCCAACGATGCCACCACCGATAACCAGTAAGTCAAAAGTTTGTTTTGCTAACGTTTGTGATATTTGATTTCGGTTTCTGTTTGAAAAAGTCATTACGTATCCTCCTCTCCAATCCATTAATATAGAGAGATATTATTTTTTCCGTTTACTCATTTCTTCTGCTGTATAGATCGTGCGCATTGGATTTCCCCCCACAAAGGTCCCTGCTTCTACATCTTTATGTACAACAGTTCCAGCAGAAATCACTGCACGATCTCCAATCGTAACGCCTGGTAGAATCGTGCTATTCGCACCAATCATTACTTCATTCCCGATGGTCACATCACCGAGACGATATTCGTCAATTAAGTACTCATGCGTTAAAATGGTTGTATGATAACCTATGATACTGTTTTTTCCTACAGAAATCCGTTCAGGAAACATCAAGTCCACCATAACCATTAAAGCAAAAGCGGTTTGTTCTCCTACCTTCATTCGCAAACAGACACGATACAACCAATTTTTCATTGGTAGAAATGGTGTGTATCGAGCTAATTGGATAATGACAAAGTTTTTCATCACTTTCCAAAAAGAGACGGTTTTATATAACTGCCATAATGAATTGGGTCCATTTACTTGGTAACGTTCGGTATTACGCATATGCTACACCTCAAGAATGGTTAATAGGTCGCTCATTTCTTCCAACATATAATCAGGTTGATAGCCTGCTAGGACTTCTTTTCCTTTAATCGACCAGGCAACAGCAGCCGTCTTCGTTCCAGCATTTTGCCCTGCCTCAATGTCATGATAATTATCTCCTACCATTAATGCGGTTTGCGGTGTTTCACCCAATGCTGTTAATGCTTTAATAACCGGCTCCGGATGGGGCTTTGCATTGGTTACATCATCCAACCCGATAACTACTTCAAAATATGGTTTTAACCCCGTGATTTCGAGTCCTAATAAAGCAGTGTCTCTCATCTTTGTGGTTACAATTCCTAAGCGAAACCCTTTTTCATGAAGTTTTTTCACTGTTTCTAGTACAGTAGGATATGCTTTTACGTATCGGTTGTGATTTTCAATATTATGTGCACGATACGTTTCAATCATTGCGTCAACGTTATCAGGATCGACCGTGACAAGGCTATCATATAGTGGCGGCCCAATGAAATGAAGAATATCCTCTTCTGAATATATTTTATTGCTATGCTTTTTTAATGTATGCGTAAACGAAGCGATAATTAATGCATTCGTATCAATACATGTTCCATCTAAATCAAATAATATCGTGCGTATGTTCATTTTTCACGATGTCCTTTCTTTCTTTTAATTCCGCATGCTTCCATAGTCTTGCTATCAATGCGGTTAACAAAATAGCTGTTGTTAATCGAATAATTAATAGTGGCCAGACAGGAATGCCTAATGGAATAAAGATGAGCGTGTCTTCAATCACTGCATGACAGGCTACCAAAAAGATTAATGCAAGATACATATCTTTCTTGGAAACACCATCTTCCCTAACTGCCTGAACCATTACACCAGCACCATAAGCTAAGCCAATCGACAACCCTGCCACCAACGTCATTGAAGCATTCGGCTTCATCCCTAATATTTTTGTGAATGGGGCTAACTGAGTGGATATCTTTTTCAACCAACCGAGCTCTCGCAAAAATTGTAGAAGTACCATTAACGGAACGACAATCATCGCTAGTTGTAGAACGCTACTTCCGGCTGTTAAAAATCCATCATAACCAATCGCAACCCAACTTTCTGGTGTAGATGAATCGACACCAACAAATCCATATTGTGCGATTTCTTGCCCTCCAGACCAAAATAGGTGAATGGTCAATGCAGATAGAATGGCTAAGGCAATTCTTATCCCAACTACGATTGGCCAGCGTATCCCAACCTTCACAGCAACAGAAGATTCCACAAATAAATTGTGGGAAAAGGATAGCATTAACGCCATAATAAATACTTCCTTAACCGTAAACTCAAATGATACAATTGCAGCAATACCTGCAAACAAATTCAAACTATTTCCTAGCACGATAGGAACAGCAGCTTCACCCGGGAGACCAATCCAGCTCATCAACGGTGTAAACAGTTGAATCAGTAGTGGTAGGATCGGTGTATGTTGCAAAATTGTCACAAGGACAGTAATCGGAAAGATTATTTTACTTAATGTCCAAGTAACTTGAATTCCATTGGTTAAACCTCTTATCAATGTAGCCTTCAAACGTTATCCCCCATTATTTTTCTTTTCTGTCTATATTTTTCGTCTTGCTATATTATAAAGATCCGATGACTTCCCTTTATTCTTTGGAAATTATTGAACTACCTGCTGAACAGAGTATCAGCAGGTATCCAAATTCCCTAATGCAATCTTACAACACAGTAGAGGAAGGAAAATGCAAACCTACTGATTGTATCTTCATCTTATTTTATTTTCTTCCCATTATAACGCCTTGTCTCGAGATTGCTTTTTCGACGATATATTATCAGTGCAATACTTCCAATAACAAGAATTAGCGAAATTACTTGAGCGGTTCTTAGTAAACCAAACACATACAAACTATCTGTCCGTAATCCTTCAATAAAGAAACGACCAACAGAATACCAAATCACATAATTCAAGAAAACTTCGCCACGAATTGGGTTACGCTTACGTAACCAGATCAAACCAGCCAATACAAGTAGATTCCAAAGTGATTCATAAAGAAAAGTGGGATGATAAAGAACCCCGTCTATTACCATCTGATTTTCAATGAAATCTGGAAGAAACCGTAAGAAGTTTTCGTAAACTGTATCTGATACAGGTCCACCATGTGCTTCTTGATTCATAAAATTACCCCAACGTCCAATGGCTTGACCAATAATAATACTTGGGGCAGCAACATCAGCTAGTTTCCAAAACTCTATGCCTCTTTTTTCACAAAAGACAATCGCCGTAATTACAGAACCGATTAAAGCACCATGGATGGCAATGCCACCTTCCCATATTGCAAAAGGTTTCCACCAAGGTTGTCCCACTACTTGAGTCTGCCATTCAAAGATCACATAATACAATCTTGCGGAGATAATTGCTATAGGTAAAGCATACATCAACAAATCAGCAAAAACCTCTTGGGACATGCCTAAACGAACCGACTCTTTCGTAGCCATCCATAACGCTATTAAAATACCCGTAACAATAATTACAGCATACCAATAAATAGTTATTGGGCCTATTTCAATAAAAATGGGATTTAATGCACCATGTGTTTCATGTACAATCAAAATAAATAACTCCTCTCTTTAATCCATATCAATATCGAGGGGAATATTATCCTTCTCCCGATCGATCATCGTTGTTAAACGGGCAGAGAACTCTTCTGCAGCATTTACACCCATTCGTTTCAATCGAAAATTCATTGCAGCAACTTCAATAATTACAGCTAAGTTTCGACCTGGTCGAACTGGAATAATAGCTTTAGGTACTTTCACATCAATAATTTTAATTGTTTCTTCATCGATCCCTAGTCGGTCATATTGTTTTTTCTCATCCCATAGTTCTAAATTAATAACATAATCAATCTTTTTATGTGACCTAACAGCACTTGCACCAAATAAAGTCATGACGTTAATAATCCCTAACCCGCGAATTTCTAATAAATGTTCAATTAATTGTGGAGACGAGCCGATTAAGCGATCATAATCTTCTTGTCTAATTTCCACACTATCATCAGCTACCAAACGGTGTCCCCGCTTTATAAGCTCTAAAGCTGTCTCACTTTTACCAACACCACTTTGACCGGTTATTAACACACCAACACCATGAATATCAACAAGTACACCATGCATCGCAGTGAAAGGTGCAAACTTCGCTTCTAAAAAATTGGTTAGACGACTTACTACTCGCGTTGTTTTGTATGGAGAACGCATCAAAGGTACGTTTTTTTCATTGCAAGCTTCTACTAATTCCTTCGGTACATCCATTCCTCTAGATACAACGATACAAGGCGTGACATCCGTACACATTCTATGACAACGATCAATCCGCTCTTCATTCGTTAGTTCCTTAAAGTATGAAAGCTCTGTTTTTCCAAGTACCTGTAATCGTGCTTTCGGATAATAGCGGAAATAACCAGTTAATTCAATACCAGGACGAGAAATATCACTCATGATAAACTCTCGATCTAAACCTTCTTCTCCAGCAATAAGTTCTAAGTTAAATTGCTTTAATAAGTCTTTCGTCTGAACCTTTCCCATTGTATTCCCTCCATCTATTACTAACGTTGTAATCTTTAGTGATGCATGCTCAAAAAAGTTGCAAATACAAAGCCATATAGGTTTTATTGAAAAAGTTAAACTTTTAGGTATCCCCCCCACTGATTGTTAGCTCTACAGGAGGGCCAATCCTTCGGGGTACTAGCATCCCTTACTCTCACGTGAACAACTTAATATTATCGTTGTTTTGAAAAGGGAGTCTTACGGACGGTTACTCCGGGATATTATATAAAGCCATACCCTTCAAACGCAACAGAAAGAAGAGCTGATTAGGAAATATGATGCTTAAGATTTGATCTGTTTTTGAACATCCTCTAATAATATCTATTGTAGCATTTTTTAAACATGCTAGCACCAAATTGGAGCATTGTGACGAAATTATTTCCTTGTATTACTTTGATAAAGAAACTTCAACCCAACCTCTTACACCATTAATGAGCCATATTTTTTCTGCAGTTTCAAGCTCAGAAAGTGAAATAGACTGCTCAATAATTTCCCCTTTGTCTAATAAATATTGTCGATATGTGCCAGGTAACAGTCCGGAAAACACTGGTGGTGTTACCTTCTTTCCATTTTTCTCAACAACAATATTTCCAATCGTAAATTCCGTAACTTCTTCTCGTTCATTCCAGAGCAATGTAGAGAAATAGACAGGGTCAACCTTCTCGTGTTTTTGATAAATCGAACGATCTGTTGTTTTATGATACAAAGAAATAACTGAGGAATCAATTGGGTTCTCCGCCAATACACAGGAGATGGGTGTTTCTGGATTAACTAATCTTTCTGCTGCCACTTCTATCCTGCCTACACGATCAAGTAATAACCTTACTTTGTAGCTCCCATTCGAATACTTGTCAGCAATCTTTTCCAATGACTTTTTAACTTCTTCACGATTAAAAGAATAATCATAATAAGAAGCTGATGTCTGCAATCTTTTTAGATGATAGTCCAACAATGGAAATGTTTTATCAGTTAACAATAGCGATTCTAATAAGGAAAAAGGCTTTTGTTTGCTGGTCAATAATTTTGCCTTTGTTGCCATCTCTTGATATTCATTATTGGCGGTGGAATCCCATGTTATTCCACCACCAACTCCGTAGGTAGCTTCTTGATTGTTTCGGTCAATAACTACCGTACGAATTGGCACATTAAAGATAGCTTGCTTTTCTGGTGTTACAAAGCCAATTGCACCACAATACACTTCTCTTGGTGTTTCCTCTAGCTGATCAATATACTCCATCGTTTTCATTTTGGGTGCACCAGTAATCGATCCGCAAGGAAACAACGCCTTCATCCAATCGGTTAATCCAAGCCCGTCTTGTAATGTTGCTCTTACAGTGGAAGTCATTTGATGAACTGTAGGATACTTTTCAATCGTTAGCAGCTCAGGCACATGTACGGAACCACTTTTCGCTATTTTCCCAATATCATTACGCAATAAATCGACAATCATCAAATTTTCTGCACGTTCTTTTTCTGATGTTTTTAAATAACCTTGATGTTGTAGGTCTTCTGTTTGCGTCCGCCCTCGTTTTACCGTACCTTTCATTGGCTTTGTCGTGATGATATTATCTTTCACTTGAAAAAATAATTCTGGTGATGCAGACAATATGCTATAACGATCCATACGTAAATACGCACTATAAGAAGCTTGTTGATTGTTTGCAAGCTGACGATAAAAAGCAAAATCATCACCAGTAAATGTTGCTCGCAATCGTGTCGTATAATTTACTTGATATGTATCTCCTCGTTCAATTCCTTTTTTTATCGATTGAATGGCTGTTTGATATTCCGAATAACTGGTTCGTGGTTCCCAATCCGAAACAGTGTAATCACCATCTGATCTCGGTAGTTCTGATTGGTTTGGTTCGTTAAAAACAGCAAACCAAGCGTATGGCATCTTTGAATGTTGGTTAACACGATAGCGTGGTTCAAAAGCTGGGGCCGCTTCATAGGATAAATAACCAGCAACATATTTCCCTCGATCGACGGCAGCTTGGGCTTTATTTAATACATCAATGACTTGATTTATCTTCGTTGCCACATAAATTTCAATGGGATCCGTAAATAATAATGATTGCTTTGTTCCCGCTGCATCATCAAACGCAAAGTATAGCGTGTTATTTTTCATGGTTGCTCACCTCTTATAAACTTATCTAACAAGTAAAAAGCATGGAGCAATTCCCCCATGCTACTTACTTAATAAAATGGTATCTTTGATCAGTCGATTTAGCACTAAGTTAATGATCGCTAAAACGATGGCTGCTAATACAGCTATCCCAAATCCTTCAATTACGAAAGAATCGCCAATTATCGCTTGCGTAAGCATTAATGTAATCGCATTAATCACAAACAAAAAAATCCCTAACGATAAAATGGTGATTGGTAAAGTCAAGACAACAAGGATTGGTTTAACAATGGTATTTAATATTGCTAAAATTAAGCTCGCTAATAATGCCGTAGCAAAACTCTCTATATAGAATGATTCAAATAGTTCCGCAACAGCAATCAGTGCAATAGCAGTAAGAATCAGTGATAGAATTCCTCTTGTCATCCTGAATACACATCACTTTTTGGGATGATGATAGCTGCAAGAATGTACAGGAGAAATAGCGGAAATCCAGCAGTGAAAACCCATAGCACAACGTAGGCTAATCGCACTAAGGTTGGATCTACATGAAAGTATTCAGCAACTCCACCTAGAACACCTGTCAACATGACATTACTATTGGACCGATATAAACGTTTTGACATGAAATCATCCTCCTTATCTTTTACCTAGTTAAGATACGTAGCACCTATTTATATCTATTCCTCAATGAACAATCAGCAAACTATTTTTGCTAAAATCCCAAGTATAGAATTGTTCCTTTACTAACCGTTCTTTTACAATTTGGGCTAGATCGGCATCACCTTGGTTTAACCCGTTAAGAATACCAAACGCCTGAGATTGATGGGCTTTAATCGCTGCGAGTTTTTCATCAAAATGTACACTCACATCAAATTGTATATCAGCATCTCCCAAAACCTTCTCTTTCTCCTTAGCAATTGCTAGTGCCCAAACGGTTGGGCGAGTATCTTGATCCATTTGTTGAACAGCTTCTATGGCAGCTGCTCCAAATGCATCATGGTCTGGATGTACAGCAAAACCAGGGTAATGGGTAATAACTAAACTCGGCTCTAACTCTTTTAGACGGGACAATAAATGAGTAGATATTGTTTTTCTTGCTTCAAATTCTAATGTTTTATCACGATAACCAAGCATTTCTACTTCAATATCCAATGCTTCACAAGCTCCAAGCAATTCCTTTTTTCGAATTTGAGGTAAGGACTCACGCGTAGCAAAAGTTGGGTTTCCCATATTTCTACCCATTTCTCCTAATGTGCCGCACAGATAGGTTACAGGTACACCTTGTTTGCGGAAATGCGCAATTGTTCCGGCTGCTCCAAACGCTTCATCATCAGGATGCGGAAAAATAACAACAACATGCTTTTCCATTCATACAACTCCTTTGTCTTGGTATTGGATACTAGTTTGAGGATGCTTTAATCGGTTGTTCAAAAAGTCACTCAATGAGAAGCGAGATTTTTTTGAACACGTATTTTAAGACGGGAATGGGGTCTCACTAATCTCTAAAGTTACTAACAAACGCCCCTCTGCATCATGTCCAGCAAGCAATAAACGCCCTTTTTGATCCAACTCGTATTCCCTTACTCCCTCTGCATAAATCCATCCATCTGCTGTTTTTAACCCAACACGGTAACTAGCTTCATTTCCACTAATTTTCGCTTGATGAAAAGTTACTTTTGCGTTTCGAATAAAGACACCTACATTATATGCCTCACGATTGTGATGTGTGGCATATGCCCCATTTGTCGTTTCTAAATGCAAATAAACGACTTTATCAATGAATTGATCTAATAATCGTTGTACAGTATTGTGTTCGATTTTTTTCATGTGGTCACCTCTACTTTACTGTTTCTATCTGTCTATACTTTAGCCAATATCCATTCATTCGTCAAAGCATCTGAACCACAC
>NZ_JAPRAT010000016.1 GCF_026805325.1 Natronobacillus azotifigens
GACTCAGATAATCTAACCGCTTTTTTCCTCTATCTGTGATATACTTTGATTAGTGTATATATTATATGTTTCTATGATAAAGGAAGAATGACAAAATGTCTGAAAATAAAAGAAATGTAATCTCCATAGAGGATCGTATCCCAAAATTAAAAGAGGCAAGAAAGAAGAAAACCAACCGACGTTTAATATTTTATGTGTTTTTATTTTTTAGCTTAATTTCGATTGTGATTTATTTACAATCACCGTTAAGTTATGTAGGTAATATTGAAATCATAGGTAATCGATATGTTTCTGCTGAAGAAATTATAAAATATAGTAAACTTTCTTCAGAAACAAATATATGGGGAGTTAGTACGGAGGAAGTTTCTGAACGTATTAGTCAACATAGAGAATTAAATGAAGTAGAGGTCTCAAGGGTATTTCCAAATACTATAGAAATTCATGTGAGCGAATTAGATAAAATAGCCTACTTAAATAATGGAGATAATTTCCATCCACTGCTTGAGAATGGGAAAAAATTAGATGCGCTTCGCATTGTTAATATACAGGGAGATGCTCCAATATTATATAACTTTACAGATAATGAGTATCTAATAGCATTAGCTAGTGAATTGAAGGAATTATCACCATCTATCCACGCACTTATTTCTGAGATCTATTGGGAACCCAGTGAATCTAACCCTCATCAGGTATTGTTATATATGATAGATGGTCATCAAGTTGAGACAACGATCCGCAACTTTGCAAATTATTTGAGTTCGTATCCTTCGATTGCAAGTCAATTAGATGACAATCAATTGGGTGTCATTAGAATTGGAGAGGGCGGAGCTGTATTTCAATCATATCGACCTGAAACGGATGAAGTTACCGAAGTGTATGAAGAGTACCAGGAACACGAAGGACATGATGTAATGAATGAGGAGAATGAAGATGAAATTGAGGGGTAGACACGTAATTTTCTCCCTTGTGTTATTTGTTTTTGGTTTTTTAATAACTTTTAGTTACCAACAAACGAAGAATTTTACTCAACCAAATGAACTTGATGAACAAGAGTGGGAAAGAGATTTTTTTTATCGACAACAGCTTATTCAATTTGAAGATAAAAATAATCAGTTGCAGCGTGAAATAGATCAAAAAAGACAAGATATTCTTCGCTTAGAAAGGCAACTGTCTGCAGAAGCTGAAGAAATTGAGATAGCGGTTGATAAAAAAACAAAATTACAATTAATAACTGGTGAGTTACCAATACAAGGTCCTGGTCTATTTGTCACGGTTAGAGATAGTGAATATATCCCTTCTGAGGAAAATGTTAATCAATATATTGTTCATGACCGTCACATTCAGTTAATTATTAATGAAATGTATAGTGCAGGAGCAGAAGCTATCGCTATAAATGGTCAACGGATTTTTTCCGATAGTTATGTTTACTGTGTAGGACCAGTGATTTCAGTGGATGGTATTCAATATCCTGCGCCGTTTACGATTGAGGCGATTGGCGATCCGGATACATTGCAGGAAAGTCTTGAAATGCCTAGTGGGGTTATTGATATTTTGCTGAATGATCAAATTGAAGTTGAGGTTGGGAAAAAACAAACAATTGAAATGGGTGCTAGAATTGGATAGGCTTGGTGATTAGGATGACATATAAAAATACATTTATTTTCTCTATTGTTTTGATGATTATTGGCTTTATGATAGTGATACAAATACGTTCGATTCAATCTCCCAGAGAGTTTCGCGAGACTAGGGATATGTGGGAGATCCGTACACAACTACAAGCAGAGCAGGAGCGATTACAACAGTTGCAATACGAATTAAACACATTGATAAATATTGAAAATAATTATCATGAAAGTACTGAACAAGAACAGATACAAACGCTAAACGACTCTATTGAGGAGTTAGAAAGAAAATCCGGTTTAACAGAATTAACAGACGAAGGTGTTGTAATCGAATTAAAACCAAATAATCGGTTAGTGGCTGAAGCAAGAGAACATCCAGAATTAACCCCCGAATTACTAAATCGATTAATTAATGAACTTAACACATATGGAGCTACAGATATATCTGTTGAAAATGAACGATTAATCAATCATACACCGATTAGGTACGTTTCAGGGAAAACATACATGAATAGTCGTCCATTACCTAGTCTTCCGATTGAAATAAAAATTCTTAGTGAAAATCCAGAACGATTAATGAATTACTTGGAAGTAAGTCAATCAAGGGATGAATTTCGCATGAACAATATGGAGTTTAATGTGAGAGTTGAAGAAGTAACGATCCCATCTTATCATAGTGATATTAGGTTGGATTTGCTACAATATAATCAAGGTACAGAAGCAGGTGACTCATAAATGTGGCTCCCAGTATTATTTTTGGTGGTTGGGATTGCTCTTGGTTTTTTAACGGATTTTACAATAGCAGAACAATACACTAAGTATTTATCTATTGCTATTTTAGCTGCTTTTGATACGCTTTTTGGAGGAATCCGTGCCCATTTTGAAAAAACCTTTGATCAAATGATCTTCATCTCAGGCTTCTTTTTTAATATAACGTTAGCTGTTATCCTGACGTTTATAGGGGTTCAATTGGGTGTAGACTTATATCTCGCTGCAGTTTTTGCCTTAGGTTTGCGAGTTTTTCAAAATATCGCAACGATTCGCCGACATATTTTTCAATATAGAAAACAAATAAATCAAAAAAAGTTTCCTTTTTAAAAGGGAAATAGTCGTATTCTGTAGAATAATGTAAAGATAGGCAATTGCAAATATAGTATTAATAGACTAGCAATAAAATGTTATAATAAATGTTGTGTATTTAATTTTTAAATAATTGTGCTATATGGATTGTAATTTTAGCTATTATTCGATAGTATTTTTACTATTCAGACGCGTTAGATTGGGAGGTGCCATACAGTTGAGCAACAGTGAAATTTTAGTTAGCCTAGATATAGGTACATCAAAAATTAAAGTAATAATTGGAGAAGTATTAAGCGATTCGCTAAACATCATTGGCGTTGGATCAGCTAAGTCAAATGGAATGAAAAAAGGTGCGATTGTTGATATCGATCAAACGGTGCAATCAATTCGAACAGCTATAGAACAGGCCGAACGTATGGTAGATATGAATATTGATCGCGTTATTGTAGGTATAAATGGTAATCATATTCAACTACAACCGTGCCACGGGATTGTTGCTGTGGCTAGTGAAAATCGTGAGATTGGTAACGAAGATGTAAAAAGAGTAATAGATGCTGCTCAAGTTATTTCTATTCCTCCAGAACGTGAGATCATTGATGTTATTCCTAAGCAATTTATTGTAGACGGTTTAGATGAGATTACTGACCCGAGAGGCATGATTGGTGTTCGTCTTGAAATGGAAGGAACAATTATTACCTGTGCAAGAACGATGTTACATAACATACTGAAATGCGTAGAGAGAGCGAATCTTGAAGTGATTGATATTTGTTTACAACCGCTTGCGAGTGGTGCAATTGCATTGTCGAATGATGAGAAGAACTTAGGTGTATCTCTCATAGATGTAGGCGGTGGAAGTACGACTGTATCTGTGTTTGAGGATGATCATCTGATCGCAACACATGTACTTCCCCTTGGTGGAGATAATATTACGAAGGATATTTCCATCGGCCTTAGAACAAGTTCTGAGGTAGCTGAAGAGATTAAAGTTAAGCATGGACATGCTTTTTATCCAGATGCAAGGGAAGAAGAGACTTTTCAGGCGACAACAATTGGTAGTGATCAAAAACAGACCTTTAATCAATTAGAGATAACGGATATGATCGAAGCTAGGCTGGAAGAAATTTTCACCTTTGCGGCGAGAGAAATTAAAAAAATGGGTTACGCTGAATTGCCTGGTGGTTTTGTATTAACAGGTGGATGTATGCAAATGCCTGGTGCGATCGAATTGGCGCAAGATTTGTTTCATGCAAATGTACGTATAGCCATTCCAGATTATATTGGTGTTCGTGAACCTCAATTTACTTCAGGGGTAGGGATTTTGAAATTTGCCCACCGTAATGCCAAGATTCAAGGAAAAACTTTAACTAGGTCTGTAACACCAATACAACATGCAATCGAAAAACCAAAGAAGAAGAAACAACCTAAAACACAGGATCAACGTAGTTCAACAGGGACTAGTAAACAGAAAAAAGAATCAGGGGTTGCCAATCTTTTTAAATATTTCTTTGATTAATTATTTAAGGTAATTAAGATTAATTCACAAATATACAACTGTAATCTTATATATAGGAGGAACCAATATGTTAGAGTTTGACACGGAGATGGATCAGCTTGCCACAATAAAAGTTATTGGAGTAGGTGGCGGTGGAAACAATGCCGTTAACCGTATGATCGAGCACGGTGTGCAAGGTGTTGAATTTATTGCTGTAAATACAGACGCACAAGCGTTAAATTTATCAAAAGCTGAAGTGAAAATACAATTAGGTACAAAATTAACAAGAGGTCTAGGAGCAGGTGCAAACCCTGAAGTAGGTCGCAAAGCTGCAGAAGAGAGTAAGGAGCAATTAGAAGAAGCTCTTCAAGGTGCAGATATGATATTTGTTACGGCAGGTATGGGTGGTGGAACTGGTACAGGAGCTGCTCCAGTTATTGCACAAGTTGCCAAAGAAATAGGGGCTCTTACGGTTGGAGTTGTTACTAGACCGTTTACTTTTGAAGGACGTAAACGATCAACACAAGCAATTACGGGTATTGATGGATTAAAATCAAGTGTAGACACACTTATAGTAATCCCGAATGATCGTTTATTAGAAATTATTGACAAAAATACACCGATGCTAGAAGCGTTCCGTGAAGCGGATAATGTGTTACGCCAAGGTGTTCAAGGTATTTCTGACTTAATTGCTACACCAGGTTTAATTAATGTCGACTTTGCTGATGTGAAGACAATTATGTCAGATAAAGGATCAGCATTAATGGGAATTGGTATTGCAACAGGAGAGAATCGGGCAACAGAAGCTGCGAAAAAAGCAATTTCTTCTCCATTGTTGGAAACATCCATTGACGGTGCTCATGGCGTGTTAATGAACATTACTGGTGGAAACAATTTAAGTTTATATGAAGTACAGGAAGCAGCTGATATCGTTACATCAGCCGCAGATCAAGAAGTTAATGTTATTTTTGGTTCAGTTATTAATGAAAATCTTAAAGAGGAAATTGTTGTTACTGTGATTGCAACTGGTTTTGATGACGCTAAAGTAGGAGCTCCTCAAGGCGGACGAAAACGACCGGGAGTACAACAACCTGTGGCATCAGCTGTAGATACCAGACGCGACCAAACAACCCCAGAGGTACACGAGCAACCCGGTATACGTCAAGAAGAGGATACCTTAGATATTCCTACTTTCTTACGCAATAGAAACAGAAGACGTTAACGAATTATTTTATTGAATTGAACGATCAAGATATATAAAGAGTTTAATAAGCAAGAAGACTATTATTCATTGATAGTCTTCTTGCTTATTTTTTTGCTAAGGAAACGATAACATTTTGAATTGTGACTTATATTCAGATCAGATATAGCCACGTTCAGCTCGTAGTGCCAAATACTAGGTGAGTCCACCAAGCAAGTCACGTCTTAAGTTATCATCAGTTATGAAACTTAGCCAGAATCATTCGTTTCACTCGATTGATTCACTCCAGTTGAACGTTTTTAATGAGGTTCACATGAGGGTGGAGGCTCAAAAAGTACTGTTACTTCGTTATAAGGTATGCTCTTGCTTAGGTTGAGGGAGAAAAATGGCACTAACCTCGTCAAGATAGCCGATCTTCCTTAGGTTTAAGACGAAAAATGTATCAAACCTCGTCGTAGCGTCCGCTTTGATTTAGATTCGTATAGATTAAGTGATATACAATAATCAACAAAAAAATATTCATTTGAGGTGCTATATAATTTTAGTGTTTCATGGAATTTTTAATTCTCTTTTTACTGAAATGGTACAAACACACATCTTCAAAACAACAAGAAGTTTATAGTTGTTTAAGTAGGAGTATAGAAGGCGAACAATCAATGAATCATTAAGACCTAATTCCTCCGCTTATTGAACTTTCACTTTATGATTTTTGACAATTTGATTGAATTATAGTGAAAAAAACAGTTTTTCTATTGTCAAGCTTTGACAGACTTCTATAAACTATATCGTTATACTTTCTTATAAATAGTGAACATTTGAAAGGATATTGATTGTGACCATTTATTTAGATGCGGTATGGCTATTAAACTTGTTACTAGATTTCATGATTCTTCGGTTAACGGCAAGGTTAACGAAAACCAATATTCGACCAGTAGCCATGTTAATGGCAGCTGTGGTAGCCTCGGCAATCGTACCTTTTTCCATTTACTTTCCAGACAGTGTATTCGTTCATCCAATAGGGAAGGTGATCTATTCGATGCTTATTATTTGGGTCGGATTTGGTTGGAAAAATATCCGAAGATTTATGCATATTTGGTTCACATTTTATTTTGTATCATTTGGAATTGGTGGTGGTTTAACAGGGATTTATTTTATGTTTAGTCGCTCAGTATATCTTTCAAATGGAAACCTAATTACATGGAATAGTGGTTATGGAGATCCGGTAAGTTGGCTGTTTGTAATCTTAGGATTTCCTATTGTTTGGTTATTCACAAGAAGTACCATGGACAAGCAAAGTCTTACCAATTACCGTCAAGATCAGCAGTTCAAAGTAATGATAACTATGAATCATAAACAAGTGGTAACATCTTCTTATTTGGATACCGCAAATCATTTAATTGATCCAATGAGTAAAAAACCGGTTGTCATTTGTGATCAAACAGTCATTGAACAAATGTTTACAGATTCAGAAATTGAGCAGTTAAAGAATGTACAAGAGACACTTGATGTAACTTCATTGGATCAACATTTGGTTGATCAAGTCCATTTTGTTCCATACCAGGGTTTAACCGCAGGGCAAAGACTATTGTTAGTTATTAAACCGAATCAATTTATTCTATTTGATCAAGAGGAAATGTATACCTGTACAAAAGTACTTATTGGATTACAATTTGATCATCTGACACCTGATGAGACGTATCATTGTTTGTTAAACCCTCAAATATTTAAAGAGCTATCATTACAATCAGCATAAAGAAGGAGTGTATCTAATATGAAAAAATGGATGATCAACCTAAAATTATTTTGGTATAAAATTCGTTTGAAATTAGGTTTTAAAGCTAGTGAAATTTATTATATAGGTGGTAGTGAGGCATTACCACCTCCGTTGACAAAGGATGAAGAATTGGTATTGTTGAAAAAGTTACCAGAAGGTGATAAGGCAGCAAAAGCCATGTTGATTGAGCGTAATTTACGTCTAGTAGTATATATCGCACGTAAATTTGAGAATACAGGAATAAATATTGAAGATCTTATTAGTATAGGAACAATAGGATTGATTAAAGCAATCAATACTTTTAATTTAGAGAAAAAAATTAAATTAGCAACCTATGCATCACGATGTATCGAAAATGAAATTTTGATGTATTTAAGAAAAAATAACAAATTAAAATCTGAAGTTTCATTTGATGAACCGTTAAACATTGATTGGGATGGGAACGAGTTACTCTTATCTGATATTTTAGGAACAGATGAAGATATTATTGAGAAGGATATTGAGGCAAATGTCGATAAAAAATTATTACAAAGTGCTCTTACACAATTAAATGGGCGCGAAAAACAAATTATGGAATTGCGCTTTGGGTTGATTGGAAATGAAGAAAAAACACAAAAAGATGTTGCAGATATGTTAGGGATCTCGCAATCATATATTTCTCGATTAGAGAAGAAAATAATTCGTCGTTTACAAAAAGAATTTGAAAAAATGGTTTAGCTTTACAGGCTCAAGGGAAATCGTCTCTTTTCTCATTATTCGGTAATTATTACCTGCATAAAAGACATGCTGGCTGGTGATACTGATCCATGTAGTACAGCTCCACATGGGAGGTTAACATATGGTCAGACATAAGGTGGAAATTTGTGGTGTTGACACTTCAACATTACCAGTACTTAAGAATGATGAGATGAGGAAGCTTTTTAAGCAAATGCAGGATGGTGATTCAAGTGCACGTGAGACATTAGTGAATGGAAACCTTCGCTTAGTACTTAGTATTATCCAACGATTTCAGAATCGAGGAGAATACGGAGATGATCTGTTTCAAGTAGGTTGTATTGGATTAATGAAATCAATTGACAATTTCGATCTAGGGCAAAATGTTCGTTTCTCCACGTATGCTGTACCAATGATTATTGGAGAGATACGCAGGTATCTACGTGATAATAATCCCATTCGTGTATCTCGTTCTTTACGTGATACCGCTTATAAAGCGTTGCAAGTAAGAGAGAAATTAATGAGTAAATCATCAAAAGAACCAACTGCAAAAGAAATTGCAGATGAAATGGGAATCGAGCAAAGCGATATCGTTTTTGCGATGGACGCTATCCAAGATCCTGTTTCTCTCTTTGAGCCAATTTATAATGATGGTGGGGATCCGATTTTTGTATTGGATCAATTAAGTGATGACCGCGATAAAGAAGATAATTGGCTTGATCAGTTATCATTGCGAGAAGGTATGCACCGTTTAAATGAACGAGAAAAAATGATCCTATCTAAGCGATTCTTTCAAGGGTTAACGCAAATGGAAGTTGCTCAAGAGATAGGTATATCACAAGCGCAAGTGTCCAGACTTGAGAAGGCTGCTATTCAGGAAATGAATAAAGAAATGTTTGAATAAACTAAATAGACAAGTTTAAGTGATTTAACACAGTAATAAAAAGGTCTACTATCTTTGGATAGTGGGCCTTTTTTGCAAGACAAGAAAGTTATGCGATAACTATAGGTGTTTAATCTCTAATATAAATGCAACCATTTTCCGTTGGTTACTTGTTGGAAAGTGTCTCGCTATAGCTTGTCACCATCCGCGCCTTACAAAATATAGCTTCTTAATTTTTTAAAAAAAGATCGGCTGGTTTTCCCGGTTTATCTTCATAGATAAATCAAGTGGAAATTTTCAAGTAGAGAGTTATTAATAGTAGGATTTCCGTTTTGATAAGGGATGTGACGAATACATTTTATTTCATTTTATCCCAAAACAAAGGACACTATTACCCTTAAGCCTTTGAGGTTCTTTACTCCTCATATAGGGACAACTATCAATAGGAAAAATTAGAAACCTTCCACCGATAGAAGCTTCACTTTATCCCGGAGCAACCGTCCGTAAGACTCCCACTTCAAAACAACGAGAATACCAAGTTGTTTAAGTGGGAGTAACGGACGCTAGCACCCCGAATGGTTCAACTAACAATCAGTGCGGGAATACCTAAAACCCCCCACTGATTGAAGTTTCACTTTATTTGATTGTCTATTTAACATCGTAAATGCCTTAACATCTGCATATAGTATTAAAAAAGGCGGGAGGTTTAGAAATGTTAACACTAACTACGATGCAAGAAAAGGAGATTATCTCATTAGAAACAGGAGAAAGATTGGGAAATGTGCTAGATTTAGAAATAGATGTGGACCGGGGACGGATTACGGATATCGTTATTGGGTCCAAAAATGGTTTTTCTGGTTTCTTTCAAAAACAAGAAGAACTTAGTATTCCCTGGAATAACATTGTTACCTTTGGACAGGATGTTATTTTAGTTAAGGGGATAAAGACAAGCAGTGAGCAATCCAAAGAATAGTAATATGAGAAATCATTGATCAATTATGATAAAATAATCTAAAAGGGGGATGTCTAATGGAACCATTTTGCTATAATAATGAACGAGTGTTATTTATTGAAAAATGGATGACCACAAATATTGTTGCAGGTATGACAACGCGAAATGGTGGAGTTAGTGAATCACCTTATCATACATTAAACACAGGTTTTCATGTTTCAGATGATCCGAATCATGTGTTAAAAAATCGACAGTTAATCGCAGAAGACTTGAATTTTCCTCTTGATCAGTGGGTATTAGGGGAACAGGTGCATAATACCAACGTGTTTATTGTAGAGGACAAATCAGGAGTTATTGGCGCTGGTTCAACAATCAACACGAATCCGATCAGTGGGGTAGATGGCTTAATTACTAAAGAAAAAAATATTCTATTAGCAGCTTTTTTTGCTGATTGCGTTCCTTTGTTTTTTTGGGATCCGACATCTGATTGGATTGGTATTGCTCATGCTGGTTGGCGTGGTACGGTGAATAAAATGGCAAGTGCTATGGTTGATACCTTTAAACAAGAGAACGTCAATATAGCAAATCTACATGTTGCAATTGGACCCTCAATCTGTAAAGAAAATTATCAAGTGGATCAAAAAGTATATGAACAAGTACCGAAGAAATGGCGCGGAGAAGTAGTGGAAAAAGATGGAGAACAGAATTATTTGATCGATTTACCGCGCTTAAATGAATTGATTTTGCAAGAAGAAGGAGTAGATGAAGCACGTATCCTTCGAACAAATTATTGTACTTACCGCGATCCAATATTTTTTTCTCACCGAAAAGATCAACAAAAAACAGGGAGAATGTTAGGGTTTATTGGTAGAAAGTAGTGAGGTAATAGGGGGATTACATTGAAATGACAGTAGAAGAGAATCTAGCAACCATTCAATCAAATTTACAAGAAACTTGTGCTCGCATCGGTAGAGATCCACAAGAAATTACCGTTATCGCTGTGACGAAATATGTTACAATAGAACGAGCAAGAGAAGTGATAAAAGCTGGGGTTACCAACCTTGCAGAAAATAGGATGGAAGGTTTGTATGAAAAAAGTGAGGCACTAAATGATACAATGCCCAATTGGCATTTTATTGGTACACTTCAATCGAAAAAGGTTAAAAAGGTCATTGATCTGGTCGATTATTTGCATTCCCTAGATCGATTGTCGCTTGCGAAAGAAATAAATAAGCGAGCGCAAAATAAAATTCCCTGTTTTGTCCAAGTCAATGTCAGTGGTGAAACATCGAAACAAGGTTTAAAACCAGAAGAAGTAGACAGTTTTATCGAGAAACTTAAAGAGTTTGAACAGATTCAGATAGTTGGTTTAATGACTATGGCTCCACATGTGAATGATGACACGACAATTCGAAATTGTTTTCGAGAATTGCGAGAATTACGAGATCGAATAGCGAGTAGGAAACTAATACACGCACCATGTTCGTATCTTTCGATGGGAATGAGTAATGATTATCAAATTGCCATTGAAGAAGGAGCAACCCATATTCGAATTGGCTCACATTTAGTTGGGCAGAAAGAGTTGAGGTGAATGAAATGAGCATAAAAAACAAATTTAAATCGTTATTTGCTGAAGAAGACTATGAATTTGTAGAAGAAGAACCGGTGGAACAAGAAGCGACAAGACGTAGTATGAAACACGATAAAGCAGAAGGTAAAAATGTTGTTAGCTTAAAATCGATCCAAGCACAGTCAAAAGTTGTTCTTGCTGAACCACGCTCGTATGAAGAAACACAAGATATTGCTGATCATATTGTGAACCGTCGTTCGGTTGCAATAAATTTACAGCGCGTTGACCATCAGCAAGCAAAGCGTATTGTTGACTTTTTAAGTGGAACAGTTTATGCCGTATCAGGAGAAATTCAAAAATTAGGTCCTCATACATTTCTTTGCACACCGGATAATGTTGAGGTGTCAGGTAATATTACACAGACGGTGGAAGAGGAAGAATTTGAACAAAGGTGGTAAAGTAAATGGGAGCATTGCAAGATATTATCATTAGATTGGCTGAGTTGTATAGTGTAGCGATTATTATTTATATTTTAATGTCATGGTTCCCAGGATCCCGTGATTCTTCGATAGGACGATTTCTTGCAGGTATTGTAGAGCCGTATCTAGAGCCATTTCGTTCGATTATCCCCCCAATTGGAATGATCGACATCTCAGCGCTTGTAGCTATTATCACATTGCGTTTAGCTATGAGTGGGCTACACGTTCTATTTGGAATGTTTTAAGGTGTAATGAATTTAGTTAACAGGAGTATTTTATGGATATTTATCAGCACTTTCGAAAAGAAGAACAACCTTTTATTGATCAGGTGTTTAGTTGGAAAGATCAAGTGGAACGTCAATACATTCGTAGGACATCAGATTTTCTTGATCCACGAGAACAAAAGATTTTTCAAAGCATCATTGGAAATGATGATCAATTTCTGCTGAAATTCTTTGGTGGGACAACCCATACGGAACGCAAGCAAGCAATATTGTCGCCATATTATGAATCAATAAGCCAAACGGATTTTCCAATAGCGATACTCTCAGCTAGTTATCCAACAAGATTTATCACGATTGAGCACCGAGACGTATTGGGAACATTCTTGTCGCTTGGATTGAAGCGGAAAAAGCTTGGTGACATTATGGTTGATCAAGAACAAGGGAAGATACAATTGATTGTTTCTGAAGATGTTGCTGATTTTGTTTGTTTTAACCTTACTGCAATTAAGAATGCATCAATACAACTAGAAAGAATTCCCTTACAGGGTGCAGTGGACGCGGAACAAGACTGGAAGTCCTATCAAACAACAATTAGTTCCTTAAGGCTAGATGTTGTGATCAAACACATCTATGGCTTATCTCGTCAACAGGCTGGACAAGTCATTCAAAAAGGAATCGTAAAAGTTAATTTTCGGATTGTGGAAGATCCAGCTTTTGTTGTGGAAGAAGGCGATGTGTTTTCGCTTCGTGGGAAAGGGAGAAGTCGTTTAACAGAATTGTTAGGACTCTCTAAAAAAGAGAAATGGAAAATAATTTATGAGATCTTAAATTAATGTCGTTTCTTAGCAGGAATTTAAGATGATTTTGTCGAAAAGGTAAGAAAACGTATATTGAGGAGGTGGCCATTGTGCCATTGACACCATTAGATATTCATAATAAGGAATTTACGCGTGGCTTAAGAGGCTATGACCAAGATGAAGTGAATGAATTTTTGGATCAAGTGATTAAAGATTATGAAATTGTAATTCGAGAAAAGAAAGAGTTGAAGCGACAAGTTGATGACATGAAAGAACGCCTGGGTCATTTTTCTAATATTGAAGAGACGTTAAATAAATCAATTTTAATTGCTCAAACAACTGCTGAAGAAGTGAAAGGTAATGCAACGAAAGAATCGAAATTAATTATTCGTGAAGCAGAAAAAAATGCAGATCGAATTATTAATGAAGCATTAGAAAAATCACGTAGAATTGAAATTGAAGTAGAAGAACTAAAGAAACAAGGAAAAGTGTTCCGAACGAGACTGAAGATGCTCGTAGAAGCACAGTTGGAATTAGCAAATAGTGATGATTGGGATGATTTATTTCAAACATCATTAGATCGTGATTATGAAAATGACTCAACGGACGATGAATAATTAACGAGAAAAACTTGACGTTTTCGGATTTATTACATATAATTCATTCACAGAAACACTTATTTTCGATTATCATGTTAAATAAATGAACAAATTGAAACATCGTTATCAGCTATGCGAGGGACAGTAAAATGGATAGAATTATTTTAGCGAGCTAGGGAAGGTGGGAGCCTAGTATGATTATCTATTTGAAAATCACCCTCAAGCTTCCAGTGCGAAAGTGTACATGTGAGTAGAACTGGACGTCCTCATCACGTTACGATGCTTGAGTGGGTAATTATTTGGTTAACTCAAATTAATTACTTATGAAGGGTGGTACCGCGAGTCTTCTCGTCCCTTTTGGGGATATAGAAGGCTTTTTTTGTTGCTTTAAGAATAAAAGCATGGTGAATTTAAGATAGTGCACCGAAAGCTAAAACTAACAATCAATAAAAACCCCCACTGATTGAAGATTCACCTTATAGGAGGAAATAAAATGGATTATAAAGAAACATTATTAATGCCGAAGACAGAGTTTCCTATGCGTGGAAATTTACCGAACAAAGAGCCAAAGTTACAAGAAGAATGGGATCAAGCAAATCTTTATCAAAAAGTTCAAAATCGAACAGAGGGTCGCCCGCTATTTGTTTTGCATGACGGACCACCGTATGCGAATGGCGATCTTCACATGGGGCATGCGTTGAATAAAGTTTTAAAAGATTTTATCGTCAAATATAAGTCGATGACTGGCTTCCAAGCCCCGTATGTTCCAGGATGGGATACGCATGGTCTACCAATCGAAACTGCTTTAGCAAAAAAGAAAGTGAATCGCAAGAAAATGACTGCATCAGAGTTTCGAGAAAAATGTGCAGAATATGCATTAAAGCAAGTCGATAATCAGCGTGCACAGTTTAAGCAACTCGGAGTACGTGGAGATTGGGAAAATCCTTATTTAACATTAAATAAAGATTATGAAGCAGCTCAAATTGAAGTGTTTGGAGAAATGGCTAAAAAAGGCTATATCTACAAAGGCTTAAAGCCAGTGTATTGGTCTCCATCATCAGAATCAGCGTTAGCTGAAGCAGAAATCGAGTATCAAGATAAACGTTCTGCGTCTATTTATGTTAGTTTTGGAGTGAAAGATCCAGGTGAGTTATTACAAGGTGATGAGCAATTCATTATCTGGACAACAACTCCGTGGACGATCCCAGCTAACTTAGCGATTGCACTTCATCCGGAGTTAACGTATGCGGTCGTAAAAGTAGAAGATCAGAAATTTATTGTTGCAGAAGAGATGATCTCACAAGTTGCCGAAGTTTTAGAATGGAATACAACGGAGGTTGTTCAAACGTTCAAGGGACAAGAAGCAGAACGTTTAGTAGCAAAACACCCAATTTATGACCGTGATTCATTAATTATCTTAGGTGACCATGTAACAACAGAAAGTGGTACTGGTTTAGTACACACAGCTCCAGGACATGGGGAAGATGACTTTATCATTGGGAAAAAATATGGCTTAGATGTCCTTTGTCCAGTAGATGAAAAAGGTGTCTTTACAGATGAAGCTCCTGGCTTCGAAGGGTTATTTTATGATGCAGCAAATAAAGAAATTACGGAAAAGTTATCAGAAAATGGAGCATTGTTAGCACTAAATTTCATTACACACTCATACCCACATGACTGGCGTACGAAGAAACCAACCATCTTCCGTGCTACTAATCAATGGTTTGCATCGATTAAAGATTTCCGTGAAGAAATCTTAGCTGAAATCAAACGGATTAATTGGGTTCCTAAATGGGGAGAAACTCGACTTTTCAATATGGTTCGTGATCGTGAAGATTGGTGTATTTCTCGCCAAAGAATTTGGGGAGTTCCCATTCCAGTTTTTTATGGTGAGGATCGTACACCAATCATCAATGATGAAACAATTACGCATGTGGCAAACTTGTTCCGTGAACACGGATCGAACATTTGGTTCGATTGGGAAGCAAGTGATTTATTGCCAGAAGGATTCCAATCAGAGCACAGTCCTAACGGTACCTTCACAAAAGAGATGGACATCATGGATGTATGGTTTGATTCTGGCTCTTCTCACCAAGGTGTTTTAGAGGGACGTCCTGAATTACAACGTCCAGCAGATGTCTATTTAGAAGGATCCGATCAATATCGTGGATGGTTTAACTCTTCTATTTCTACAGCTGTTGCAGTAACAGGGAAATCACCATTTGAAACGGTTATCAGTCACGGATTCACGTTAGATGGAAAAGGACGAAAAATGAGTAAGTCTGTAGGGAATGTCGTTATTCCTGATAAGATTATTAAGCAATATGGTGCTGACATTTTGCGTTTATGGGTTGCCTCTGTGGACTATCAAGCGGATGTTCGTGTGTCCGATGAAATCATTAAACAAGCAGCAGAAGGCTACCGTAAAATCCGAAATACGTTCCGATTCTTACTTGGAAACTTAAATGATTTTGATGTGGTGAAAAATACAGTTGCTGATCAAGATTTACACGAAGTGGATCGCTATATGCTAGTGAAGTTACAAGAAGTAGTAAGTAAAGTAACGAAAGCATATGACTCCTATGATTTTTCAACGGTATACCAGTTGATTCATCAATTCTGCTCCATTGAGTTAAGTGCCTTCTATCTTGACTTTGCAAAAGATATTCTATACATCGATCAAGAAGATAGCTCGCGCAGAAGGAGTATTCAAACGGTTTATTATGAAACAGTAACTAGTTTAGTTAAATTGATGACACCGATCTTAACTCATACAGCAGAGGAAATTTGGGGACATATTCCGAATGTTGGGGAAGAGTTTGTTCAGTTGACCGATATGCCAGTCGCAAGAGAAATTCCGGCAGCAGATGAATTGAAAGTGAAATGGGATCATTTCATTACAGTTCGTGATGATGTTCTAAAAGCGTTAGAAGAGGCTCGTGCTGAGAAGGTAATTGGTAAATCATTAGAAGCTAAATTAACGATTGTTGCAAAAGATGAAACAACGAAAACGGTATTATCTGAGATTGATGATTTAGATCAGTTGTTTATTGTTTCCCATGTAGAAGTTGTTGAAGAACAACCGAATGCAAAAACATATGATCATATTTCTGTAGTTGTTGAAAAATATGATGCTGAGAAGTGTGAACGTTGTTGGATTGCTTCAGAAACAGTTGGTGAAGATTCTGAGCACGAAACGTTATGTACGCGTTGTGCTGCAATTGTAAAAGAACATTACTAAAATACTTTTAAAAACGAAACACGCCAGCTATGGTGGTAGTGTTTCGTTTTTATTTTGTTTATGGGATGCCGAATTGTGAGGTGGACAGTCTTTTTATTGAAAAAAATTACAGAAGAGGGAATTAAACAAGAACTGCTTTATAACAAATTTGGATCAACACGTGCTTAGTCAAACGATACTTAAAGCATAATATCTATAGACTGTGAGGTGTGAGTCTAGGTTTAATTATGCGTTTCAGCAAGGTTGCAGCCCTTTTTTAGGGTCACCTAAGTGTATGTGGTCATTTCGACGAGGTTGTAGCTCTTTTTAGGGCTTAACCTAGGCGAAAGAGGTCGTTTCGACGAGGTTGTAGCTCTTTTTAGGACTTAACCTAAGTGAAAGAGGTCGTTTCGACGAGGCTGTAGCTCTTTTTAGGGTTTAACCTAGGCGAAAGAGGCTGTTTCGACGAGGTTGTAGCTCTTTTTAGGGCTTAACCTAGGCGAAAGAGGTCGTTTCGACGAGGTTGTAGCTCTTTTTAGGTCTTAACCTAGGCGAAAGAGGTCGTTTCGACGAGGTTGTAGCTCTTTTTAGGGTTTAACCTAGGCGAAAGAGGTCGTTTCGACGAGGTTGTAGCTCTTTTTAGGACTTAACCTAAGTGAAAGAGGTCGTTTCGACGAGGTTGTAGCTCTTTTTAGGGTTTAACCTAGGCGAAAGAGGCTGTTTCGACGAGGTTGGTGCCATTTTCTACCCTCAACCTAAGCAAGTTCTTCAATCTTGACGAGGTTAGCGTTATCTCCTGCCATGAACCTAGGGGAAAAACCCGCCTTAAAGAAGTTACAGTTCCTTTGATCCTCTCTACCTTCGCGTGAACATCATTAAAGGTAAAAAAATAAATTATTTACCACACAGTTTGTCTCAGGTGTATAAAATTGGAGGGGAATGGCGTTTGAAGCATATGGTTGGGAAAAGTCGTTCTTACCACCTTGTAATAGGTAAAATTAGTGCTTTAGCATAAAACTAGGTGTTCGTAATGATTTTTCCTTTTTCGCTTGGTTTGTGGTAAAATGCTAGAGAGAAAAGAGAGAATGGGGGAGTAACATGCGTTATTACTTACTCGCATTAGGTGTCATTATCATTGATCAATTAACCAAGTGGTGGGTTGTTACAAACATGGAACTGCGTGAAAGTATTCCTGTAATTGAAAATTTCTTTTATATTACTTCACACCGCAATCCAGGTGCTGCTTGGGGGATTCTAGCAGGTCAAATGGCATTTTTTTATGTGATTACTTTAGTTGTCATTGGTCTAATTGTTTACTATATGCAAAAGTATGCGAAGGATAATATTTGGACAGGCATTGCATTGGGGTTGGTATTAGGAGGAGCGATTGGAAATTTTATTGACCGCTTAATTTTTCAAGAGGTTGTTGATTTTCTGAATGTCTACATAGGAAGCTATAATTATCCTATTTTTAATATAGCTGATTCTGCATTGGTAATCGGTGTAATCATTATATTTATCATAACATTTAAAGAAGAGCTTCAGAAAGGAAGAAAATAACGGATGAATGTAAATAGTCACCGGGTTTCTGAGGAAGAAACTTATCAACGAATTGATAAGGTGTTAACCAAATTGTTGCCGGAAGTGTCTCGCTCTCAAATACAAAGTTGGATTAAATCGGGACATGTTTTGGTTAATCAAGCACCCGTAAAGAACAATTATAAATGTGAACCAGATGCAGTGATTTCTTGGGAAATTCCAGAACCTGAAGAAATGGAAATAAAAGCAGAAGATATTCCAATTGAGATTGTTTATGAAGATAAAGATGTCCTTGTTGTAAATAAACCTAGAGGTATGGTTGTACACCCATCTATTGGGCATTCTTCAGAAACATTAGTTAACGCATTACTTCATCATTGTAATGACTTATCTGGAATTAATGGTGTCATCAGACCTGGAATTGTTCACCGAATTGATCGTGATACGAGTGGATTACTTATGGTAGCTAAAAATGATCAAGCGCATCAAGCATTGGCAGAGCAACTTCAAGCAAAGACTGTAAAGCGTTCTTATGTCGCACTTGTCCATGGTGCAATTCCTCATGAATATGGAACAATTGAAGCGCCAATTGCTCGTGATCCGAAAGATCGTCAAAGCATGACTGTTGTTACAGGTGGCCGGGATGCGATCACACATTTTGAAGTGATCGAACGTATTAATCAGCTCTTTACTTATGTAAAGTGTGTATTGGAAACAGGAAGGACCCATCAAATTCGTGTTCATATGAAATATATTGGTTTTCCTCTTGTTGGTGACCCTAAATATGGACAAAGAAAGTCACTTTCGATGAATGGTCAGGCATTACATGCTCAAGAACTGGGGTTTGAACATCCAACAACTAAAGAATGGTTACAGTTTACTGTTGAACCACCAGAAGAATTTAACGAAGCTTTAAAAAAAATCAGAGAAATGCATTGACATAATTCGAGTTTTTTGGAATAATAGTTAGTAATTAAATAACCTTTAAAGACAGTCCCGTGAGGCTGAAAAGGATTCGGTTTTTGATCTAGATACGATAGGTATATCTAAATCCCTTTTCTCACGTGGAGAAAAGGGATTTTTTGGTTATTCACTTAGAGATGGGGTGAGTGAAGATGAAGCAAAAAGCGGTACTATTAGATCAATCGGCTATCAATCGTGCGCTTACTCGGATTGCACATGAAATATTGGAAAGAAACAAAGGTGTAGATAATCTAATGCTAGTGGGGATTAAAACGAGAGGTGTACCATTAGCCAAACGATTACAAACAAAGATCTTCGAAATTGAAGGTGTGAATGTTCCAATTGGTGAAATTGATATTACCCTTTATCGAGATGATTTAAGCCATGTATCTTCGAACAAAGAAGCTACACTTCACAATACGAACATTGAAGCGCATATTACTGGAAAAAAAGTAATTCTTGTTGATGATGTCCTTTATACTGGTAGAACGGTTCGGGCAGCAATGGATGGGGTTATTGATCAAGGAAGACCTTCACAAATTCAACTAGCTGTATTAATCGATCGTGGGCATAAAGAATTGCCAATACGTGCTGATTACATTGGGAAAAACATCCCAACCTCACAAGAGGAAGTTATTGTTGTCACATTAAATGAAACTGATGGAGATGACCAAGTAAGTATTTATGAAAATGAATAGTAAACCTTTAAACAAGTCCTGAGAGGCTTGCAAGGTTGTTAAGGGATACGTGTGCAATCGACACGTCTACCTCTTTGCGACTTTGCAGAGAGGTTTTTTTGTGTTAAATGACAAAAAAGATAAGTGAAGAGAGGATGTTTTTGATGGAAAGATTAGATATGGTAATGGATGTAGGAGATGTTCCAAAAAAATCAAAATGGTTTATGCTTAGTTTACAGCACTTATTTGCGATGTTTGGCGCAACTATTTTAGTACCATTCTTAACAGGTCTACCACCAGCTGTGGCTCTTATATCAAGCGGTACAGGGACACTTGCTTACTTACTGATCACAAAAGGGAAAATTCCAGCATATCTCGGTTCAAGTTTTGCATTTATTCCACCGATAATTGCGGTTGTTGGAGATTATGGTGTCCCTGGGGCGATGGTTGGTAGTTTCTTCGCTGGACTTTCCTATGGTCTTATTGCATTGCTAATTGGTGCCTTTGGTCTAGATTGGATTATGAAAGTACTACCACCAATTGTTGTAGGACCAGTTATTATTGTGATTGGTTTAAGTTTAGCGCCAACAGCAATTGATATGGCAATGAATGTTGATGGTGAATATAGTGGGCTGTATTTCTCTGCTGCAATGGTTACTTTATTAGTTACGGTAATTGGTTCCTTGTTCTTCCGTGGGATTTTCAGTTTAATCCCGATCTTAATCGGAATCGTTTGTGGCTACCTTTACTCTTTGGCGTTTGGTATTGTGGATACAGAGGCAATCAGTGCAACATGGAGTAATATCATTGGAGCGGGTTCCGTAGGAGAATTCTTTGGTGCAATCTTTGTTCTTCCAGAGTTCGTTATTCCGTTTAAAGATTATTCTCCATTTGAAGTAATGAATTTAAGCATTTTCTGGATGATGGTACCGATAGCAGTGGTGACCATTGCTGAGCATATTGGTGATCAAATGGTCTTGTCTAAAGTTGTTGGACGTGACTTTGTTAAAAATCCTGGTTTACATCGCTCAATCATGGGTGATGGTGTGGCTACGATTATTTCATCTTGTTTGGGTGGACCACCTAATACAACGTATGGTGAAAATATTGGTGTACTAGCAATCACGAGAGTGTTTAGTGTGTTTGTAATTGGTGGGGCAGCAGTTTTAGCAATCACTTTCGGCTTCGTCGGTATTATCTCAGATGTAATTGCTTCGATCCCTACTCCAGTTATGGGTGGTGTGTCTATCTTACTGTTCGGTATCATCGCTTCAAGCGGTTTACGAATGCTAGTAGATAATAAGATAGATTTAGGAAACAACAGAAACTTAATTATATCTTCTGTCATTCTTGTCATCGGTATTGGTGGAGCGATGATTCGATTTAACATAGCCGAAGTTAATATCGAAATTGCAGGAATGGCTCTAGCTGCAATCGTTGGTGTCATCTTAAACTTAATTTTACCAGGGAAAGAAGCTGGTTACGGAGAAGGCCAAATGTTTGCGGAAGAGACAGTAGAAGAAAAAGAATAATGCAAAATGGGACTGTCGAATCGATTATTGGACAGTCCCTTTTATAAAGCCAATTTTCGTACTTAAGAGTCGGAAAATAATGATCATTTTTTAAAAAATTAAACTGTTTCGCTAAATAACTGGAAAGGGAGCTGGGAACATGAATAATTTTGTCTCCATGAAAGAAATGTCGGCAATCCAAATTCATCAACTATTGAAAACTGCTTCGGATATTGAAAGAAATGGTGTATCACCATTATCAGAGCAATTGTTTGCTGCAAATCTTTTTTTTGAACCTAGTACACGAACAAAAATGAGTTTTGTTGTAGCGGAAAAAAAACTAGGCTTAGAAGTGTTGGATTTTGACGCAGGTTCATCAAGCTTGCAAAAGGGAGAATCGGTCTACGATACTGCGAAAACGCTAGAATCCATTGGTGCAAATTTATTAGTCGTTCGACATCCGGTGGCAAATCAAGTGCAACAATTAGCAAAGCAACTTACGATTCCAGTTATTAATGCCGGTGATGGTGCAGGTGAGCACCCTACACAATGCCTGTTAGACTTATACACCATGTACCAAGAATTTCAGAGTTTTCAAGGTTTGAACGTTTTGATTGTCGGGGATGTAGTGCATAGTCGTGTTGCACGATCAAACGCCTATGCGTTGAAAACCTTGGGTGCAAATGTTTATTTCTCATCAAAACCACAATGGCAAGATGCAGAATTGGATTTCCCATACCTTGATCTAGATGAAGCCATTGAAATGTGTGACGTTGTGATGTTATTGCGTATTCAATTGGAACGCCACGAAGAAAATACAGTATTAGATCAAGACAGTTATTTAGCAAAATATGGCTTAACCATAGAACGAGAAAGAAAAATGAAAGATCATGCGATCATTCTTCATCCAGCCCCTGTAAATCGAGGGATTGAAATCGCAGATCAACTGGTAGAGTGTGAGCGTTCGCGAATTTTCACTCAAATGAAAAACGGTGTAACAACGAGAATGGCTGTAATTCAACAACTACTTCAATCAGGAGGAACAACTCATGTCAATCATTTTAACCAATTTGAAGCAAATTTCCGCTAAACAAACAGTAGACAATAATGAAGTGAAAATTAGTAATGGAAAGATTGAAGAAATATCACCAAATATTAACCGTTCAGATAATGATCAAGTGATCGACTGCCAAGGGAATTTATTATCAGCAGGTTTTGTGGATGTTCATGTTCATTTGCGTGAGCCAGGTGGAGAACAAAAGGAAACCATTGCTACGGGAACGAAAGCTGCTGCACGTGGTGGTTATACGACGATTTGTTCGATGCCTAATACCGTACCAGTTCCTGATCACGTCGATACAATGGAAATGATCATGGAGAAAATTGAGCAAACTGCACATGTTCGTGTACTTCCTTATGCTTCCATTACTGTTGGATTACAAGGTGAGAAACTCACCGACATGGTTGCATTAAAAAAAGCTGGGGCATTTGCTTTTACCGATGATGGCGTCGGGGTTCAGACGGCAGATCATATGCTACAAGCAATGGAACAAGCGAAAAAAATAGATATGGCAATTGTTGCACATTGTGAAGATAATTCATTAATTCATCAAGGAGCCGTACATAAAGGGGATGTTAGTGAACGACTTGGAATCAATGGCATTCCATCGGTATGTGAATCGGTTCAAATTGCGCGAGATGTTTTGTTAGCTGAAGCTGCGGGTTGTCATTATCATGTCTGTCATGTTAGTACTAAGGAATCAGTTCGTGTAATACGTGATGCAAAACGGGCAGGAATTAACGTAACGGCAGAAGTATCGCCACATCATTTGCTGTTAAATGAAATGGATATTAAAGAGCCAGATACAAACTTCAAGATGAATCCACCATTACGTTCAAAAGAAGACCAAGAAGCATTATTGGAAGGTCTAATCGATGGCACGATTGACTTCATTGCAACAGATCATGCACCACACACAGAAGATGAGAAAGCACAACACATCACAAAGGCACCCTTTGGTATTGTAGGGTTAGAAACAGCATTTGGTCTCTTATATACACACTTAGTGAAAAAAAATATATGTCAACTTGATCAATTAATCGAATGGTTGACTGTAAAACCTGCTCAAGTATTTAATCTTCCTGCTGGAAAGCTAGAAGTTGGAGCACCTGCTGATCTTGTTTTGCTTGACTTAACAAGAGAATGGCAAATCGATAAAACGAATTTTCAATCAAAAGGGAAAAATACACCCTTTGATCAATGGGAAATTACTGGATTACCAATATTAACATTAGTTGACGGTAAAATTGTTTTTCAGGAGGATGGTTATGTTGAAGCGACAGCTCGTACTTGAAGATGGCACAGTATTTAACGGAGAAGCATACGGTTGTTTAAAAGAAAATAGTGGGGAAATTGTTTTTAATACAGGAATGACAGGATATCAGGAAATCTTATCTGATCCATCTTATTGCGGTCAAATTGTTACGATGACTTATCCGCTGATTGGTAATTATGGAGTTAATCGCGATGATTTTGAGACAATCGATCCATCGATCCATGGTTTGGTTGTTAAGGAAATGTGTGATACACCTTCTAATTTTCGTAATGAAGAACCACTAGATACGTATCTGAAAGCAAAAGGTATTCCAGCTATAGCAGGAATTGATACAAGAAAATTAACAAAAATCATTCGTAAACATGGAACAATGAAGGGTATTTTAACGGCAGCAACAGAAGAAAGACAAACGGAAACACTTGAAATTACTGCTGATTGGCCACGTTTAATGACCAATCAAGTAGAACGTGTCTCCACTTCCAATCCTTATGTGGTGCCAGGACGAGGATACCGAATCGTGTTGGTTGATTTTGGCATGAAGCATGGTATACTACGAGATTTAACGAAAAGAAAATGTCACGTGACTGTTGTACCTTATCATTATCAAGCAGATGAGATCCTGCGTTTAAAACCTGATGGAATTATGTTAACGAACGGACCTGGTGATCCGAAGAATGTTCCAGAGGCAATTCAAATGATTAAAGATTTAATTGGGAAGGTACCCATTTTCGGAATCTGTTTAGGACATCAACTCTTAGCACTTGCGTGTGGAGGCGATACGGAAAAAATGAAATTCGGTCATCGTGGTTCTAATCATCCAGTTAAAGATTTAACACGAAACAAAACACACCTTACCTCACAGAACCATGGCTATGCCGTTACAGAAAAATCATTGGTAAACACCGATTTAGTATTAACACATGTTGCCATTAATGATGGCACAGTTGAAGGAATCAGACATCGTCAGTATCCGGCGTTCTCTGTACAATACCATCCAGAAAGTTCTCCAGGACCTGAGGATACTAGTTATTTATTTGATCAATTCATGACAGAGATAAGTGACCACAAAAGACAAGTGAAGGAGGACTAACCATGCCTAAGCGTACAGATATGAAAAAAATATTGGTGATTGGATCAGGTCCAATTATCATTGGACAAGCTGCTGAATTTGATTATTCGGGTACACAAGCATGTCAGGCACTAAAGGAAGAAGGCTATACAGTAATTTTAGCAAACTCAAATCCAGCTACGATTATGACGGATCACACGATTGCAGATACAGTTTATATGGAACCATTAACGGTTGAATTTTTAGCAAAAATCATTCGCAAAGAACGGCCAGATGCTATTTTGCCAACACTAGGTGGACAAACAGGATTGAACTTAGCGATTGAATTAGAGAACAGTGGGATTCTGAAGAAGTATCCGACTGAATTATTAGGAACATCTCTAGATGCGATTCAATTAGCGGAAGATCGTGAGAAGTTTCGTGATTTGATGCATGAATTAAACGAACCGGTTCCTGAGAGTTCAATCGTAACAACCGTTGACGAAGCACTTGCATTTGCTGATGAAATTGGCTATCCACTAATTGTTCGTCCAGCGTATACACTAGGCGGAACTGGTGGGGGAATGTGCTATAACGAAAAAGATCTACGAGAAATCACGAGAAGTGGTTTGAGTTTATCCCCAGTTAACCAATGTTTAATCGAACGAAATATTGCTGGCTTTAAAGAAGTTGAATACGAAGTAATGCGTGATCACAATGATCAAGCGATCGTCGTTTGTAATATGGAAAACATTGATCCTGTCGGTATTCATACAGGAGATTCTATTGTAGTAGCTCCTTCCCAGACGTTAAGTGACCGTGAATATCAAATGCTTCGTAATGCATCATTAAAGATTATTCGTGCGCTAAAAATTGAAGGTGGATGTAATGTTCAACTTGCTTTAGATCCGGATAGTTTTGAATACTATATCATTGAGGTGAATCCTCGAGTGAGTCGTTCATCTGCACTAGCTTCGAAAGCAACTGGGTATCCGATTGCTAAGATCGCAGCAAAGATTGCAGTTGGACTTACGTTGGATGAAATTAAAAATCCAATCACACAAACAACCTATGCTGCCTTTGAGCCAGCTTTGGATTATGTGGTAACAAAATTCCCGCGTTTTCCATTTGATAAATTTACTAGCGGAAACAGAACATTAGGAACACAAATGAAAGCTACGGGAGAAGTAATGGCAATTGGTCGTACATTTGAAGAATCCTTCTTAAAGGGAATTCGTTCCTTAGACTTTAGTGGAGAAGATTTTCGTCTTGCTCAATTCGAAACAGAAACTGATGAAAAACTTGAGGAAATGTTGTTAAAAGCAGATGATCAACGGGTGTTTGTTTTAGCGGAAGTACTTCGACGTGGATACACGATAGAATCGATCCACCAGATAACAAAAATCGATTTATTCTTCTTAAACAAATTGAAGAAAATTATTGATTATGAACAAGTATTAGTAGAGAACAAGCTGGATCTAGCAGTATTACAACGTGCGAAAGATTTAGGATTTTCCGATCCACATATCGCAAGGATTTGGCAAGAAGATGTTGATGTCATTTATCAAGCCCGTAAAACAAATAACATTCAACCAGTATACAAAATGGTTGATACGTGTGCAGCAGAATTTGAATCAGCGACACCATATTTTTATAGTAGTTATGAAGAAGAACAAGAATCGATTGTTTCCACAAGAAAGAAAGTACTGGTATTAGGATCTGGGCCGATAAGAATTGGTCAAGGGATTGAGTTTGATTATGCAACAGTACACTCTGTATTAGCATTAAAAGAAGCTGGTTATGAAGCGATTATTATGAACAACAATCCAGAAACTGTTTCTACGGATTTCAGTGTTTCTGATAAGTTATATTTTGAACCATTAACATTGGAAGATGTAATGCATGTGGTGGAATTAGAAAAACCACTTGGTGTCATTGTCCAATTTGGTGGACAAACAGCCATCAACCTAGCAGAAGGTTTGGCACACCGTGGGGTACAAATTCTTGGAACATCTTTAGAAGCGATTGACATGGCAGAAGATCGTGATAAATTCGAGCAAATGCTAACAAGTCTTTCCATTCCACAGCCGCTTGGTAAAAGTGTTCGCCAAATTGAGCAAGCAAAAGAAGTGGCTGAAGAAATTGGCTATCCTGTATTGGTTCGACCATCTTATGTAATTGGTGGAAGTCAAATGGAGATTGTCTATAGTGAAAGTGAATTGGCATCTTATTTGAAGAAGACAACACACATTAAACGGAAACATCCTGTTTTGATTGATAAATATTTAACAGGTATTGAAGTAGAAGTCGATGCAATTAGTGATGGGGAAACAACGATCATACCAGGAATTATGGAACACATTGAGCGAGCAGGTGTCCATTCAGGGGATTCGATTGCAGTCTATCCAACACAACGAATTACGGATAAAACAAAGCAACAACTAATTGATACCACGATCAAAATTGCTGAACGATTGAACGTGAAAGGTCTAGTTAATATCCAATTCGTTGTTCATCACGAAGAAGTTTTCGTCATTGAGGTTAATCCTCGAGCAAGTCGTACTATTCCGTTCTTAAGTAAAATTACCGGTGTTACCATGGCAAACCTAGCGACAAGAGCAATCATGGGTGAATCCTTACAAGGAATGGGCTTTACAAGTGGTTTGTTGCCAGAACCTGAACATGTGTCGGTCAAAGTGCCTGTATTCTCTTTTGAAAAATTAAAGAGTGTCGATACGATGTTAGGGCCTGAGATGAAGTCAACAGGTGAAGCAATTGGGCGTGACAAAACATTAGAAAAAGCGTTATATAAAGGATTGGTTGCGTCAGGACTAAATATTCCGTTAGAAGGTGCTGTTTTATTAACCGTGGCGGATAAAGATAAAGAAGAGACATTAAAAATTGCGGAACGATTCCATGACCTTGGTTTTCAATTGTATGCAACTAAAGGTACAGCAGAATATATACAAGCACACGAATTGCCTGTTCAAGCTGTTGGAAAAATAGGAACAGATGAGAAAAATGTCTTATCGATCATTGAGAATAATGAAGTGCAGTTTGTTGTCAATTCATTAACTTCTGGAAAAAAACCTCGTTCCGATGGATTTAGAATTAGACGAGAAGCAGTTGAACATGGAATTGCATGTTTCACTAGCTTAGATACAGCGGAAGCTATCCTAAATGTTATTGACTCTACAACATTTTCTGCTAAGCCAGTAGTAAGTAATCAGGAGGTAATTCGATGATCAAACGGGTATTAGCGACGATTACTTCATCAAGAGAGATTGCTTTAGATACGATCGAAATGAATTTAGCGATACCTGAGTTCGCTTCTTTTTCACCGATCGCACCTGGCCAATTTGTTCATATACAAATTGGTTCTGGTGTGGCTCATCAATTAAGACGACCAATTTCTATCGCAGACGTTGATTACGAAAAACAACAAATAACGATTATTTTCAAGGTGATTGGTACAGGTACAGAAGAACTTCGAAAATATCGAGTGCAAGATCAGTTAGATCTCTTGGTTCCTTGTGGAAATGGCTATCCGATTGAAAAGATTGACTCGAAAAAAGCACTATTGATCGGCGGGGGAATTGGCGTTCCACCTTTGTACTATTTGGCGAAAAAATTAGTCGATAAAGGGGTAGAAGTTACTTCTATTCTAGGATTCCAAACAAAAGATCATGTTTTCTATGAACAAGCTTTTCAAGCGTTAGGCGATTGTCATGTTGTTACAAATGACGGTAGCTATGGTTATCAAGGTTTTGTAACCAATGTTATTGAAACAGTACAACCAACCTTTGATACGTTTTTTAGTTGTGGTCCGACATCCATGTTAAAAGCAGTGACAAATAGTCTGGTAGATCGTGAAGGTTATATATCTTTAGAGGAACGCATGGGTTGTGGTGTGGGTGCTTGTTATGCCTGTGTTATTCCTTCACCGAATGAGAAGGGCTTTAAAAAGATTTGTCAAGATGGTCCGGTATTTCTAGCGAGTGAGGTGAGTTTATGAGTCAATTAGCAATTGAGTTACCAGGATTAATGCTGAAAAATCCCATCATGCCTGCATCGGGTTGCTTTGGTTTTGGTCAAGAATATAGTAAGTTTTACGACCTTAGTCAACTAGGTGCGATTATTATTAAGGCTGCGACAGAACAGGCGCGCTTTGGTAATCCAACCCCTCGTGTTGCAGAGACTACTGCTGGTATGTTAAATGCTATTGGTCTGCAAAATCCGGGCGTAGAAAAAATAATTACCGAAGAGTTACCACGCTTAGCTAATTATAATGTGCCGGTCATCGCAAATGTTGCTGGTAGTACGATTGAAGAATACGAAGCAGTAACAGAAGCGTTGTCGAAGTCGAACGATATTGCTGCTATTGAATTAAACATCTCTTGCCCGAACGTAAAACAAGGTGGTGTGCAATTCGGAACAGATCCAGCATTAGCAGCAGAAGTAACGCGTCGGGTAAAGGCAATGAGTAACGTGCCAGTCTATGTAAAACTTTCCCCAAATGTAACGAACATCGTAATGATCGCAAAAGCCGTAGAAGATGCAGGAGCAGATGGTTTAACGATGATCAACACATTAACAGGGATGCAAATCAATTTAAATACTAGGCGACCTGTTTTGGCAAATACCATTGGTGGTTTGTCTGGACCAGCTATTAAGCCATTAGCAATTCGAATGATTTATCAAGTAAGACAAGAGGTATCCATTCCAATTATAGGTATGGGTGGTATTAGTACAGCTGAAGATGTACTTGAATTTCTCCTTGCAGGAGCAAGTGCGGTCGCTATTGGTACGGCTAATTTTCTAAACCCCTTTGTTTGTCCAGAAGTTATTACTGCCTTACCACATGTTCTAGAAAAATACGGATTTGCTTCAGTAGCTGATGCAATTGGAAAGGGGCATGAAGATGCAAAACTCCATCTTTCTCGCACTTGATTTTCCGACTTGGGAAGAAACGAACGATTTTTTGGAGAAAAATAAACTAACAGGTGTTCCGGTTAAAGTAGGTATGGAATTATTTTATCGTGAGGGACCGATCGTAATCGAACGCTTACGTGCCAATGGCCACCCAATCTTTCTTGATTTAAAACTCCATGATATCCCGACAACTATTTATAAAGCAATGCGCAATCTTGCTTCTCTAGATGTTACTTTTGTCAATGTACACGGTTTTGGTGGAAGTAAGATGATTGAAGCGGCTAAACAAGGATTAGAAGATGGATCTGTGAATGGAAATATCCCCAAGTTATTGGTGGTTACCTTATTAACATCGATGGATCAAGATGTACTTATGAATGAATTACAAGTAAACCAACCACTGTCAGAAATGGTTGTTGATTTAGCTGCTCTTGGTAAGGGAGCTGGTGCGGATGGTGTCGTCTGCTCAGCACAAGAAGTAATAAAGATGAAACAACAGTTAGGTAATGATTTCTTGGCTGTAACTCCGGGAATTCGTTTAGCAGATACGAGTACGGATGATCAAAAAAGAGTTGCCACACCAAAGGCAGCCAAACAAGCAGGTGCAGATGCGCTTGTCATTGGTCGAAGTATCACACAAGCAACGAACCCACAAGCCATGTACAATAAAGCGATCGAGGAGTGGAAACATGTCTCTAGATAAACAAATCGTAAATAGTTTATATGATATTAAAGCAATCCAAATTAAACCAGACCGTTCTTTCACTTGGACTTCGGGAATTAAATCTCCTATATATTGTGATAACCGAATGACGATGTCTTACCCGGAAATTCGGTCCAAAATAGCAGATGGTTTTGCGGAACAATTAGACGCACTATCTGTTGATATCGATGTAATTGCAGGGTGTGCCACAGCAGGAATTCCACATGCTGCATGGTTAGCAGATCTCGTTCACCTTCCGATGGCTTATGTACGTTCGAAACCAAAAGAACATGGAAAAGGTAATCAAATTGAAGGTAAGATCGAAGCTGGTCAAAAGGTCGTTGTTGTTGAAGATTTAATTTCTACAGGTGGTTCTGCATTAGAATCTGTAGCGGCTATTCAAGCGGCTGGTGCAGAAGTGGTCGCTGTATTTGCGATCTTTACTTATGGACTGAAAGAGGCAGCTGTCGCTTTTCATCAAGCCAAGATTCCGTTACATACATTAACAAGTTTTGATGTATTAGTGGATGAATTGAAACAAGCGGATAGTGTTACGGAAGAAGAGGCAACAAGTTTACTTTCGTGGCGTGACCAATTAACACTTAGTTAAAGAAAATCAGGACTAGATGTTTTTAAAAACGACAGTTAACCATATTTGGCCAACTGTCGTTTTGTTTGCTTATTAGTCATTTTTTCTACCTCCATTTTTGATATATTTTAGTGTCCAATAATGTATTTCTATTTTAATTTAAAAAAGATAGCGTGTCTGTTTTAAACTTCATTATTTGTTTACTGGTACAGAGTAACATATTTGTTGCTTCTAATTTCATCATACCCTAAACCTTCATTGTCTACTGATTCATGGCGATCACTTGTTAAACTATCTACCGTCTGCCATTCTGTTTGATCGATAATCGGCTTTGCATTTGCTTCAATTTTATATAAATAATATTATTGGAACACCTTATCTTTCTATTTCATCATCAAATTCTTGGATTTGCGACTTTTCTTTGTTATTAAATCGCTGCATCCTTCGAGCTTCATCACAAATCAACTCAAAAGAAAACTTAGTGATGCCATCAACATCTTGTTTTGCCAAGTAGTTAACATAAGTCGCTTTATCTTTTGCTTGAATGATCAATGGTGGTAAGTCATGCTGCATTAACGAGTAATTCATCAACATCCGACCAGTTCTTCCGTTACCATCTGAAAATGGATGAATACGTTCAAATTGAATGTGGAAGTCCATAACCACTCTTAAAACGTCCATGTCTTTAGTTGCCCCTTCTAGCTGATAATTTAGATTATCAATCCATTGTTTCATTAACAGCGGGGTTTCATGTGGAGATCCTGTTAGAAAATCAGCACCCTGAATCGCATTTTCACTTGTTTTGAATTGACCTTTATCAACCAATAATCGATCCATAAGTTTTTTATGAATATCCTTTAAGATAGAAAGATTTAACGGTTGTTTATCTCGCAACTGATCAATAACATAAGCAAAAGCATCCCGGTGATTTTCTATCTCAAAAAATTCACGTTTAGTATAACCGCCCGGCAACGTATCATGTAAAATAATAGACACGGTATCAGGTAATGTTACCGTATTCCCCTCGATTGCTGACGAGTGGTGCGCTAAACGCACTAAGACATCTTGAAAATATTCTTCTAATTGAAACTTATTTAGCATGATTATAACGTCCTTTCCATTGATTATACAGGTTTATTTGGTGTGCGTGGATGCGAGTCTCGATGATAAGGAATACCATCGTTATCTGTATCTGAGCTATAAGAATTTGATCCTAACTTTAGATCTTGTAAATCTTCAAGATCATATCGATCACTACTCCTTGTTCCGAAACCATGAACCAGATTCTCTTTTGTTAAAGAGTGACCATTTAAAATATTTGTTAATTGTGTATTTAATTTCACTAAATCCTATGATAAATTTGGAGAATTATTTGATATTAGTTAAACTTTTCACGACAATAGCATACATTTTTTTCTTTTTTAAAATATAGCGGATCAATGATATCTCTTTTAAAGATATGTGTATCCCCTTTTTCTAACAATTTGATAAACCAAAATGAAACTAAAACCAGTAATAGCAAGTAGATAATAGTGATGAACATCAACCGCTGTAAAGTTCCAACTTACCTTGAATAATTGGAGAACTAGTGGAACAATGGCCCCCATAGCGGCAATTAGAAATGTCCATCCCAATTTAAATTTCGTTTCTTCAAGCTTTTAATACATAGTAAGATAACTTTTTTTGGATAATTTAGTTAAGTTTATTATATCAAACAAATTGAAATTCACAATAAAAACCATGGTGTACGCTTCCGTTGGCCAAATAATCACGAACTGTTATTATTGTTCTATTTCCATAAACTGTGCATTATGAACTTTAATTGCAACCTCCTCCGGAGTCGCTCCGGAAATGAAGGGCCTACGCTTTCCGCAGGCACGGCCTCAACTAACTCGAAAGCAAAAAGCGTGCTTTCGAGTGGATTTTCGGCTCGCGCTGGGGCTGCGATTACTCGCCCCATCGAAGTGATTTGTTCCTGCAGGAGTCTTGCCCCTTCATTTCCTACGCTCAGTGCTAAGCAAAAAACAAGTGTTCAAATTGTTGATAATTGGATAATTTGATTAAAAAAAGATCTAATTAGAAGGTTTTATAGGTTAACTTTCTTCGATTATCTAAAGAAATATTTCTTGATTTCACACAGAATTATTACTGTTTTAGCAAAGTCAGAAAAGGGGTGACACTCCAGTGGGATTAGCGGGAGTCGAAGATCCACTTGGTAAAGGGTTTTTCTTTACCAAGTTAGCTGAGAACCCGCCCACGGAAAGGGAGCCCATTTTCTGACGTAGCGGGTAAGGCCCACTTGCTTAATGCATAGTTAGTGTCAGATGTGTAAGTTTTTATACAAATGAATTGTCCGTGTCATGGATAAAGAACAACAAACGTCTCAAAGTAAATAATAACTAAGCATGTACTAACAATCTAAAAAAGCCGTGGGCTATGAATTTGGCTCACGACTTCTTAAGTTGTTTCGTATCATTTATTTTCCTTACTCAGCGGATCTTCTTTTAATGTTTCTAAAAAGCTCCGATCAGGTGTTACGAATACTGTTTTTTGTTGATCATAAGTTACATACCCAGGTTTTGCTCCGTTCGGTTTTTTTACATGACGTACTTCAGTATAGTCAACAGGAACCGAGGAAGAAGTACTTGCTTTACTAAACAATGCTGCAAGTTGTGCCGCTTCTGCCAAAGTATCTTCACTAGGATTGGCAGACCGGATAATGACGTGTGAACCAGGAATATCTTTCGTGTGTAACCAAATATCGTTTTTCGCAGCAAGACGATTTGTTAAATATTCATTTTGTTTGTTATTACGTCCTACTAAAATAGGTGTTCCGTCTGAACCATAATAAGTTTCTGGGTTTGGCTTTACTTGTTTCTTTTGCTTCTTTTGCTGTTTTCCTTTTGTTTTTAAGTATCCTTGTTCGCGTAATTCTTGTCTAATTTCTTCAATATCCTCTTCACGTGCTGTCTCCACTTGTTGAATGATGTCTGTTAAGTAACAAATTTCCGAATGCGCTTTTTCTATTTCAATTGCTAGTTTTGCTTTCGATGTTTTTAATTTTTGGTACGTTTTGAAATAGCTTTGGGCATTTTCACTCGGCGTTTTATTTGGATTCAGTTCGATTTTCATTGTTTTTTGGTCTGGATCATAATAATCAATCACTTCGACAGAGGAGTCCCCTTGGTTAACTAAATGAAGATGAGCAGTTAATAATTCCCCTTTTCGTTGGTAGTTATCTGCTCGATCTGCTTTCTTAATCGTTTGTTGTTGTTTCTTGATTTTTCGATTGTTTTTTTCAAGTTCATTTTTCAATAACCGGGCTAAGTCACCAGCTTGTTGTTTGACCCGGTCACGTTCTGCTTTTCCTGAATAAAAAGCATCCAGCATAATACTAACAGTGTCAAAAGTTTTACTGGCTTGTGTATACTGTTGTAATTCGAGCACATAAAAATCTTCTTTATTTCCCATATAAATGATAGGAGTGTATTGATGATTTTTTATCTGATTCATTACATCGGTGAATACATCACCGTAAGCAGAGATAGAATCGCTGTCAACACGGTGAATAATTTCATTAGCCAATAAAGGGGACATACCCATCAAGTTATTGACGAGTTGTTGCGCTAGGTTCTCTGCACTTGGATCAAGTAATTGTTCCAATTCTTCTTTGTTTAAAGTAATTGGATTTTGTTTGTTTTGATTAGGCGGGTATACGTAATCTTGGCCTGGTAAAATGGTGCGGTGTCGATTTTGATTTGGTGAAACATGTTTAATACTGTCTAGGATATGGCCCTTCTCTTGATCTAGAAGTAAAATATTACTATGTTTACCCATCAATTCTATCCGCAATGTTTTTCGAATTTCGTCACCAATTTCATTTTTCCCGCGAATTGAAAAAGAGATGATTCGCTCATTCTCATATTGTTCTATGGACTCGATAAAACTACCAACCAGATGTTTTCGTAATAACATACAAAACATTGGTGGTTCGGTAGGGTTATGGTAGCTATCTTTCGTTATATGTACACGCGCATAACTTGGATGAGCAGATAACAGTAATGACTTATTCTTCCCATGCGCTCGAATGGTTAACACTAACTCCGTTTTTGTTGGTTGATAGATCTTAAGAATGCGTCCTGTTCTCAATTCGTCGATCATTTCTTTGGTTATTGCTCTTGTAACAACACCATCAAATCCCATAATTATCACCTCATTCTCCTCATTATAGCATGTTTTAAATGGTACATGCATATTTATCATTACAAGTGAAAGTGGATGGAGGGATGTAGTGTGAAATGGTATCAAATGAGTTCAGACCAGGTTTGTAAGAAATTAGCGGTTGATCAGAATAGCGGTCTGAAACAAAAAGTTGCAGAAGAACGGTTGAAAAAAACTGGACCCAATCAACTAGCGGAAAATGATAAACCTAGTTTATGGTTTCTTTTTATTAAACAGTTTCAAGATTTTATGGTAATCGTGCTATTAGCGGCAACATTGTTAGCTGGTTTGCTCGGTGAGTATATCGATGCAATCGTCATTATTATTATTGTTTTTATTAATAGTTTGCTTGGTTTTTTTCAAGAACAGAAAGCGGAAAAATCGTTAGCGAAATTAAAGGCACTGTCTGCTCCGTTGGCTCATGTTCTTCGTGACAAGCAATGGGTTACAATCCCGTCTGAAGAAGTAGTTGTCGGAGATATATTAAAACTAACGAGTGGAGATCGTGTTGTTGCAGATATGCGAATCATTGAAGAGACAGGTATAGCAATCGAAGAATCTTCCTTAACAGGAGAATCAGTACCAATTAACAAGTCTTCTGAATCGATAAACCAAGATGATTTGGATTATCCAGATCAAATCAACATGGCGTTCATGGGAACATTAGTAACAAATGGTCATGGCATAGGTATAGTAACTGCTACAGGAATGGAGACAATGGTTGGGCAGATTGCCGATTTGATTGTTCAGACACCATCGCAACAAACACCCCTAGAAAGAAGATTAGCGGGACTAGGAAAAGTGTTAGTTGTACTAGCCCTTTTACTTACCTCTTTTGTAGTTGTTTTGGGGGTATGGCAAGGAAACCCGATTTATGAGATGTTTCTAGCTGGAGTATCATTAGCTGTTGCAGCCATACCAGAAGGGTTACCTGCAATTGTAACCGTAGCGTTGTCTTTGGGTGTTCAGCGTATGATTAAAAAGAAAGCGATTGTACGGAAATTATCGGCTGTGGAAACATTGGGTAGTACTACCGTCATTTGCTCAGATAAAACAGGTACGATGACTGAGAATAAGATGACAATTGAACAACTTTATTTATATAAACAGTCAATTGAAGTGACAGGTGGGCACCAATTAACCGGAGCATTTAAGTCGGCCAACAGAGAAATAGGTACGAGTTCAGTTCGTGATTTATTATTATATGGAATGGTATGTAGTCATGCTTCCATTGAGAGGACTAAATCAACTTTCCAAGTAGAGGGAGACCCAACGGAGGCTGCTATCGTTGTTGCTGCACATAAAGCAAGTTTGTCTAAGCAAGATAAGGACAAGTTCAGAATTATCAAGGAATACCCGTTTGACTCCGATCGAAAAAGAATGACCGTAATTGTTGAAAACGAAAAAAGAGAACGCTTTGCAATAGTAAAAGGCGCACCAGATGTACTTTTGCCAAGAGTTACTACAGTAATGGATAAACAAAGAAAAGTGACTTTAGGAACAAAAGAACAAAAGGAAATTGAGGGAAAAGTGTATCAGATGGCAGAACAAGCACTGCGAACGATTGCTATTTGTGTGAAGCCGCTCAAGCAAGGGCAAGACGATAGTAGTTTGTCTGTTGAAAATCAGTTAACCTTCATTGGTCTGATCGGCATGATTGATCCACCGAGAAAAGAAGTAAAAAAAGCGATTAAATCCTGTAAAAATGCAGGGATCAAAACAGTGATGATTACAGGTGACCACGCCGTTACAGCAAAAGCAATCGCGAAACAGTTGAATCTAATTCCATCACATGGGAAGATTCTTACTGGGCACGATTTGAATAATATGCCCGATAGAGAACTTCAAGAGCAAGTGGACGACACATATGTATTCGCTCGGGTAACCCCTGCACATAAGTTGAAAATTGTTCAAGCATTACAAGACAATGGACATATTGTTGCGATGACAGGTGATGGTGTGAACGATGCGCCAGCGTTAAAAGCTAGTGATATTGGTATAAGTATGGGTCAATCGGGAACGGATGTAGCGAAAGAAGCCTCTGCATTGGTTCTATTGGATGATAATTTTACCACGATACAATCGGCGATTGAAGAAGGAAGAAATATTTATGAAAATATCCGAAAGTTTATTCGTTATTTGTTGGCATCGAATGTGGGAGAAATACTTGTGATGTTATTTGCAATGTTATTTGCTTTTCCGTTACCTTTAATACCTGTGCAAATTCTTTGGGTTAATTTAGTTACCGATGGTCTACCCGCATTAGCGTTAGGTTTAGACCAACCAGAAGGAGATTTGATGAATAGGCCTCCAAGACCGGTTAAAGAAGGTGTTTTTGCGAGAGGGTTAGGTTTTAAAATCATTTCTCGAGGGTTACTAATCGGGATTGTAACTTTTATTGCTTTTGCATCTGCATACCAAAACGGGCAACATCACTTGGAATATGCTCGTACGATCGCATTTATGACCTTGGTGGTCGCACAGTTAATCCATGTGTTTGATTGTCGAAGTGAGCATTCCGTATTCGCACGTAATCCATTTCAAAATATGTATTTAATCGGTGCGGTTATCTCTTCTTTAGCACTGTTAATACCGATCATATATTTTGAACCATTACAAACTATTTTTTCAACAGTACCTTTAAGAACGAACGATTGGATCGGAATTGTTACCTTGAGTTTTATTCCCACTGTGTTATTTGGTTTTACAAAAAGCAAAGAAAAAGCGTATAATAAGAAAGATCGTGTATAGAACGATTCACTTCTATACACTTTTTTCTTTGATAAAATCAATAACAATATGAATAAAATTATGGATGTGATTTTATGGCAAATAGTATGACGGGTTTTGGACAGCATACAGTCTATGTTGATCAAACGTCCATTTCTGTTGAAGTAAGAACAGTAAATCATCGTTTTTTTGACTTATCCTTAAAAATCCCTCGGTCATTTTATGTGTTAGAAGCTAAGGTGAAAAATATACTACAATCTTATTTTGGGCGCGGTAGGGTTGAGGTGTATGTAACAGTAGAAGGTCAGGGTTTGGTGGAACGAGTGGTAGATGTTGATTGGTTATTGCTTGATCAATATATAAACCATATGACAGTGATAAAAGAGAAATATTTAGATAAACATGACTTATCGGTCGACATTCTTCCTAACTTAGAGGAAATATTTATTGTTACAGAGGTAGAAAAACAAACAGATCAAATCAAGAAGGCATTCATCGATGCTGTCAACATAGCTTGTCAGCAAGCAGAACAAATGCGGCAAACAGAAGGTTCTATGTTAATTGAGGATATTTTAAAGAGAATGAAGAATATCGATAAAATTACAAATCAACTACACGATCGGCGAGATACGGTTATCAAGGATTATCACAAACGAATTTTGGATCGTTTAAGTAATTATACTGCAGAAATAAATCAAACAAGTGACCCTAGAATTTTTCAAGAAGTTGCTTTACTAGCGGAAAAAGGAGATATTTCTGAAGAAATAACTCGATTACATAGTCATGTTGAACAATTTATAGATACTGCTAATCAAGTAGCTCCTAAAGAGATTGGCAGGAAGCTTGAATTTATTCTACAAGAAATGTTGCGGGAGACTAATACAATTGGATCAAAAGCAAATGATCCGCAAATTAGCAATTGGGTAGTTGATTTGAAGACAGAAATAGAAAAAATAAAAGAACAAATTCAAAATATTGAATAACCATTTTCAATCAAGGCTAGTTTATACTATAATAATATAGATAACAATGGATAAAAATAGTATAGTATGTATACAACCTATTGTTGTATGAAGAGGGGGAAATAGATATGAGTTTACGTTTAATAAATATTGGTTTTGGTAATGTTGTTTCTGCTAATCGAATAATTACTATCGTTTCGCCAGAATCAGCGCCAATTAAAAGAATTATTACGGTTGCAAGAGAAAATAATAAATTAGTAGATGCAACTTACGGAAGAAGAACGAGAGCAGTTATTGTGACAGATAGTGATCATGTTATTTTATCAGCCGTACAACCAGAAACGGTTGGGCAACGCGTATTAAGTCATGAAGAAGAGCTTGACGAATAAAACGAACAAAGCGTAACGCTTAACGATAAATTAAGGTACAGGGGGATCAATGTTTTGATCGAAGAAAAAGGTATTTTATTTGTATTATCAGGACCGTCTGGTGTTGGTAAAGGAACAGTGAGAAAAGCACTATTTGAAAAAGATACAGCATTACAGTATTCCATATCTATGACAACTAGAGCAATGAGAGAAGGAGAAGAAGAAGGGGTGGACTACTTCTATCGTTCGAAAGAAGACTTCGAAAAAATGATTGAAGATAACCAGTTGCTCGAACACGCACAATATGTTGGCAATTACTACGGCACCCCACGTACGTATGTAGAAGAAACACTGGATAAGGGTAATGACGTGTTTCTCGAAATAGAGGTTCAAGGCGCGTTACAAGTGAAGAAAAACTTTCCTGAAGGTGTCTTTATTTTCTTATCACCACCTAGCTTAGAGGAACTAAAAAATCGCATTGTTAGTCGTGGCACTGAAACAGAAACTTTAGTGATGAATAGATTAAAAGCTGCTAAAGACGAGATTGAATTGATGGATAACTACGATTATGTTGTTGTTAATGATCAAGTTGACCGTGCTGTAGAGAAAGTTCAAGCGATCGTAAAAAGCGAGCATTGTAAAAAAGAACGTGTTGCAAGTCAATACAAAAAACTGTTGGAGGTGAGTAATTAATCATGTTAGAGCCATCTATCGATCAATTACAAACAAAAATTAATTCAAAATATACTTTAGTAACATTATCTGCTCGTCGTGCGAGACAAATTCAAGATAAAAAAATATTACAATTAGAGCATCCAAAGTCAGCAAAAAACGTTGGTATTGCTTTAGAAGAAATTCAAGCAGAAAAATTAACGTATATCGCGACTGATGTAAAAGAAAGACAGTAACACAAGTCGCACGTTTGGTGATCCCTCGTTTGCAACGGTGCAGACGAGGGTTTCTCTATATCCTTCATGAAACTATTGAGATTCTTTCACATCGACGGAAGAAGATCCTTTTTCTTAAACACTTGCACAAATATTATTGTAGCTCAATAGACACAAACAGCGTGGTGATTTATATTTTTCACTTTAATGATGTTCACGCGAAGGTAGAGGATTAAAAGAACTGTAACTTCTTTAAGGCGGGTTTTTCCCCTAGGTTGAGGGCAGGAGATAACGCTAATTTCGTCAAGATGCCCAATTTTGCCTAGGTTCAGGGCGAAAAAATGCTACAAACCTCATAGGAACGCTCACTTAGAATCGCTACCTCACAGTTTATGGATATTATGGACTAAGGAATTTTTTGTATTAGATTGGAATGGTTTAAATAGGTCAATAAGGTTATCTATATTCAACGTATTTTTTACATAACTAAATGTTGTGAAGATTTGTAAGAATACAACCAGTAGAGAGAGGAGAATGATTATGTTAGCTGGAAAACGTATTGTATTAGGTGTAACTGGAGGAATTGCTGCCTACAAAGCGATTGCATTGACAAGTAAGTTAGTGCAAAAGGGTGCAGAGGTAAAAGTCATTATGACGGAAAGTGCGAAAAAGTTTGTTACTCCATTATCATTTCAAGCAATCTCGAGAAATGCTGTCTATGAGGATACATTTGATGAGAAAGACGATAAAAGAATCGCACATATTGATTTAGCAGACTGGGCAGACTTCTTTATTCTTGCGCCAGCGACTGCAAATATAATTGGAAAAATAGCAAACGGAATTGCAGATGACATGTTATCAACCACATTGATGGCTACACAAGCAGATGTGTATCTTGCACCTGCTATGAATGTACATATGTATCAGCACCCTGCCGTCCAAAAGAACCTTAACACTTTAGCTAGCTGGGGTTTCTTATTTATTGAACCAGGCGAAGGGTACTTAGCGTGCGGTTACGTTGGCAAAGGGAGACTTGAAGAGCCAGAGACCATCATTTCTACACTAGAATCATCTCTTTCAAAAAAACAAATGCTAAAAGGAAAAAGAATATTAATCTCTGCAGGTCCAACACAGGAAAAAATAGATCCAGTTCGATATTTTACGAATCACTCTTCAGGCAAAATGGGCTATGCAATCGCAGAAGTGGCTGCACAACTAGGTGCTCAAGTTACCTTAGTTAGTGGTCCTGTATCGTTAGAAACACCACCCAATGTGAATCGAATCGATGTAACAACAGCAGCAGAGATGTATCAAGTCATTAATAGTCACTTTGAAGACAGTGAGATTATCATAAAGGCTGCGGCTGTTGCAGACTATCGACCAAAGCAAACCGTTGATCAGAAAATGAAAAAGAAAGATGGAGAGCTGTCCATTACATTGGAACGAACAAACGATATCCTTCAAAGCTTAGGTGATCATAAGACAAATCAATATTTGGTTGGTTTCGCGGCTGAAACACACGATGTTCTTGAGTTTGGTACAGAAAAATTAAAGAAGAAAAATTTAGATGCTATTGTGATAAACGACCTAACGAAGCCGGGGGCAGGTTTTGGAGTGGATACAAATGAAGTAACCCTTCTTACACGTACAGAGAAGAAATTCACTTTTCCCGTTGCTTCCAAAAAACAGATTGCACAACAGATTTTAAATGAAGTTGCAATAGATTTAGGAGAACAGGGAAAGTGAATATTGCTAAAGTAGTAGTTGATGTGCCTGTTGCACAGACAAATCGAATTTATGATTATTTGATTCCTGATGCATTTATAGGTACGATCGATCAAGGAATGCGTGTTATTGTACCATTTGGGCCAAGAACAATTATGGGCTATGTCTTAGCGATCACCAATCACTCGGATCTGGAGAAGTTAAGAGAGATAAAGGAATTGATGGATGTCACACCGATACTAACGGAAGAATTACTATCCCTTGGAAAATGGTTAGCAAACCATACGATGAGCTTTTATATTTCTGCATTTCAAGCCATGTTACCACAAGCTTTAAAAGCGAACTATCAAAAAGAAATTCATCGTTTAACAGATTCGAGCTTAACTAAAGAGTTAGAATTAATTTTTGCAGATAGAGATTATATTACCTATCAAGAATTTGTCAAGAGAAACGGTTCGCATCAGCAATTAAAAAAAGGAATAGAAGATGGAGATATTGAGTTTGTTTACCAGGTCAATAGCAAAGAAACGGTTAAAAAGACGACCTATATCTTACCAAAACTATCTTCACTCGAATTAGAGGAACAAATTGCTGACTTGCCAACACAAGCAAAAAAGAAGAAGGAAATCTTAGAATACTTTATTGCTAACCCTTCAGCAATTGAGAAGCGAGAACTTTTGAAAAAGCTTCGTACAACGGATCAAACAATAAAACCACTTATCGAAGGAGGTATTCTTTCTTCTGAGGCGAAGGAAGTGTATCGAAATCCGTATCGTGATGATCAAATAGTGCGTACCGAACCGTTACCGCTCATGAAGCAACAGAAAGAAGCAATAGAACCCATTCTTGAAGCCCTAGATCAAAAAAAACATCATGTTTTTTTACTGCATGGGGTTACAGGAAGTGGAAAAACGGAAATATATCTCCAAGCAATTGCCCATACTTTAATAGAAGGAAAAGAATCGATTGTCTTAGTACCAGAAATTTCTTTAACTCCACAAATGGTAAAACGATTTAAGGGAAGGTTTGGTAGTGCTGTTGCAGTAATGCATAGTGCGCTTTCCAATGGAGAACGATTCGATGAATGGCGGAAGGTTCAACGAAAAGAAGTAAAGGTCGTTGTAGGAGCACGTTCGGCAATATTTGCGCCCTTCGAAAATATTGGGCTTATCATTATTGATGAAGAACATGAAACAACCTATAAACAAGAAGACCATCCGCGTTACCATGTTCGAGATGTAGCCATTGAACGAGCTCGTAATCATCATTGTCCCGTTATTTTAGGAAGCGCAACACCTACGTTAGAATCATTTGCGCGTGCCCAAAAAGGAGTTTATCGATTATTATCGATGCCACACCGTATGAATGAAGGAGAAATGCCTAAGATTCATATTGCAGATATGCGAAAAGAGCTACATGCAGGAAATCGTACCATGTTTTCACGCCAGCTAAAAGAAGCAATCGAGGAGCGTTTGGAAAAGAAGGAACAAATTGTCTTGTTTCTTAATCGACGTGGATATTCCACTTTTGTGATGTGCCGTGATTGTGGACATGTTATTGAATGTCCACATTGTGATATCTCCTTAACGTATCATCGTAATAAAGAAAGCCTAAAATGTCATTATTGTAGTTATGAAGAAAAAATGCCCGCATGTTGTCCAGAATGTCAAAGTGAAACGATTCGTTATTTTGGTACGGGAACTCAAAAGGTGGAAGAGACACTACAAGAGTTAATACCTGGGGCAAGTGTTATAAGAATGGATGTAGACACAACAAGACGAAAAGGCGCGCATGAGAGATTATTAGACCAGTTTGCAAATAAACAGGCAGACATATTACTTGGTACGCAAATGATTGCAAAAGGACTTGACTTTGCTAATGTAACACTAGTGGGTGTCTTGGCTGCTGATAGTCTATTAAACCTACCTGATTTTCGTTCAGCCGAGAAAACATTTCAATTATTGACACAGGTGAGTGGAAGAGCTGGTCGTCACCACTTAGAAGGAGAAGTAATTATTCAAACATACATGCCAGAACATTATAGTGTCGAGTTGGCTGCTAATTATAATTATCTCGGTTTTTTTCAAAAAGAGATGGAGTTACGAAAAACGTATCAATATCCACCTTATTATTTTTTAACGTTAATCACGGTGTCCCATCCGAATCAATTGAAAGCACTGGAAATAACGCGCACAATTGGGAAGCTATTATATAAACACTTATCAAACCATGCTAGGATCTTAGGCCCAACCCCTTCGCCACTAGTCCGAGTGAAAGATAGATATCGTTTTCAATGCATGATAAAATACAAAAATGAACCCAATCAACAAAAAGTATTAGAGCGAATTTTGTCCTATTATGAAAGTGCGATGCGAAAGGAAGATTTGCTGATCCAGATTGATCTACAACCATATCAACTAATGTAGAAAGAAGGTATTTGATGAAACGAGTCGTATTTATGGGTACTCCAGATTTTGCTGTGCCAATACTACAACAATTATTAATCGATGAATATAAGGTTGTGTTAGTTGTTACACAACCAGACCGGCCAAAAGGTAGAAAACGTGTCTTAACACCACCTCCAGTAAAGGAAGAAGCAATAAAACACGGTTTACCAGTATATCAACCGGAAAAGATAAAAAATACGTACAAAGAGATTTTGGAATATAAACCAGACTTAATTGTAACGGCAGCTTTTGGTCAAATTCTTCCTAAAGAACTACTAGATGCACCAGAGTACGGCTGTATCAATGTTCATGCTTCGCTGTTACCCGAACTTCGAGGAGGAGCACCCATCCATTACTCCATCCTACAAGGGAAAAAAGAAACAGGTATCACAATCATGTACATGGTAGAAGCTTTGGATGCGGGGGCTATTTTGTCACAAGCGAAAGTTACGATAGAGGAAGATGATCATGTAGGAACATTACATGATAAGTTAGCAACAACTGGTGCCCAATTATTACATGAAACGATTCCAACTATCCTTGACGGTACAGTAAAAGTTGAAGAACAAGATGAAAAGCTAGCGACATATGCACCAAATATAAAACGTGAACAAGAAAAAATTGATTGGCAATCTTCAAATTATGAGATATACAATCATATTCGTGGGTTACACCCATGGCCTGTTGCTAGTTCAACATTGAAAGGGAAAAATATAAAAATCTGGTGGGCAATTGCGCTAGAGAAAAATTGTGAAGGGCAACCAGGTGAGATTATTGATATCGATGAGAATGGAATCATTGTTTGTTGTGGAAATGAAAAAGCTGTGAAAATAACGGAAATACAGCCAGCAGGGAAAAAAAGAATGTCTGTCTCTGATTATGTAAGAGGTAGTGGCCAAGCACTAAAAGTCGGAGAGCGGTTAGGAGAGTAATATGACGAAACATATTTTACGTAATAGTGCTTTAGATGTTTTAATCCGTATTGGTGATAATGGCGCATTCAGTCACCTGATAATCGATCAGACAATTAAAAAAAATCAATTGTCCATGAAAGATCAAGCTTTATTCACTGAAATTGTTTATGGGACGTTACAACGAAAGTTAACATTGGCTTATTTTACAAAGCGATTTGTTGCAAAGCCAAATAAGTTAGAAGATTGGGTGAAATGGCTTTTATATATGTCTTTCTATCAGATGCAGTATTTAGATAAGGTTCCTGATCACGCCATCATTCATGAAGCAGTTTCGATTGCTAAAAAGAGAGGTCATCTCGGAATAGCAAAGCTTGTAAATGGTGTGTTACGAAATGCACAACGAAACGGTTTTCCAAACATCGAGGAAATAGAAGATGAAGCAGAACGAATTAGTATTGCTACAAGCCATCCTCTATGGCTAGTCAAACGTTGGATAAACACGTATGGTTTTGAAAAAACAGTGGAAATTTGTGAAGCGAATGTAACGACAAAACCGATCAGTATACGAATTAATCTATTGCGAATTACCCGAGAAGAAGCGATTGATCAACTTTTAGAAGAGGGGTATGAAAGTACACCTTCCTTATTTTCTGAACAGGGTATTATTGTCCAAAAAGGAAATATACTGAAAAGCAAATTGTTCGCAGAAAATTTAGTTACGATTCAAGATCAAAGTTCGATGCTTGTTGCTGAGATGATGAATTTAACAGAGGATTTAATTGTTCTTGATGCTTGTAGCGCACCGGGGGGGAAAGCAACACATATAGCTGAGAAACTAAGAAATTCTGGTCAAGTCATTGCTTATGATTTACATGAAAAAAAGGCGAACCTTGTAACACAGAAAGCAAAAGCACTTGGTTTGACAAATGTTGTTGCAAAAGGTATGGATGCCCGTAAGTTATCAGCAGAACACCCTGAGGATTTTTTTGATCGTATTTTGATCGATGCCCCTTGTTCAGGTCTAGGTGTAATTCGAGGAAAACCGGATATCAAATATTCTAAGAAAGAATCCGATATTCATACCTTAGCAAAAATCCAACTAGAATTATTAGATAATATTTCCCCATTGCTTAAAAAAAATGGTACACTTTTATATAGTACTTGTACGGTTGATCGAGCAGAGAATGAAGGAGTCATTTCGACATTTTTGACGAGTCACCCAGATTTCGAAATTGATCCTAATTTTATTGATGAATTACCAACTTTGTTAAAAGAATCACCAGGTCTAACTGATTTAGGATTACAAATATTCCCGGATGATTTTCAAACAGATGGCTTCTTTTTGACGAGATTGCGCAAAAAAAGATAAGGTAAAAATTTTGCTGAAGTTTTTGTAAGCCAACAATCACCAAGTAAAGGTAGTAATTGCATAAAATACCTAAAAGTGATGTAGAATGGAAGGTATGAGGTGAGAAGGATGAACCAATATTTTTTAACAGATCAAGGTAAGGTAAGGCAACACAATGAAGATGCTGGAGGTGTATTTAGAAATCTTGACCAGCAAGAACTTAGTGTCGTTGCTGATGGAATGGGCGGCCATCGTGCCGGAGATGTAGCTAGTAAAATGGTTAAAGATTACTTATCTCAAAAATGGGAGAAGACCAAGCAAATTTTATCACGTGATGATGCACAAACTTGGTTAAAAGAAGTAGTTATTGAAGCGAATGAAAAGGTATTCCAATATGCAGAGAACAACCCTGAGTGCTCAGGGATGGGAACAACGGTTATTGCCGTTATGTTCGCAAGTGATTTTGTTGCAATCGCGCATATTGGGGACAGCAGGTGTTATCGATTCCATAATCATGAATTACTACAAATTACCGATGATCATTCTCTAGTGAATGAACTTGTTCGGACTGGCCAAATATCAAGAGAAGACGCAGCCTTCCATCCTCGAAAAAATGTGTTAATTAAAGCGTTAGGTACTGACTTATCAGTAGAGCCAGATATCTTAATAGCAGAATGGGAAGAAAAGGACCGTTTGTTAATATGTTCAGACGGCTTAACAAACAAAATTAGTGATAAGGAACTTGCCTTGTACCTAGAAAAAGAGGACTGTCTTGACATTATTGGACAAGAGCTAGTTAGTCTTGCTAATGAACGTGGTGGGGAAGACAATATTACACTTGTATTGTCTGAATATGATCAGAAAAAGGCGGGTGAAACACAATGATAGAGGGACGCCTATTAAATGATCGATATGAAGTTAAAAAAATCATTGGTGGAGGTGGCATGGCCAATGTTTATTTAGGTCATGATATTATTTTAGATCGTGAAGTAGCGATTAAAGTCTTACGTTTAGAATATTCGAACGATGAAGAGTTTATTACTAGATTTCATCGAGAAGCACAATCTGCCACAAGCTTGTCCCACCCCAATATCGTTAATATCTTTGATGTTGGAGATGAAGACGGAATTTATTACATGGTTATGGAATACGTGGAAGGAATGACGTTAAAAAAATACATCCAACTCTATGGTCCTATCCAAGTAGAAGATTCTGTTGCGATAATGGAACAAATAACTTCAGCTATTGCTCATGCCCATGCGAATAATATTGTTCATCGTGACATTAAACCGCAAAATATATTAATTGATCCACATGGACAAGTGAAAGTTACGGATTTTGGAATCGCTCTAGCTCTTAGTGCCACTGCGTTAACACAAACGAATTCGGTATTAGGTTCTGTACACTATTTGTCACCAGAACAAGCGCGAGGTGGTGTGGCAAATAAAAAATCAGATATCTATTCCTTAGGTATTGTGTTATTTGAGTTGTTAACAGGAAGAATTCCCTTTTCAGGCCAATCAGCTGTGTCTATTGCTTTAAAGCATTTACAATCAAATACCCCTTCTTTACGAAAATGGATACCTGAAATACCACAGAGTTTGGAGAATGTGGTATTGAAAGCTACGACAAAAGATCCGTTTCATCGTTATGAGTCCGTAGAATCATTCGAAAATGATTTAGTTACAGCATTGGATTCAAACCGTATAAACGAAGCGGCATACATTCCTCCGGAGGATCAAGGGGAGCAAACAAAAGCGATTCCTGTTTTAACAAAAGAAAGTCTCGAACAAGAAAAAGTGGGAGACGATACAATTGTCCATTCGAAACAAGGCAACGAAGCACATAAAATAAACAATCAAAACCCACAAGTCAAAAAGAAACAAAAGAAGAAAAAATCTTTAAAAGCAAAAATTTTAATCTGGACTTCTGTTGTCTTATTTATTTTAATCGGTGCTAGTTTGTTTGCTATTTTTGTATTACCAAATATGTTCCAGCCTAATGATGTATCTGTCCCAGATCTAACAGATGAGCTATACGAAGATGCTGAACAAATATTAAACGAGCTAGAGTTGGATGTGGTGCGAGAGGATACATTCTCAGATGAAATAGACGCAGGAAATGTAGTTCGAACAAATCCAACGGCAAATACAGTAGTAAGAGAAGGTTCGACGGTAATTGTTTATGTAAGTAGCGGTCCAGAAACGGAGGAGTTTCCAGACTATGTTGGTCAGAATTATTCACAAGTAGAACGTCTTTTGCTTCAAAGAGGATACCAGGATGTTGAGTATGTTGGGAAATACTCAGATCAACCCGAGGGTCAAATTATTGCCCAAAATGAGCCCGAGCCTGGTACAGAGGTAGTACCAGCAGATACTATTGTAATCTTTGAGGTAAGTATAGGGACTGAATCAGTTACATTGGATGATTTAACAGGTATGGATGAGATCAGTGCCAGAGAGTATCTAACAGATAATAACCTTGTGGCTAATGTGACAGAAGAACATTCCAGTGATGTTGAGGAAGGGTATGTAATTCGTCACTCTCCTAGTAGTAATGCTGAAGTCGAGGTAGGCGCTGTAGTTGATCTTGTTATTTCACTGGGACAAGAAGAGCAACCGCCGATTACCCATACGGTGTCATTCTCTGTACCTTATACTGGTGCTATATCAAATGGGAATGACGATGAAGACGACGAAGAAGATATAGATGCGCCTAATCCATATCAAGAAGTTCGAATCTATATTGAAGATATGAATAATGAGTTAACAGATCTTTATGAAGCAGAATCTATTCAATCAGATACAACATTTAGAATTCGATTAGTCATTGCTCCAGGAAGTACAGCAACATACAAAGTCGAACGTGACGATCAAGTAATTCTCCAAGAAACGATTGCTTATCAAGATATAGAGGGTGAATAAATTATGCCTCAAGGCAGAATTATGAAGGCATTAAGTGGTTTTTATTATGTCAAGAATCAAGAAGGCACATTTCAATGTCGAGGAAGAGGGCTATTCCGTAAAAAAAAGCTTACACCACTAGTAGGTGATCAAGTTATTTTTACAGCAGATAATCAAACAGAGGGTTATATTACCGAAATTTTACCACGAAAAACGGAGTTAGTAAGGCCTCCAATTGCAAATATTGATCAAGCTATTATCGCTGTCTCAGCTAAAGAGCCAAACTTCAGTACTATTTTATTGGATCGCTTTTTGGTATTGGTAGCATCCAATGGACTTGAACCTGTTATTTTTGTGACGAAAATAGACTTGCTGAATCCTGGTGAAGAAGAAGAGATTGATGACTTGGTGAAGACGTATCGTTCGAATGGTTATCGTGTAATGAAGTTAACAACAAAGCAAACTTTAGACTATGAAGCGATCCACCCCATACTTGTGGATAAAATATCTGTTATTGCAGGACAATCAGGGGTTGGAAAATCTTCCTTTCTTAATGCACTAGATTCAGATCTACAGATTAAAACAGATGAGATTTCAAATAGTTTAGGACGAGGAAAGCATACCACTCGTCATGTGGAATTACTTGAAGTGGCAGGAGGGTTGGTTGCTGATACACCTGGATTCAGTTCTCTTGAATTTGATCAAATCTCCTTAGAAGAGCTTCCAGACTGTTTTCCAGAATTTTTCAGCCGAAAAGCCAATTGTAAATTTAGAGGTTGTATGCATATAAATGAACCGAAATGTGCGGTGAAAAACGCTGTAAATGAAGATCAAATAGCTGATTTCCGGTATCAGCACTACCTGCAATTTTACCAAGAAATCCAGAGTAGAAAGCCGAGGTATTAGATAATGACAAAAATCGCACCATCGATTTTATCTGCTGATTTTGCAAAATTAGGAGCAGATATTGCTGAAGTAGAACAAGCAGGGGCAGATTATATCCATGTAGATGTAATGGATGGACATTTTGTTCCGAACATTACAATAGGTCCATTAGTAGTAGAAGCAATTCGACCAGTCACATCCCTTCCTTTAGATGTCCATTTAATGATCACCAATCCAGATCAGTATATTGACGCATTTGCTGATGCTGGAGCAGATATTATTTCTGTTCATGTAGAGGCTTGTCCGCACTTGCATCGGACAGTAGCTGCGATAAAAGAGCGTGGAGTGAAAGCTGGTGTTGTAGTTAATCCTGCCACACCAGCAGAAGCCCTTTATCCCATTTTACCTGATGTTGATCTAATTTTATTCATGACAGTAAATCCTGGTTTTGGAGGTCAGACTTTTATTCATCGTGTCTTAGACAAAATTCGCAAAGTAAATCAATGGAGAAAAGACCTAGCTCTTGATATTTTATTTGAAGTTGATGGTGGGATCAATCCGATAACCGCGAAGTTATGTGTCGATGCAGGTGTTGATGTGCTAGTAGCAGGAAGTGCCATTTTTAATCAACAAGATCGTAAAAAAGCAATCGATGAAATTAAGCAATCGGTATCCAAGAAGTAGAGAGGTTTGGATAATAGATGAAAAATATTGCCATCGTTGCAGGAGGACCGGGAGAGTTCATCCCAAATTTAAAAGAGTACCAACACAAAGTGGATATATGGATAGCGGCGGATAAGGGGATTGAATGTTTGATTGATCATCAGTTACCGATCCATTTAGCTATTGGAGACTTTGATTCCGCTACACATAAATCGATTGAAAAATTGCAAGATTATGCGGATAGAATAGAAATTTTCCCTCTTGAGAAAGACGAAACGGACTTAGAGTTAGCAATTGATCACGCTATTCAGCTAAAGCCAGCTATTATCTATTTGTTTGGTGCAACAGGTGGTAGAATCGATCATGAATTAGGGAACATACAATTACTATACAAGATTCAAGAAATGAATGTTAAGGCTACGATTATTGATAAACAAAATCAGTTAGCACTTTATAGGCCTGGCACTTATCAAATAGAAAGAGAAGAACAAGATATGTCCATATCTTTTCTTCCATTTGGTGGAGAAGTGGAAGGACTTACGCTCACAGGTTTTTATTATCCACTACAGGATGAGGGAATAAGCTTGGGCTCTACGCGTTGTCTTTCTAATCATTTGATTTCAAAAATAGGTACTTTTTCTTTTCGAACAGGCATATTAATAGTGGTAAAGAGTCGTGATGTACTTAATTTGTAAGTGCAACATAGAATAAGCTGAGATGTTTATTTTTGATAGGCTTAAAGAGGAGGGGTTCTATTGAAGTTTTATACGATTAAACTCCCAAAGTTTCTTGGTAGCTTTGTACGTGTAGTGATGGGTACGTTTAATAAGCAATCAAAATCAAATGATTGATGGGGTTGCTTAAAAAAGTAACAAAAAAGCACCTATTCAATATAGGTGCTTTTTTGTTGAAACGTATATAATTAACGAAAATTAAACACGTTCAACTTTACCAGATTTCAATGCACGAGCAGACACATAAACACGTTTCGGTTTACCGTCTACCATAATGCGTACTTTTTGAACATTTGCTTTCCATTGACGTTTATTTGCATTCATAGCATGTGAACGATTGTTTCCAGCGCTAGTTTTACGTCCAGTGATCACACATTTACGACTCATATTAATCCCTCCCACATACATCTATCTCATTTCATACTTATCTAATTTATCATAGTTGATTAGATATTGCAATTACTACTTTAAAATACCGAAAAACTTAAGGTGTACCTGAAGAATGATAACAAGTGATTGCTTATAATAAAGCGCAATCACTTGACAGAAACTAAATTTTCGTCCATTGTATAAGGGGACTTATTTAACTTACCATCAATTTTAAGCAAATAAATTGATAAATATCCTTTTCTCTATGAAATAATTGTTGTAAAATATTTAGTGGCAAATGGGGCATGCTTTTTTTAATAGCGTCCATAAAAGAAAAGACTATGTTTATGTCGGTGAAAATTACGTATTAATGAAAGTGAAGATATAATTAAGGAGGTTAATTTATGTCAATTGAATTAACTACAAAAGATGGACGAGTAACAATCACCAATGAAGTTATTGCGACAGTTGCTGGTGGTGCAGCAATTGAATGTTATGGAATAGTTGGTATGGCTTCAAAAAACCAGCTGAAAGATGGCATAGCAGAAATATTGCGTAAAGAAAATTTTGCTAAGGGTGTTGTTGTAAAGCAAGAAGGTGACGAGATTACCATCGATATGTATATTATTGTTAGTTATGGAACGAAAATTTCGGAGATCGCACACAATGTCCAATCACAAGTTAAATATACACTAGATAAAACGTTGGGGTTACCAATTAACGCAGTAAATATCTTTATCCAAGGTGTTCGTGTCCAGTCAGAATAATTGACGTTAATCCACTAAAATTGCTTGGATTTTTGCTGAGGAAATAAGGGAGGAAGTTGTTGTGGTAGTATCAAAGATAGAAGGTACTAAGTTTGCAGAGATGATTTTACTTGGTGCTAATCATCTGACGAATAATGCAAACATGATTGATGCATTAAATGTATTTCCAGTTCCAGATGGTGATACGGGTACAAATATGAATTTGTCGATGACATCAGGAGCAAATGAAGTGAAAAATCTTTCAAAAGGTACTGTTAGTGAAGTAGCAGAAGCATTCGCTAAAGGTTTACTTATGGGGGCGAGAGGGAATTCTGGGGTTATTTTGTCTCAGTTGTTTCGGGGTTTTTCTAAAGGTCTGAATGGAGCTAAGGAAATAGGACCTGTTGAATTTGCGGCTGCACTACAAGGTGGGGTTAGTACAGCTTATAAGGCTGTTATTAAACCTGTAGAGGGAACAATTTTAACTGTTGCAAAAGATACGGCAAATCAAGCAGAAAAAATTGCGAATTCTGCAAACGATATGGTTGACTTTATGGAAAAAGTAGTGATTGAATCGAAAAAATCATTAGCACACACACCTGAACTATTGCCAGTACTTAAAGAAGTTGGAGTAGTGGATAGTGGTGGACAAGGATTAGTGATCATATATGAAGGTTTCTTAGCATCCTTGAAAGGTGAAGCATTACCGGAATCAAACGAAACGGTTCAAATGGATGATATGGTAAATGCAGAACATCATAAATCCGCTCAAGACTTTATGTCAACGGAGGATATTGAATTTGGTTATTGTACAGAATTCATGGTGAAATTTGAATCAGATAAATTGGAAGAACATCCATATGATGAAGAGGTATTTCGACAAGAGTTGAGTGAATTAGGAGATTCTTTGTTGGTTGTTTCTGATGATGAAGTGGTTAAAGTGCACGTACACGTGGAATATCCTGGTCAAGCGCTTAATTTAGGTCAACGTTTTGGTAGTTTTATCAGTTTGAAGGTAGAAAACATGCGTGAACAACACACTTCTATCGTTGGTAACAAAAATGAGTCACCAAAAAAGCCAGCAGAAAAACAAGATTTTGCCATTGTTTCTGTAGCAATGGGAGATGGTATTGAAGAATTGCTGAAAAGTCTTGGTGCCACTGTTGTTTTACAAGGTGGTCAAACCATGAATCCAAGCACTCAAGACATTACAAAAGCCATTGAAAAAGCAAATGCTAAAAAGACGATTATTTTACCAAATAATAAAAACATCATAATGGCTGCTGAACAAGCAGCAGAATTAAGTGAAGGTGAAGTTGTTGTGGTACCTTCAAAAACAATTCCTCAAGGGATGAGTGCACTACTTGCTTTTCGTCCTGAAGAGACGTTACAGACAAACAAAGAAAATATGATAGAAGCGTCTAGTCTTGTTAAGACTGGTCAAATCACCTATGCGGTTAGAGATACTCAGATTGATGGATTAACGATTGAAAATGGCAATTTCATGGGGCTGGCTGATGGTAAAATAAAGGCCACTGATCCGGATAAAATGCAAGTAGCTAAGCAGTTAATTGCTGAATTGATTACGGACGATGAGGAAATTATCACAATATTGCAAGGCGAAGATGCATCTGATGAAGAAACTTCAGGGATAGTGGAGTATATAGAAAATGAGTACGAAGATATAGAAGTAGAAGTACACAAAGGAAATCAACCTATTTATTCTTATATATTTTCATTAGAATAAGAATTGAGGTTGTATAATAAATAGCGTCGGTGAGTAAATCTCACGGACGCTATTTTTCATGACAAATCAAATGAAACTCTCTTTAAAAACTCTCGTTAAAGAATAGTTTCTGTAAATTGTGCATTAATGGACAGCTTTTATTCCGCTCCTCAAATGAAATTGACTCCCTTTCCGCAGGGCGCGGCTTCAGCTAACTCGGAAGAAATACACTTCCGAGTTAGCTGAAGCTCTCGCTTTTCCTGCTGGAGTGTCGCCAATTTTATTTGATACGCTTGATGAAGGTTTTTAATCAAATTACCGCATGATTGGTGGATTATAGATAAAAAAGTGTCTCAAGAATTTCTCTATACAAATTGCATGTAGATTAAAACAAAGACAACATCATTTGATTGTCTGCCTATACACTATCACTAACTAGCGAAGTAAACAAAGGCTTGACACTCCTACGGGAACAGTACGAGCTGAAGATCCACTTCTCCAAGTGGTTTTTCTTGGAGAAGTTAGCTGAAGCCGTACCCGTGGAAAGGGAAAGCCTTGGTTTACGTAGCGAGATAGGAGCACTTACTGCGCTGTTTGTGTCAACTGTAATTTTTGAAAAGCTGAATTTTTCTTGAAAGTGTTTATAAAAAAAGGTTTATAAAGTTCGAATAAATAACTCAAATATTATCTAAAAAAGATTGTAATATTAACTTCTCAAACGCTTGATTATCATTAACAAAAATGAAACGATAGAAAGAGTAGCCTTGGCTAACAATATTAAAGGGAACGATCCCAAAGTAAAAAAATAATGAGGTGATTTTTTGGTTAAATATAATTCTGTATTTGATATTATCGGACCAGTTATGATTGGACCATCAAGTTCACATACCGCAGGAGCGGTTAAGATCGGTAGGGCAGCACGTCACTTGTTTGGTGGAAATCCAGTTTTTGCAGACATTCATTTTTATGGATCCTTTGCTAAGACTTACCGTGGACATGGAACTGATGTTGCAATTGTTGCGGGTTTACTAGATCTTGACACAGATGATCAAAGGATTCCTAATGCCTTTCAGTTAGCTGAAGAACAAGGGTTGAAGTTCCATTTTATTGAAGAGAATACTGCTGTTAATCATCCGAATACTGTTAGAATAAAAGTGAGTGACGGAAAGGAAAGTTTAGAACTAGTCGGTATTTCAGTTGGTGGTGGTAAAGTAGAGATAACAGAATTAAATGGTTTTAATTTACACCTTTCAGGAAACCACCCTGCTGTATTGATTATGCATAACGATCGTTTTGGTGCCATTGCTTCTGTGACAAAGATATTAGCAAAACATGAAATAAATATTGGTCGTATGGAAGTTGCTCGCAAAGATATAGGTAAAGAAGCATTGATGACTATCGAAATGGATCAAAAAATAGATATAGAAGTAGAGAAAGAATTAAGAAAAGCCAAACATATTCTTAAAATTGCTAAAATTGTTGATTAATTCACTTTATGCTTAAAAGAAAATGATATATGTGGAGGGAAGCGTATGTTTCGTACTGTCGCAGAATTATTGGAAAAGACAAAGAAAGATAACCAATCGATTGCAGAAGTGATGATTTTTCAAGAAATGGACCTGCATGATCAATCAAAAGAAGAAATCATCAATCGTATGGATAAAAATCTATCCGTAATGGAGCAAGCAATTGAGCGGGGATTAAAAGGAGTGCAATCACATTCTGGTTTAACTGGTGGTGATGCACTACTTTTGCAAAAATATCTCGAGACAAATGAACCATTATCAGGTACATTATTATTAGATGCTGTAAGTAAAGCTATTGCAACAAATGAGGTAAATGCAGCAATGGGGATTATTTGTGCTACACCCACTGCTGGAAGTGCTGGTTGTGTCCCAGGTGCCTTATTTTCAGTGAAAGAGCGGCTAAACCCAACGAGAGAGCAGATGATTAATTTTCTGTTTACTGCCGGTGCATTTGGATTTGTCGTTGCGAATAATGCTTTTATTTCTGGAGCGGCAGGTGGATGTCAAGCGGAGGTTGGTTCCGCAGCGGCAATGGCTGCTGCAGCAGTAGTTGAAATGGCAGGAGGCACTCCACAACAAAGTGCAGATGCATTTGCGATTACGTTAAAAAACATGCTAGGGTTAGTTTGTGATCCTGTCGCAGGCTTAGTAGAAGTTCCTTGTGTAAAACGAAATGCTATTGGTACTTCAAATGCCATTGTGTCTGCTGATATGGCATTGGCAGGCGTAGTAAGTAAAATACCATGTGATGAAGTAATTGGGGCAATGTATCGTATTGGAAAACAAATGCCAAGTTCATTGCGGGAAACAGCGGAAGGAGGATTAGCTGCAACTCCAACTGGAAAAGCAATAGCAGCTAAGTATTATCGTAATTCAGAAGAGGATGTGTAAGAAAAGTGATAGAACGATCGGTTGATAACATTAAAGGTGTAGGACCTGCTCTGCAGGAGCAGTTAGAAACATTAAATATATTTACTGTAGAGGATCTTTTATTTTTCTTTCCTTCTCGGTATGATAATTATCAAGTTAAGCCACTTAATGAACTTATTCATGATGAAAAAGCAACGATAGAAGGGGAAGTTATTGGCGAGCCGATCGTAACTTATTATGGTCCAAAAAAATCTCGATTAACGGTTCATGTACAAGTTGAACAGGTAGTGATAAAAGCAATTATGTTTAATCGAGCGTTTGCAAAAAAACATTTGCAACCTGGAGAAATGGTCACATTAACTGGAAAATGGGATCAACATCGGTTGCAGATAACCGTCACTCATTATAAAAAAGGACAAGCGAATGTAGAAGAACCAATTCAACCGGTATATTCTTTAAAACAAGTAATAAAATCGACGACTTTTAAAAAAGCAGTTCATCAAGCACTTGAACAATACTATGCTGACATTGTAGAAATACTTCCAGATGAATTTTTAACAGAATATAAGTTATTGAATCGTCGTGATGCAATAAAGGAAATACATTTTCCGAGTGAATTTGAAATGGTAAAACAAGCAAAAAGAAGGATGATCTATGAAGAACTTTTGCTGTTTCAACTGAAAATGCAACAATTGCGAAAGCTAAATCGGGAAAGAACGACTGGAAATAGCCAACAGTATCATCAAGAAAAAGTAACGAATTTCATTCAGTTATTGCCATTTGAATTAACGCAGGCTCAACAACGATCTTTAAGTGAAATTTTAACCGATTTGAAATCTCCTTATCGGATGCATCGGTTGTTACAAGGAGACGTTGGGTCAGGGAAAACAGCAGTTGCTGCCATTATTCTCTATGCTTCCATTACAGCTGGAAACCAAGGGGCACTGATGGTTCCAACTGAAATATTAGCCGAACAACACTATCAATCCTTTGTTGGGTTATTTGCTGACTTTGGAAATGTGGAATTGTTAACTGGTTCGATTAAAGGGAAAAAGCGAAAGGAATCTTTGCAAAGACTACAAAATGGGCAAATCGATATTCTGATTGGAACGCATGCACTAATCCAAGATGAGGTTCATTTTGCTAAGCTAGGCACAGTTGTTGTTGATGAACAGCACCGATTTGGAGTAAACCAGCGAAAAGCATTGCGTGCAAAAGGCATGGATCCAGATGTATTATTTATGACGGCAACACCAATTCCTAGAACGCTTGCAATCACTAGTTATGGTGATATGGATGTTTCTCAAATTGATCAGATGCCAATTGGTAGAAAACCAATTGAAACTTTTTGGGTAAAAGAATCGATGTTACCACGTATTTTACGATTTATTGAAAAAGAAATTAATCAAGGACATCAGGCGTACGTTATCTGTCCATTAATTGAAGAATCCGAAAAATTAGATATTCAAAATGCTGTTGAATTATATCATCAGTTGCAAACAACATTGGACAATAAAATTAATGTTGGTTTATTACATGGTAGACTTTCAAACGAAGAAAAAGAGATCGTGATGCAACAGTATGCAAATAATGAACTACAAGTACTTGTAGCGACAACTGTTGTGGAGGTAGGTGTGAATGTACCAAACGCAACCGTAATGGTAGTTTATGACGCGGAGCGATTCGGGTTATCTCAATTACACCAATTAAGGGGGAGAGTAGGTCGAAGTGACGTCCAGAGCTATTGTATCTTAATTGCCGATCCAAAAGGAGATATAGGGAAAGAGCGGATGCGCATCATGACGGAAACAACAAATGGTTTTGAGTTAGCTGAACAGGATTTAGAATTACGTGGCCCGGGTGATTTTTTTGGAAAAAAACAGAGTGGATTACCAGAGTTTCAACTTGCAGATATTGTTCATGATTATCGTGCATTAGAAACTGCCCGTAATGACGCGCAGACAATAATATATGATGAAAAACTAGAAAATGACCCTAAATACCAAGCATTGAAAAGCTACCTCGAAAAGGAACTCATGGAAAAAAGCACGTCTTTGGATTAAGAAGATGCTTGCATCTTTTATCTGTGTATTATATATTACTATTAGTACCTAGTCTTAAGGGGCGTTATTACATAAGTTTTACTGAAGAAAGAATGGGTGGTGGAACCGTGAAATTATCAAAAAAGGCTCGACAGGAACAACTTCGTACAAAAATAGAGGAGATGCCTTTTATTACAGATGAGGCATTAGCGCAACAGTTTGGTGTGAGTATTCAAACCATTCGTCTCGATCGAATGGAGTTGTCGATACCGGAGTTAAGGGAACGAATTAAATCGGTAGCTACAGACCAGTGGAATGAAACAGTAAAAGCGCTGCCAATTGATGAAGTAATTGGTGAGATTATTGACCTTGAATTAGACCAACGTGCAATCTCCATATTAGACATAAGAAACGAGCACGTTTTTTCCAGAAATGACATTGCGAGAGGGCATCATTTATTCGCACAAGCAAACTCGTTAGCAGTTGCAGTCATTGATGATGAATTGGCCTTGACTGCAAAAGCAGAGATTAAATTTTCAAGACAAGTGAAACAAGGAGAGCGTGTCATTGCTAAAGCAACTGTCTTGGGGACAGACCGTAAACAACGAACAACCGTCCAAGTAGATAGTTTTGTGGAAAATGAAGTTGTGTTCTCTGGAAGTTTTCTTATGTTTCGATCTACAGAAAATAAGGGGGAGTTGCAAGATGAAAATAGTAATTGATGCTATGGGCGGTGACCATGCTCCAAAAGCTGTAGTAGAAGGTGCTATCGAAGCAGTAAAGAGTATCGATCAACTGGAAGTGATTTTAGTCGGTGATGAAGCAAAGATAAAAGAACATCTTTCTGACCAAACAAATATTACAATTATACATACAACGACTGTTATTACTGGGGATGACGAACCTGTCCGTGCAGTACGTCGAAAAAAAGATGCATCGATGGTATTAATGGCAAACGAAGTAAAAGAAGGGCGAGCTGATGCATGTATATCTGCTGGGAACACAGGTGCGTTAATGAGTGCAGGTTTGTTTCAAGTAGGACGTATTAAAGGAATAGAACGTCCTGCACTTAGCCCTACTTTACCTACAACCGATCAAAGAGGGTTTTTATTATTAGATGTTGGAGCGAATATGGATGCGAAACCAAAGCATCTCGTTCAATATGCGATTATGGGCTCTATCTATAGTGAAAAAGTTCGTGAAATAAAGAAACCACGAGTGGGCTTGTTGAATGTCGGCACGGAAAATGGAAAAGGGAATGAATTAACAAAACAGGCATTTTCTTTATTAGAGGAAGCGCCGATCCATTTTATCGGAAATGTGGAATCAAGAGATTTACTTGAAGGTGTAGCTGATGTCGTTGTAACAGACGGATTTAGTGGGAATATTGCGTTAAAGACAGTGGAAGGCACCGCATTAACAATGTTTTCTATGCTGAAGAAACCCCTGATGTCTAGCCTGAAAACTAAATTAGCGGCAAGTGTGATTAAATCAGATCTTAAACAACTAAAGAATCAACTAGACTATGCTGAACATGGTGGAGCAGGATTGTTCGGTTTAGCAGCCCCTGTTATAAAAGCACATGGATCCTCAAATGGACGTGCGATCTATAGCGCAATCAAACAGGCATGTTACATGGTGGAGAATGATGTAACCAAAACTATCGAAGAGACAGTAGCCTTGATGAAAGATGGTGAGGAGGAATAATATGAAGCGAGTAGCTTTTATTTACCCCGGACAGGGTTCGCAACAAGTGGGTATGGGAAAAGAATTGTTAGAAACATACTCATTAGTTAAAGCGTTGTTTGATCAGGCAGATCAAGCTTTGCAAACTCCGTTGAGTGAGTTAATGCTTCAAGGCCCTGAAGAACAGTTGACAGAAACAAGGAATGCTCAACCAGCTTTACTATTGATGAGTACTGCTGTTACGAAGGTATTAGCAGATCAGAACATTGTACCAGATGCAGTTGCGGGACATAGTTTAGGTGAGTATAGTGCGTTAGTAGCGGCAGGTGTCTTTGAATGGACGGATGCATTGCAGTTAGTACAAAAACGTGGAGAATTAATGGAACAAGCATATCCTGCAGGAGCAGGTGCAATGGCAGCGGTTCTAGGTATGGAACAACATGTTTTAGAACAGCACTTACAAAAAATCACGGAAGAAACAAACGAACCGCTTGAAATCGCTAACTTAAACTGTCCTGGACAAATTGTAATCTCTGGAACAAAGTTGTCGGTGGAGACAGCTGCTGAAACATTAAAAGAGGCAGGTGCAAAGCGAGTTATTCTACTAAATGTTAGTGGTCCTTTTCATTCTTCCTTAATGAAGAAAGCAGCCGATGAGTTTACTAATCAATTGGAAAACGTGAATATTTCTGATGCCCAATTACCTTTCTATGCAAATGTTACAGCGAATATAGCTCAAGATAAAGAAGAAATCAAACAGTTACTTGTTAAACAACTATATTCAACGGTGAGATTTCAAGAAATTATTGAACAATTACTTACTGAACAATACGATGCGATCGTTGAATTAGGGAACGGAAAAGTGCTAACTGGACTAGTAAAAAAAATAAATCGTAGAACAAAAACTTTTTCGATCCAAGATCCAGCTTCAGTGCAAGCATTTGTTGAATGGTATAAGGAGGAATCGTAATGTTTTCAGAGAAAGTAGCATTAGTAACTGGAGGTTCGCGTGGAATTGGACGCGCAGTTGCGCTTGAACTCGCAAGAAACGGAGTCAAAGTAGCTGTTAACTTTGCAGGTAATGAAGAGAAAGCGCAAGAAGTAGTAGAAGAAATCGAAGCAATGGGCGTATCGGCAATTAAAATTCAAGCGAATGTTAGTAGTGAGACAGAAGTAAAATCAATGATTAAGCAAGTAATTGATTCTTTCGGTCAATTAGATATCTTGGTTAATAATGCTGGGATTACAAGAGATAATTTATTAATGCGGATGAAAGAAACAGAATTTGATGAAGTCATTCAAACAAATTTAAAAGGTGTATTTCTTTGTATGAAGGCTGTCACTAGACAAATGATGAAGCAACGTAGTGGTAAAATAATCAATATCGCATCTGTTGTTGGCATCAGTGGTAATGCGGGACAAGCTAATTATGTTGCGGCAAAGGCTGGTGTAATTGGTATGACGAAAACCGCAGCAAAAGAATTAGCCCCAAGGAATATTTTAGTTAACGCTGTTGCACCAGGTTTCATTACAACAGATATGACAGACCAATTGCCCGAAGAGATGCGTGAAGAGTTATTAAAAATGATTCCACTACAACGGCTTGGAGTTAGTGAGGATATTGCAAAAACAGTTCGTTTTCTAGCTTCAGAAGATGCAAATTATATTACAGGGCAAACTATACAAGTAGATGGTGGTATGGTAATGTAAAAAAGCATATGTAACTTGAAAGGGGGTGAAAGGAAATGGCAGATACTTTTGATCGTGTAAAGAAGATCGTCGTAGATCGTCTAGATGTTGAGGAAGAAAAAGTAACAATGGATGCTTCTTTTAAAGAAGATCTAGAAGCAGACTCATTAGACGTGGTTGAGCTTGTAATGGAACTTGAAGATGAGTTTGACATGGAAATCGCGGATGAGGAAGCTGAAAAAATTGAAACGGTAGGCGATGCTGTTACTTACATAGACAGCCAAGCTTAAAATAGGAGAAAGTCTCGCCTAATTAGCGAGACTTTTGCACTTTTTCATTACCATCGTTCGTGTTAGTATAGGGAGAAACAAATTGCCTAGTTAAGGAGGGGAAGAATATTGGATTTTCAACCATTACAAAAACAATTAGCGATAACCTTTAACGATCAAACTATTCTACAACAAGCATTTACCCATTCCTCCTATGTTAATGAACATAAAAACCGTATTTATCAAGACAATGAAAGACTCGAGTTTCTCGGAGATGCTGTATTAGAATTAGGGATATCTCAATATTTATATCGAAAGTATCCGAATAGAGCTGAAGGTGAATTAACTAAAATGCGCGCATCGATTGTTTGTGAACCAGCACTCGTGAGTTTTGCAACGGATCTTCATTTTGACCGTTATGTTTTGTTAGGAAAAGGAGAAGAACGAACGGGAGGAAGGAAACGACCGGCTCTATTAGCTGATGTATTTGAGGCGTTTATTGGTGCACTTTATTTAGATCAAGGTTTTCAAGAAGTGATAAAATTCTTAGATCAGTATGTTTATCCGAAAATTGCAGATGGTGCTTTTTCTCATGCACTTGATTATAAGAGTCAATTGCAAGAGCTTATTCAACAAAATAAAGATGCAGTAATTGATTACGACATTGTTGCAGAAAATGGCCCCGCACATGACCGTGAGTTTGTAGCACATGTTCGAGTCAATCAAGAAATTAGTGGGATTGGAGAAGGGCGAACAAAAAAAGAAGCAGAACAACGGGCGGCGAAAAAAGCGTTGGATTATCACAAGAAGAAAAAAAGCCAAAAATAAATGAAGCGTTGGCTAGTTTCTATGAAAAATTTCGTAAAAACGAGCCAACGATTTCAATGAATTATTTGCGTGTTTTTGCTAACTCCTCAATGAAAGCTTGTGTTTCGGATACACTTAAATGCTTTTTCTGTTGCAATAAATCATAGAGCATTTTTAACTCGTCATATTTAGATAGGTCATAATCATCCGCATCTAATAGGGAACTATTGACGACTCCGAGCTGTGTACCTATCTCTTTTAGTATATATTGCAAATTCGCCTCGCTTGCTTCATTTAAATCCATGTGATCACTCCTCGTTTAATCTAAACTTCTAACTCCTCCATCTTTATGGTAAAATAGATTGGTTGAAATTACAAAGTGGTGAATCAAAAAGTAAGTAAATTGTCTCATGAAATAGGTGAAAATATATGTTCCTAAAAAAATTAGAATCTGTAGGGTTTAAATCATTTGCTGAGCGTATTTCGGTAGACTTTGTTCCTGGAGTTACGGCAGTCGTTGGTCCTAATGGAAGTGGCAAGAGTAATGTTACAGACGCTATCCGTTGGGTATTAGGAGAACAATCGGCGAAATCATTACGCGGAACAAAGATGGAAGACATTATTTTTCAAGGTAGTGATACAAGAAAACCTTTAAATGTTGCTGAAGTGACACTAGTACTTGATAATCAAGCGAGAACTTTACCTGTTGACTATCAAGAAGTGAGTGTAACTAGACGTGTTTACCGTTCAGGGGAAAGTGAGTTCTATCTTAATAAACAATCGTGTCGATTAAAAGATATTATTGATTTATTTATGGATTCGGGGCTTGGTCGTGAAGCTTTTTCGATTATAAGTCAAGGGAAAGTCGAAGAAATATTAAGTTCGAAAGCAGAAGAACGACGGACGATTTTTGAAGAAGCTGCTGGCGTTCTAAAATACAAAAATCGTAAGAAAAAAGCAGAATACAAATTAGCAGAAACACAAGAAAACCTGAATCGAGTAGAAGACATTATCTATGAAATTGAGGGGCAGTTAGAACCTTTGCAGCAACAGGCGTCTATAGCGAAGGAATATTTAACACAAAAAGAGCTATTGACCAATACTGAGATTGCATTATTACACGCAGAAATACTAGAGTTACATAGTGAATGGTCACATTATTTGAAAAACATTGATCAACTAAAGCAGGATGACACAACGATTACTAGTACTATCCAAAAGAAATCTGCTTTAATTGAGGAAGAACAAGTGAAGATTCAAAGATTGGATCAAGCAATTGAAGGTTTACAGCAACAACTGTTATCTTTAACTGAAGAACTAGAAAAGTTAACCGGTAACAAAAATTTGCTAATTGAGCGAACAAAAAATGTAACGAATAATAAACAAAAATTAGCACAAGAACTTGCAACCATCGATGAAACGATTACGGAACATGCAAATCTTAGCGAAAAAGAGCAAGAGGAACTATTTGCTTTACAATCAATAAAGAAAAAGACAGAAGAAGCATTAAACGAATGTAAGAATAAATTGGATGTTAGTGTTGAAGATATGGAAGCCCAAATTGAATTGTTGAAAAGTGATTATATTGAATTATTAAATGAACAGGCTGCCAATCGTAATGCTCAACAATCAATCGAGCAGCAATTGTCACAATTAGAACAACGTAAAAACAATCAACAACATAAGTTAGACTTGCAACGAAAAGAAAGAAACCAACTAGCCCAAGAATTAGAATCATTACAAGCAGAACAAGAAGAGCAAGTGCAATTGTTTGAAGCAAAAGAACAGAAACGAAAACAGATACAACAGCACTTGCTTGATCAAGAAAATGAGATTCAAGCTATGCAAGCTAAATTACAACAAGGTTATCAGTATTTAGAGAAAATCAAATCACGAAAAGAAATGCTGGAAGAAATGAAAGAAGATTTCCAAGGTTTCTTTTATGGTGTAAAAGCAGTGTTAAAGGCGCGTGATGATCATAAGTTGACTGGGGTTCACGGTGCAGTCATTGAATTATTACAAGTGCCGGATCAGTATGTAAGTGCGTTGGAAACAGCGCTTGGAGGTCAGGCGCAACATATTGTTGTGGATGATGAAAAAACAGCAAGGCAGGCAATTCACTATTTAAAACAATCAAATAATGGTCGAGCAACCTTCTTGCCTCTACAGACGATGAGAGCAAAAAATGTTCCATCTGCCTTATTAACACGAATTAAAGATATTGATGGATTTGTAGGAGTTGCAAGTGACTTAATTGAATACGATCAAAAATATCATGTGATTGTTAGCAATTTACTTGGAACGACTATTTTAGCAAAAACATTAAAAGATGCAAATGAGCTAGCTTCTTTATTAGAACGTCGGTATCGGATTGTAACCCTAGATGGAGATGTAGTCAATCCTGGTGGTTCTATGTCTGGTGGGGCAAAGAAAAACACCAATCAATCTTTGTTTACCCGTGAGAAGGATTTAAAAGAAATAACAGATAAGTTAGCAGACACAGAGAAAAGAACGTCACTTTATGAAGAAAAGCTCTCAAGTAAAAAAGCAAAGGTAGCAGAGCTGCAAAAAGACCTCGCTAGACAAACAGAACAACATACGAAATTGAAAGAAAAGCAAATTGATTTACAATCAAGAATTGCAGAAGTGACAATAAATCTTCGTCACCATGATGATCATATGCGTATCTATGACCAAGATAACGTGCAAGTAGATCAAGATAGAAAAACATTGATCCAATCTAAACAAGAAAAAGAACAAGCGTTAGAGGAGTTAAAGAGGCAAGTTATTGATTTGCAAGCCCAAATTGAATATTTAACGAAAGAAAAAGAAAATAAGGAAAAGAATAAGGATTCCATTCAGCAGCAATATCATCAATTGCAAGTACAATTAGCTCAACAAACTACGAAAGTAGAAAATCAAACGGACAAAACAGCGCAACTGAGATCAAGATTAGAGGAACTTCAAGCAACGAAAGCTAAATTGTCCAAAGAACTGGAAGAATTAGCTCAGTTAGAGCAAAGTCAACGCACAATAAGTGATGTTGATCATGAGATAGAGCAGAAGCAAGGTGAAAAGCAACAGACATTAGCTGCGATTCAAGATTATCGTAACCAACGTTTAGACTTAACCACGTGGCTCTCAACTGCTGAAAGTGAAGTAAAGACAGTTCAGAACCAACGACAAGCATTACGGGAAAAGTTGCAGAGTTATGAGGTGAAAGCGAACCGATTAGACGTTGAATTAGAAAATAGGCTAGATCATCTACAAACGGAATATGAAATAAGTTTTGAGAAAGTAAAAGAGACTTATCCGAAAGCGGAAAACATTAAAGAATCCCGACAACAAGTCAAATTAATTAAACGGACGATTGATGAACTAGGCACGGTGAACTTAGGGGCAATTGATGAATATGAGCGAATAGCAGAACGTTATCAATTCCTTACAGATCAGCAAACAGATTTAGTTTCTGCCAAAGCTACGCTGTATGATGTTATTGCTGAGATGGACGAAGAAATGGAACGGAGATTTGACGAGACATTCTCTCAAATTAAGGAAGAATTTTCTATTGTTTTTCAGCAATTATTTGGTGGTGGTCACGCTGCTTTAACGTTAACGGACCCATCTAACCTTTTATCCACAGGGGTAGAAATTAAGGCACAACCACCAGGAAAAAAAGCTCAACAACTAGCTTTGTTATCTGGAGGAGAACGGGCATTGACAGCAATAGCCTTGTTATTTGCTATTTTACGAGTGCGGCCAGTTCCTTTCTGTGTACTTGATGAGGTAGAAGCAGCATTAGATGAAGCGAACGTTAATCGATTTGCGAATTATTTAAAAGATTATAGTGAAAAGACACAATTTATTGTAATCACACATCGACAAGGTACAATGGAAGGTGCTGATGTTCTATATGGTGTGACCATGCAGGAATCAGGTGTATCGCGATTTGTTTCGGTGAAACTAGAAGAAACGAAAGAGTTACTAAAATCATAAAGCAAACGTTAGAAAGTGGGAAATGGTATGAGTTTTTTTAAAAAGTTGAAAGAAAAATTTACTTCTTCCGCAGAAACTACAGAAGTGTCCAATAAATATAAGTCAGGCTTAGAGAAAACCAGAAGTTCATTTTCAACGAAATTAAACGATTTGGTCGCTCGCTATCGAAAAATAGATGAAGAATTCTTTGAAGATCTAGAAGAAGTACTGATTCAAGCCGATGTCGGTGTGATGACGGTTATGGATTTAATCGAAGAATTAGAAATGGAAGCGAAACGTCAAAACATTAAGGACGCTGCAGATTTACGAGAAGTTATTTCAGAAAAATTGGTAGAAATATATGCGGATGAAGACAACACAGCAGAAGCTCCCGTAAACATGCAATCTGACGGTCTTACAGTCTTTTTATTTGTCGGTGTTAATGGGGTAGGAAAAACCACCACGATAGGAAAGATGGCGCACCAGTTAAAACAACAAGGCAAAAAGGTCCTTTTGGTTGCTGGGGATACTTTCCGGGCAGGTGCGATTGAGCAATTAGCAGTCTGGGGTGAGCGGGCAGAGGTTGATGTCATCAAACATAATGCAGGTAGTGATCCAGCTGCAGTGATCTATGATGGAATTCAAGCAGCTAAATCTCGCGGTGTGGACGTTCTGTTGTGTGATACTGCTGGACGATTACAAAACAAAGTAAATCTAATGAATGAGCTTTCCAAGGTGAAGCGAGTGATTGAGCGTGAAATCCCCGGTGCTCCTCATGAAGTATTGCTTGTTCTAGATGCGACAACTGGACAAAATGCATTAAGCCAGGCCAAAACGTTTTCACAAGCAACAGACGTATCAGGTATTGTGTTAACGAAGTTAGATGGAACGGCTAAGGGTGGTATTGTACTGGCGATTCGTAAGGAGTTAAAAATTCCTGTTAAGTATGTAGGGTTAGGTGAACAAATGAATGATTTGGAAAAATTTGATCCACATGCTTTTGTATATGGTTTATTCTCAGATATGTTAGAAAAAGAATAAAGGCATTACCTTGACAGAACAGTTAGTAATCGTCTAGTATTCTAAACGTAAAGGTTTTTCACTTAACAAGGAGTGCTGCCATTGTTAGAAAAGACTACTCGTGTTAATTTTTTGTTTGATTTTTATCAAGCATTATTAACTCCAAAACAACGAAATTATATGGAACTATATTACCTTGAAGATTATTCCCTAGGGGAGATATCAGAAACATTTACTGTTTCAAGGCAAGCTGTTTATGATAACATACGCCGTACAGAGTCTATGTTGGAAGCGTATGAAGATAAGCTACATTTATATGAAAAATTCAAGGAACGTCAAGAGTTGTTAAATCAACTGGTTACTGTCCTGGACGATCAGGAATTTCTACAAGCAGAAAAACTGGTGAAAGCATTAAAAGAATTAGAGTAGGAGGACATCCTCTATGGCATTTGAAGGTTTAGCAGAGCGTTTGCAAAATACGATCAAGAAAATGACTGGAAAAGGGAAAGTTAGCGAGCAAGATGTAAAAGAAATGGCACGTGAAGTTAGGTTGGCATTACTGGAAGCTGATGTTAACTTCAAAGTAGTGAAAGATTTTATTAAAAAGATTAAAGAGCGAGCGGTAGGACAGGAAGTAATGAATAGTCTAACGCCTGGTCAACAAATTATTAAAATTGTAAAAGAAGAATTAACGGATCTCATGGGTGGGGAACAAAGTAAGATAGCAGTAAGCGAGCGTCCCCCGACGGTTATTATGATGGTCGGACTGCAGGGTGCAGGAAAAACGACAACAACAGGAAAATTAGCTAATCTATTGCGTAAAAAACATAATCGTAAACCATTGCTTGTTGCGGCCGATGTTTATCGCCCCGCAGCAATCAATCAATTAGAGACGATTGGAAAGCAACTAAATTTACCGGTTTTTTCAAAAGGTACAGATGCTAATCCTGTAGATATTGCGAATGATGCAATTGCTCATGCAAAAGAAGAACACTACGATTATGTACTGATTGATACAGCGGGACGGTTACACACGGATGAAAATCTTATGACAGAATTGAGAGAGATCAAAGAAAATGTTGATCCTGCTGAGATTTTATTAGTGGTGGATTCCATGACTGGTCAAGATGCGGTGAATGTTGCCGAAAGTTTTGATGAGCAATTGGCTGTTTCTGGTGTCATTTTGACAAAATTGGATAATGATAACCGAGGTGGTGCGGCACTTTCCATTCGTGCAGTTACACAGAAACCGATTAAGTATGCTGGTATGGGAGAGAAATTAGACGAATTAGAAGTGTTTCATCCAGAACGGATGGCATCACGTATATTAGGTATGGGTGACGTTCTTAGTTTGATTGAGAAAGCTCAAGAAAATGTAGATGAAAAGAAAGCAAAAGAATTAGAAGAAAAAATGCGTTCAGCGACATTTACATTTGATGATTTCCTAGATCAAATGGAGCAAGTGAAAAGCATGGGCCCCCTTGAAGATTTGCTTGGTATGATACCTGGTGCAAACAAAATGAAAGGGTTAAAGAATGCCCAGATTGATGAGAAACAACTGGTTTATGTTGAAGCGATTATTCACTCGATGACAAAGAAAGAAAGAGAAGATCCAAGCATTATGAATGCTAGTAGAAAAAAAAGGATAGCAAAAGGTGCGGGTAGACCAGTATCTGAAGTAAATCGCTTATTAAAACAGTTTGAAGAAATGAAAAAAATGATGAAACAGATGTCTGGTATGCAGAAGGGTAAAAAAGGGAAAAAGAAAAAAGGTTTAAATTTACCCTTTATGTAATGTAAAAACACTTTACAGACCGTTCAACATCTGATACAATCTAAACTTGTGTAAAACATTTAGTAATGGAGGTGCGAAACATGGCAGTAAAAATTCGTTTAAAGCGTATGGGATCTAAACGTAACCCTTTTTATCGCGTAGTAGTAGCTGATGCACGTGCTCCTCGTGATGGACGTATTATCGAGCAAATTGGCACATACAATCCGGTAGTAAAACCGGCTGAAGTGAAATTAGATGAAGAAAAAGCATTAGACTGGATGACTAAAGGTGCAAAACCAAGTGATACAGTACGCAACTTATTCTCTAATGAAGGCATCATGAAAAAATTCCACGATCAGAAAAACCAAAAGTAAAGGTTTGTGATAACATGGAAGCCTTAATTGAAACAATCGTTCAACCATTGGTCGATCATCCAGAAGATGTTCGGGTCAACAGTAAGGAAGAAGCAAGTAAAATTGTTTATCATCTTACTGTGAACCCCGATGATGTTGGTAAGGTGATCGGAAAGAATGGTCGAATTGCAAAGTCAATTCGAACAGTTGTTTATGCAGCGGGAGCGAATACTAAAAAACGTATTTATCTTGACATTATGTAGAACAGGGAGGGGAGAACCTTTCCCTGTTTTCTGTATATATAAGAGGAGTTCGAGAAATAAGCTAATGAGAAGCAATACATTTCTTCATTGGACGTTCTTAAGGTCCTCAGAAGCTTAGTTGCCTCGACCTGCTTGCTTCTTATTTACTTTTTGAAAACGCGCTATAATAAAGGAGAAGCGGCTTACTGTTTATTTTTTTCTAAAAAGATATGAATGGATGTACTAAGGGTTAAGAGTTTACATTAGGGTTGAAAAACATTTATTACAATTGTATCGTGTCATCAATAGGGAGAAATTTCGTATTGGCGGTCTGAGATTTTTGTAGGATGGAGCAGAGAGATCAAAGTGTTCCACTAATGTTTGCATGGGAAAAGAGCTAAGGTGAAATAACGCTGAAAGCTAGGTATGGAAATACACGAAGACTCCTGTGGGGAAAGCGTAGTGTATTTCCATAGCGGTACGTTTTTCTATCATCAGTCTACGCTGTACACGAAGGTCTAAAAGGATCGCGTGAACTCTCCGGTTTTCTCTTATCTTAAGTAACAAGATATTTCAGTTTGCTTTTAGTTGTCCTTCCCACCTCTAACAGAATAACATTTTGAACATTATTAATAATAATGAAATAACTTAGTTGAAAAAGAAGGTGAAATAATGACAAAGCAATTTTTTAATGTTGGTAAGATTGTTAACACCCATGGAATTAAAGGAGAAGTAAAAGTTGTTCGTATTACGGATTTTGAAGAACGATTTCAAAAAGGAAACACGCTATACTTTTCTGATCATCAAAAGAGTGAACCTACACCATTGACCATAAAAAATCATCGCAAACATAAACAGTTTGATATGTTGCAATTTGAGGGATATGATTCCATTAATCAAGTAGAGAGCATGAAACAAGGCATGCTAATGATTTCTCAAGAACAACAGGAACCACTTGAGGAAGGTGAATTTTTCTATTATGAAATCATTGGTTGTACAGTAGAAACTACAGAGGGAGAAAGATTAGGTGAAATTGCTGAGATTTTATCTCCTGGAGCTAATGATGTCTGGGTTGTGCGTAATGCTAACAAAAAAGATTTATTGATTCCATATATTGATGATGTCGTTAAGACAGTTGATAAGGAACAAAAGAAAGTTGTTATCGAACCAATGGAAGGGTTAATCTCATGATGAAAATTGATATTTTAACCTTGTTTCCTGAGATGTTTCGTGGGGTGATGGAGTCCTCTATCATGAAAAAAGCACAGGAAAATCAAGCTTTTACCTACCAGACGATTGATTTTCGTCAATATACAACAAATAAACACCAAAAAGTAGACGACTATCCGTATGGTGGTGGTGCCGGTATGGTATTGATGCCACAACCGATTTTTTCTGCAGTTGACGCGATCAAGCAAAGTGAGTCAAAACCTCCTCGCATCGTTTTGATGTGTCCACAAGGGGAACGATTTACCCAAAGAAAAGCAGAAGAGCTGGCAAAAGAAGATCATCTCATTTTCATTTGTGGCCATTATGAAGGATATGATGAAAGAATTAGAGAACAACTAGTAACCGATGAAATTTCTATTGGTGATTTTGTTCTAACAGGTGGAGAATTAGGCGCCATGGTTGTGATTGATAGTGTAGTTCGATTATTACCGAGTGCACTAGGAAATCAACAGTCCGCTCGCGAAGATTCTTTCTCAACAGGTTTATTGGAACATCCACATTACACACGCCCCGCTGTTTTTCAAGGGATGGAAGTTCCAGAAATTTTACGATCTGGCCATCATGAAAAAATAGAAAAATGGAGAAAACAGCAATCCCTCAAACGTACGCTAGAGAGAAGACCTGATTTGCTAGAAGATTATCCATTGACTGATGAAGAAAAAAAATGGCTAGATCGTTGAAATAACAGTCAACTATTGCTTGAATAATACTGGTAACTATGGTATATTGATTTTTGTGCTCAAGTAAGATTGAGCCATATAAACGATGTTCCGCTGTTATACTTAATTGATATGAGCATTGGTTTGGAAGGAGTGTGACAATATGCAAGAATTAATTGCAGAAATTACAAAAGATCAACTTCGTACAGATCGCCCTGATTTTCGTCCTGGTGATACGGTGAAGGTTCACGTGAAGGTTGTTGAAGGTACTCGTGAGCGTATTCAGTTGTTTGAAGGTGTTGTCATTAAACGCCAAAACGGTGGCATTAGTGAAACATTTACTGTACGTAAAATTTCTTACGGTGTTGGGGTTGAACGTACATTCCCTGTACATTCTCCACGCGTAGATAAGATTGAAGTAAGCCGTCGCGGTAAAGTACGTCGTGCTAAACTTTATTACTTACGCGAACTTCGTGGAAAAGCAGCACGTATTAAAGAAATTCGCTAATTTTACATGTAGAAGGAGCTTGCATAGTCAAGCTCCTTTTTCACATCTATAGATTAAATAATGCTTTTCGGAATATAGTAGAATATAAGAGAGTAAATCGGAGGGAAAAAGATGACAAAAAATCAGAATAACCAGGAGTGGAAAAGTTGGATAAAAGCACTTGTTATTGCTGTAATCATTACTTTTCTCGTTCGAACATTTTTATTTATACCGATAGCTGTCGAAGGTCCTTCTATGCAACCGAACTTAGAAGACCGTGATTATGTTGTAATTAACAAGTTAAACTATCGTATAAGTGAACCAAAGCGATTTGATGTCGTTGTTTTTCATGCATCCGTGGATAAAGATTACATAAAGCGAGTCATAGGCTTACCAGGGGAAACAGTAGAATATGTGGACGATGTTCTATACATTAATGGTTCTCCGATTGAAGAAACGCATCTCGTTGAAGAATTAGCCAGGCTAGAAGAAGGCGAAAGATATACGAGAGATTTTTCTCTAGAAGATATTCCTGGGGGGCATGAAGTTATCCCAGAAAATCATGTGTTATTATTAGGGGATAATCGCCCCAATTCTACCGACAGTCGGAATTTGGGGTTAATACCTTATGATGAGTTAGTAGGCAGTGCGAGTGTGATTTATTGGCCAATAAATCGTATAGGAATAGTGAAATAGAGGTGGAAAGATGACAATACAATGGTTCCCTGGACACATGGCGAAAGCAAGGCGGGAAGTTCAAGAAAAATTAAAACTCGTTGATTTTGTGATTGAGCTTGTCGATGCAAGAGCTCCATTAGCTTCACAAAATCCGATGCTTCACCAGGTGCTACAACAAAAACCGAAAATGAGAGTATTAATGAAAAAAGATTTAGCTGATCCGCAAAAAACGTCTGAATGGATTAAAGCAAACGAAACCGACGGGATACGAGCAGTAGCTGTAGATGTTGCAAATCGCCAAGATATTCAAAAAGTAATTGAAGTAGCAAAATCAATGGCAGAAGAGAAAATGGCTCGGTTAGCACGCAAAGGTGTTAGACCAAGAGCGGCAAGGGCAATGATTATTGGTATTCCTAATGTAGGAAAATCTACGTTAATTAACCGCTTAGCTAATCGAAAAATTGCAAAAACAGGAGACAGACCTGGTATTACTACAGCTCAGCAATGGATTAAAGTGAAGAAAGATTTTGAGTTATTAGATACACCTGGAATTCTCTGGCCAAAATTCGAAGATCAAGTGGTAGGTTATCGTTTAGCTGCTATTGGTACTATAAAAGATCAATTGTTGCCACTCGAGGAAATAGCCGTGTTTGTATTAGACTATTTAAAGGAAAATTATCCAGAATTATTAATACAACGTTATCAATTGGAGAGTACGATGGATCGTTTGGAAATTATCGATCATATCGGCACTTTACGAGGTTGTTTAGCTAGTGGTGGGACGGTTGACTTAGAGAAAACAGCTGATGTAATCATAAGAGATTTACGCTCTGGAAAAATAGGACGCGTAACATTAGAAAAACCAAAGAATTAAAGTGAAAACCAATTTTCATAAGCTTACTTTATTCACATTTTGATAAAGACATTCACATTTGAATGTCTTTATTTTTTTTGTTCGGTGTCGATATTAAAGAAAAGGTTGGGAGATGGATGTTACGATGAAACACAACAAATCCGTTGCAGAAATAAAAGCGTATTTAAGCACACGTGATGTAAGTGAACAGGAATTGTTTCAGTTTAAGAAAGATACGAGGAAGGGCGTTCAGCACGCGATTGTGCAATATGAAAAACAACAACAAAAAATATTAGCAATGGAATTATCTTTTCAAGAAATGATGCGTCATGAGCAATCTTTATATGATCAGGGGAAAGAATACGTTGCAGGAGTCGATGAAGTAGGTCGTGGGCCGTTAGCGGGACCTGTCGTCGCAGCAACTGTAATTTTACCAAAAGATTTTCATTTGCTCGGAATTACTGACTCCAAACAATTAACAAAAGAAAAGCGTGAATTTTTTTTCGAAAAAATAAAGAGTTCCGCTATTTCTTACGCTGTTGGAGTGGTTGATAATATAGAAATTGATCGAATCAATATTTATCAAGCTACGATAAAGGCGATGAAACAAGCAGTTGAACGGCTTGATCCAGGTCCAGATCATTTGCTTGTTGACGCTGTTGATTTACCTGGACTATCTTGTTCTAGTGACGCAATCATAAAAGGCGATCAAAAGAGTATTTCTATTGCAGCAGCAAGTATTATCGCGAAAGTAACTCGCGATCAAATGATGGCCGAACTTCATGAACAAATGCCAGTCTATCAATTTGATAAAAATCAAGGATATGGAACAGCGGTACACATAGAAGCGTTAAAGCAATACGGACCGACTATATATCATCGAAAAACATTTGCGCCGGTAAAAGATTTTCTGGGATAGATGTAATGGAACATAAAATTTTTCTGGTTATAGCTGCACTTTTTAAGGAGGGATTGCAGTGTCTACTTTTCAATCAAATATATCGTCGTTGCTACGTGCTACAGGGACAACGAGTGCAAAGCCTAACCAACAAGTGAGCTTACGATCAGGTCAAGTTTTGTTGGGAAAAGTCACTCAGCTATTTCCAAATCAAACTGCCACGATCGAAGTGAATAATCAGCAGATTGTTGCAAAATTACAAACACCGTTAGATGTTGGAGCGCATTATTTGTTTAAAGTACAAGAAATGGGTGAACTACCACAATTAAAGGTCATGATTGAAACCTCGACACAACAGTCGATTGATGAGCAGATTATTAACTTATTAAAACAATTGGAGTTACCTGTAACAAGAGAAAACAGCCAATTTTTGCGTGAATTAATGGAAAAAGAGATTCCATTTCGACCAACTGATTTAAAGCAAGCAATCGGTTTGATTCAGGAAAAAAGTGGATCTAAAGAGCAATTGTTTGAACTGATAGAAAAGCAATTGCCGATTACAATAAATTCGGTGAAGGCTGTACATCATCAAAAAAACACACCATTGCATACACAACTCGAGCAAATACTACTTGCACTTGATCAAGCAGGTGTTAGTAGTGAAGCAGAAACGAAACTTCAAAACCGAGTAACATCATTAGTAGATAATCATTCCAATAAGTTGTCATCAGAGGAAATAACTGCATCCTTAATAAAACAGATTCATGCTGGGGATGAGGAACTTATTTCTCTATTAAAAATGGCAGGTGTTATAAAGAAAGAAGTGAATGCTACTAATACAGAAGAGATTATCGAACAATTGGGTAGACATATAACTCATTCAAATAATCATGCCAGTTCTTCCCCGAAACACGTGGAAATTTTCGAAAAGTTAATCGAGCTTTTTCAGAAACAATTACCAATATCTGAACAGGAAAGTTATCAATTGCAAAAGTTTTCGAAAAACGCTTTAGAAACAACGGATAATGGTTCAAACCAATCGCTTCAATCATTACACAACATGCTCCAGAATTCAGTGTTCCATTCAAAAGTGGAACAGTATTTACCTGAACAAACAAAACCATTATTTATGAATTGGAAAAACAATCAGACACCGGAAAACTTAACTCCACTGTTGTCTGATCTGGTTGAATTATCTGATCAACAAGCACCAAAACCAATGCAAATAAAACTCATTCATCTATTAACACAGTTTCAACAAACAAAGGAAATAGAATTACCTCTGAAAGATCAATTTTTGTTAAAAACGAAACAGTTTCTTCATTTTTCAGGGATTGATTATGAGCATCGAATTCTCCATGAACAAATAAATCAGATGGAGCATGAACAAAGTTTAAAACAATCCGTATTAGAAACGTTACAAGCTGGAACAGCACATCGCAGTGAGTTAGAAACGCTGCTTCTCACCATTAATGGTTTGCAGTTAGCCTCTGTTCAAGAAGATAATAATTTTATGCAAGTGACTATGCAACTTCCTGCAATGTTTGGTGCGAAAGATAACATACAGTTAGAATTTCATAGTAAAAAAGCAAAAGATGAACAGGTTGATTCAGATTACTGTCGGATAGCCTTTTATCTTGACTTGGAGACGATTGGTGCAACGATGATCGATATGACTGTACAAAAAAGAATGGTGAACTTAACCATTTATAACGAGGATGAAAATATTGTTCCGTTATTAATGAAAATCAAACCAATGCTTCAAGCAGGTTTAGCCAAAAATGACTATCACCTTTCTAACGTGAGATATCAGCCTTTCCCTGAAAAACAAGAGCATCAAAAAATTAGACAGCCACATCCAAATCAGAATTATCGAGGAGTGGATATTCGGATATGAGTAAGTCTTATCGCAATCAAAAAGCAGTTGCCTTGCAATACGATAAAGGAAATGAGAGTGCACCTAAAGTTTCAGCAACAGGAAAAGGCTATGTTGCACAACAAATAATCGATCGTGCGGCAGAAGCAAATGTTCCTATTCAAAAAGATACTACTCTCGTTGAACTATTAGCAGAATTAAATATTAATGAGAAAATACCTGAAGATTTATATCAAGCAGTCGCTGAAGTGTTTGCATACATCTATCAGGTTGATCGCCAACAAAAATAACATACAATCAGTGGAAAATTAAAAACTCCACTGATTGAAGTTTCACATTTTCCCGGAGCAACTGTCCGTAAGACTCCTGCTAAACAACAAGAAAATCGCAGGTTGTTCAAGCAGGAGTAACGGACACTAGCACCCCGAATGGTTCAACTAACAATCAGTGGAAAAATAAAAACCTCCACTGATTGAAGTTTCACTTTTTCCTAGACATACAAGGGTGAATGCCATAAAATGAAATTAATTTATGAAAGGGGTGTTTATTATTAATGTAAGAGCTCGAATTATTCATATTCATCAATCAAAAGCGTGTACGCGTCCATTATTACGAAAACTATTAGCAAAAGACCCCAGTTTATCCTCCTTGTATCAACTCTCTGCGCACGATCTTATCCACGAATATCAACTTACAAGTAAACAAGCAAATCAGCTTATAGGTGACCTACATGATAACTCTATGTTGGCGCAAATGGAGCAAGATCTGACTAGATTCAAGATATGGACAATTATTGATCATGATTACCCAAAAGCATTAAAGATGATTCCTGACCCTCCCTACGTCCTTTATGGCCTCGGTAACCCTGGCCTCATCCATCATACCCCGTCTATTAGTGTTGTAGGAACTAGAAACCCCTCTTCAGAGGCAAAAAGAAAAATGCACGTTATTTTAACGCCCTTAGTTGAAGATGATTGGTTACTCGTCAGTGGAATGGCGCTTGGAATAGATGGTTACGCCCATCGAATTGCTAATCATTTTCATGGAAAAACCATTGCTGTTTTAGGGGGTGGCCTAAATTTCCCTTACCCTAAGAAACATGAACAACTATTCAAAACATTAGTGAGTCAACAACTAGTAATATCCGAATACCCACCTAACACAAGACCAGAACGATATTTTTTCCCAGAAAGAAACCGAATAATTAGCGGTTTGGCTTTCGGAACGCTTGTTGTGGAGGCGCAGGAAAGAAGCGGTTCCCTTATTACTGTGGATCAAGCTCTAGAGCAAGGGAGAGAGGTATATGCTGTTCCTGGCTGTGTTTATCTAGAGCAAACACAGGGCTGTCATAAATTAATTCAAGATGGCGCAAAATTAGTACAAAATACCTATGATTTAATGGAAGAATGGCAAGAACACGGGGAGAAATGGTGCCGAACTTTGACACATTTACAGTAAAAATCATCAAAAATTAGCTTTTCCATCCTTTGTTATATTTGACAAACCGAATAAAAGTATTTAATAATAGTGAAGATTTATTAAACAAGATATGCATACAACAATAAAAGGAAATAAATAAAGATAGTAACCTCTTGGGAGGAAATAATATGGCAGATTATCTAGTGATTGTAGAATCACCAGCAAAAGCAAAAACGATTGAAAGATATTTAGGGAAAAAGTATAAAGTAAAAGCTTCCATGGGACACATTCGAGATTTACCAAAGAGCCAAATGGGAGTAGATGTAGAAGATCATTATACCCCGAAGTACATTACAATTAGGGGAAAAGGTCCAGTATTGAAAGAATTAAAGTCCGCTGCAAAAAAAGTAAAGAAAGTATATCTAGCAGCCGATCCGGATCGCGAAGGTGAAGCGATCGCTTGGCATTTAGCGCATAGTCTAAATATTGATGAAAATTCTGATTGTCGTGTTGTATTCAATGAAATTACGAAAGATGCGATTAAAGATTCATTCAAGCACCCACGTGGAATTAATATGGATTTAGTAGATGCCCAACAAGGCCGTAGAATTTTAGATCGATTAGTGGGATATAATATCAGTCCGTTGTTATGGAAAAAAGTAAAAAAAGGTTTGAGTGCAGGACGTGTTCAATCCGTTGCAGTTAAGATGATTATTGACCGAGAACGAGAAATTGAAAATTTTGAACCAGAAGAGTATTGGTCGATTGATAGCATTTTTGCTAAAGGAAAAGAAACATTTGATGGTTATTTCTATGGAATTGACGGAAAAAAGGTAAAACTCTCGAATCAAACAGAAGTAGAAGAAGTATTAAGGAAATTGCCTGAGAAGATGTTTAATGTAGATAAAGTAAAGAAAAAAGAAAGAAAACGTAACCCGTCCTTACCTTTTACCACATCTTCATTACAGCAAGAGGCTGCTCGAAAGTTAAATTTTCGAGCTAGAAAAACAATGATGGTCGCTCAACAACTATACGAGGGTATTGACTTAGGAAAAAAAGACGGTGGCATTACAGGGTTAATCACGTATATGAGAACCGATTCAACCCGACTATCTGAAACCGCTAAAGGCGAAGGTCGCGAATATATCACAAACAAGTATGGGAAAGAATATTTAGGTCAACAACAACAAAAGAAAAATGACGAAAAAGCGCAAGATGCTCATGAAGCTGTACGACCTACATCAGCATTTAGGGACCCTGCTTCATTAAAAAGTGTTCTTTCTCGAGATCAATATCGCTTATATAAATTAATTTGGGATCGTTTCATTGCAAGTATGATGGCTCCAGCGATTATGGACACAATGACTGTTCATCTTGGTCAAAACGGTGTGGAATTTCGAGCAAATGGATCCAAGATTAAATTTAAAGGATTTATGAAAGTTTATATTGAAGGCAATGATGACAATAAGAAAGAGGAAGATAAATTACTTCCAGAAATTGAAGAAGGAATGCAGATCGAGGCACAGGAAATTAAGCCTAATCAACACTTTACTCAACCACCGCCACGCTATACGGAAGCAAGGCTAGTTAAGACAATGGAAGAGAAGGGGATCGGAAGACCTTCTACTTATGCACCTACTTTGGATACAATTCAACGAAGAGGTTATGTTACTCTAGATAATAAACGTTTCGTTCCGACGGAATTAGGTGAAATTGTTCTTCAACTTGTTAAAGAATTTTTTCCTGAAATTATTGATTTAGATTTCACAGTTAAAATGGAAAGTGATCTGGATGCGGTGGAAGAAGGTCAAACAAATTGGGTTGACATCATCGATGATTTTTATAAAGATTTTGAAAAGCGTCTAGATAAAGCAGAGCAAGAAATGGAAAAGATCGAAATTCGTGACGAACCTGCTGGAGAAGATTGCGAAAAGTGTGGACATGAAATGGTGATAAAAATGGGCCGTTATGGAAAATTCATGGCATGTTCTAACTTCCCAGATTGTCGTAATACAAAAGCGATTTTAAAAGAGATTGGGGTACCATGCCCAAAGTGTAAAAAAGGAAATATTGTCGAACGAAAATCCAAGAAAAGGCGAACGTTTTACGGATGTGATCAATACCCAGAATGCGACTTCTTATCATGGGACAAACCGATTGCCCGTCCATGTCCTAAATGTGAAAGTACATTAGTTGAGAAAAAAGCAAAAAAAGGCACTCAAATTCAATGTGTTTCCTGTGACTATAAAGAAGAGCCTCAACAATAATAAAAAGAGTGATCTCCCTACAATTAAAAATAGGGAATCACTCTTTTTTTGTACCTTACCTAACACAACAGTAGATGCAAACTGTGAAGTAAGTGATTTATCTTCTTCACATAAAAATGTTCACATGAAGATGGAGGATCAAAAAGTACTGTAACTTCTTTAAGGTGGGTTTTTCGCCTAGGTTCAGGGCAGGAAATGCGCCTAACCTCGTCGAAACGACCACTTTCACTTAGGTTAAACCCTAAAAAGAGCTTCAA
>NZ_JAPRAT010000017.1 GCF_026805325.1 Natronobacillus azotifigens
CCTCTGTCTGCGCTTTTCAAGCTTGCCAATCGGCGAGTTTTCTTTACATGAAATTGTCTATTACATAGGAGGCGATTTCTTCATATCGTTTACCAATCGGATGGTCGGCTTGATAAACGGATCCCCTAACTCCCGATTCTTCATCTGGTTGGCCAAGAGGTAATTGGGCAATCAACTTTGTTTTCAGTTCAGCTGCTAACTTCTCTCCTCCACCTTGTCCAAAGATATATTCACGCTGATTCGTTACCTTACTTTCAAAATAACTCATGTTTTCAATTACACCAATAATATGATGGTTTGTATTTCGAGCCATTTGACCTGCACGTGCGGCGACAAAAGCAGCAGTAGGGTGAGGGGTCGTAATAATTAACTCTTGTGACGACGGAATTATCGTATGAACCGCTAGCGCCATATCTCCCGTTCCAGGCGGAAGATCGAGTAGCAAATAGTCTAGCTCGTCCCATTCTACCTCCGTAAAGAAACTCTTCAGCATTTTCCCTAGACGCGGGCCACGCCAAATAACCGGCTCATTATCTTCTACGAAAAAACCCATAGAAATCATTTGAACACCATGTGCCGTGACAGGAACAATACGATTCCCCCGTAGCGTCGGTCGTTTGGTTACACCCATCATATCTGGAACACTAAAACCGTAAATATCCGCATCAATAATCCCTACTTTTTTTCCTAACCTAGCCAAAGCTACTGCGGTATTCACCGTAACGGTTGACTTACCTACGCCACCTTTTCCACTAGCAATCGCCAAAAACTTTGTCTTCAATTTTCCATTTAACAATGTCGGAGCTTCATCATCGACCGATTTATATCGTTTAATCACTTCTTCTGGTAGTTGAGCGAATCGCAGACCTACCGTTTGAAACCCATGTTGCTTTAATTTCGCTACAATTTCTTGCTGCAGATCCATCTGCTCTTTTGTGTTTACCTTTGCAAGAGCAATTTTTAAACTAACATGCTGTTTCTCTTCTTTTATTACTATTTCTTCTATGCCTGAGGTTTCAGCTAATGGTATAGCTAAAAACGGATCTTTTAATACCCCTATCTGTTCTATTACCTGCTCTTTCGTCAACAAATCGAAACAACCCTTTCTAGTTAGATACTCTAAAATGAGTATATCACATCCGGTTTGTTTCCATGAAATGCCGCGCTTTACAGATCTGGGGCAGTAAGAAAACTTAAAATGCCTTGATAAATACTGGCTGCCATTTGATCTTGGTAAGCATCTGTTCTTAATAACTCTCGCTCTTCCGGGTTTGACAAAAAACCAATCTCAACTAACGAAGCCGGTCGATTCGCATGTTTTAATACATAGACACCATTAATCGCTAAAGCATCACGATTCGTATTTTCTAAATTATATTTGATTTGTTCTTGAATCAGTTCAGCTAATTTCTTACTTTCGGATAGTGTTGGATGATAAAAAGTTTGTGCTCCTCTCCACCTTGAAGAAGGAAGGGCATTTAAGTGGATGGTGATAAACACATCTGGATCTTTCTCCTCAATAAATGCAACACGATTTTTTATATCCTCAACCTTTCTTCTTGATAATCCCGTTGTATCTTCCGCGGCCAGATCTTTGTCCGTTTCTCTAGTCAAGTAGACTAACGCCCCGGCCTGTTGTAAATAATCACGAATTTTTTCACTTACCTCTAAAGCAATATCTTTCTCAAACGTATCTTCATCGCCAACCGCCCCACCATCCGGACCACCGTGACCAGGATCTAAAACAATTTTCTTTCCAGCTAACGGAAGGTTCCACGATTCCCATGAATCAGCTGATTGTTGGATTGGATATCGAATCAAATATATTAGCAATATTGCTCCTATTATCCATAACAAAACTGATACCAAGCGCCTCACAACGATCACTCCCAATCCACTTCTTCTATTTAACTATATGGGACAACCGGAATTTTTAGAACGGAAAGGCGAAAACGCGGTCTCCAGTTTACAGCTCACTTAGCGGGCACATCAAGGACAAAGAAAAAGACTTCCAACGCCATTAGCATCGAAAGTCTTTCTACCTGAATTTTTTCCACTTCTATTTCATTTCTTCTATCCAATCCGTGATCCGCCCATATTGTTGTAGATTTTTATGTTCGGTTTTATGCGGATGTTCGGACAGATAGACAGCCTTCATTTCTAACAACAACGCCGGAGCAATCTCATTGATAAAATTATCACCAACAGAAATCATTTGTTCAAAAGGCAAGTCATAAGTTACATGTAGTTGTTCAAATAGCACCGTAGTTTTTGATGGTTTTCGAGCAGAAGAAATCACATGATCAAATACATTTGTCAAATCCAATTCACCAAGTAAACGATTTACATCTTCTCGGTCACTATTTGTCATCAATATAATGTCATGCTCTTTCTTTAAATCCAACAAAAATGTTCGCAGTCCAGGAATCTGTTCCAATTGAAACTGATCACTGACCATAAATTCCTTTGTAGCCATATAACTCGGTTGAGACTCTTTTACACCATAGTGTTTCGCGCAAGCAAACGGCAACCACCATCCATCACCTATCGCAACAATATTTTCAAAATCAAAAGAAACTTGTCCATCACCGTATAAGGAATCAAGATCGTCTACCGTACTACCATCCCATCGATGTGCCTCCACTACTTTTAAGGTCATCGGATCAATTGTTAATGATAAATCATGGTTCACATCATACGCCTTACCAATCTGTACAACATGATTACCTGCCTTCATTTTCTCGTAATCATTCCAATAGTCTTCCTGCTCAGCTGAGGTTACGTCCGCACTTAATAACTTTGCATAATAATCAAAGTGTTGACTACCTTCGTAAAGCGTGCCATCTAAGTCAAATATATATAATTTTTTCACAAAAAAACGCTCCCTTCTACGTTAGCCTGTTATTTAAGCTCTATGTATCGAGACTGAATCGTTCCATGCAGTGTCTTTGTAGCCGTCAAAACAGACGAATGCTTAAAAACATTCACCGGATCACCGGAAACTGTTGTGAATTTGACCCCTTGTTCTTGCAATAATACAGAAGCTGCTCCAAAATCCCATGGTCCCAACCCGTTAAAAATTGCAGCCTCAAAACGGCCAACCGCAACATAAGCTAGTTCCAGTGCAGCTGATCCAATACAACGAAAACCACGAATTTCTTGTACCATTTGTTGCAAAGGCTGCTCAGCCAAATAATCGTTTGGCGCTAACCAAAGGTGGTTCATTGCAATTAAAGCTTGCTCGTATGTTTTCTCTTCACCAAGCGGTTCTACTCTTGTTTCGTTCACATAAAGCCCATTACCTATTAAGACATGGAACATCTCGTCAGACATTACATCGTAGATAATACCTACAAGCGGTTCTCCTTCATGATACACACCAACAGAAATAGAGAAATTCCGTTTGTTGTGGACAAAATTTGTTGTTCCATCAATCGGGTCGACCAACCAGACCGTTTCTTTTTGCGGATCATATGCCGACTGTCCTTCAGAAACCCCTTCTTCTCCTAATAAAAAATGATCCGGAAAGGCTTCCTTAATTTTTTTCGAAAAGAAACGCTCAATTTCTTTATCCTTTTGTGTAACAAGATCAGCTGCAGATGTTTTATATTCCACTTCAACCTCTTGCACCACAGCTTGTCTTAAATTAGTTCCCGCTTCAAGCGTCCATTCTTTCGCTAGTCGATATAACTCATTAACATCCATCTTATGAACTCCTTTTTAAATATAAATAGAGATGAGGAATAATAATCCCTCATCTACATAACCGTTAAACCATTTTCTTACGTATTTTACCACTAATTATGTCAATCAAACTTACAAAAACAACAACTACAATTAAAATCATCCCAACTTCTTCCCAATTTCTCTGATAAGTTGCGAAAATAAGCGGGGTACCAATACCACCAGCACCTACAACACCTAATACGGTAGAGGCACGTACATCTATTTCAAAACGATAGATCGAATACGAAGAGAACTCCGGTAAAACTTGTGGTAGCACACCATACCAAATCGATTGGATACGATTTCCACCACTTGCTCTAATTGCATCGACATTACTCATATCAATCGACTCGATGACTTCTGCGTATAACTTCCCAAGCATACCAATGGAATTAATACTGATCGCAAGAACACCTGCATATGGACCAATCCCAACAGCCGCAACGAAAATAATGGCAAAAATCAGCTCCGGTATCGCACGAATGATGTTAAGAATAGCTTTGCCAACATAAGAAAAATTCCTTGAAATATTGCGCGCAGCTAAAAACGATACTGGAATCGCTAAAATCGTGGCAACAATTACACCAGCAAAAGCAATCGCAATCGTTTCAATCATAAGTTCTATATAACTCGGGAATTGTACAATATATTCCATGTTTGTAATTGGCACAATAAAGATCCGTCTTAGCGTATCTAAGGGCGAGGCGGCTGAACTAGAAACACCAAATGGCGTAGTTGCAAACGCCGCAATATACAACGCACTCAAGATTAGCAACGTTAAGCAAAAGTAAATTCTTCCTTTTCTTGTTGTCGCTTTTCGTAAAGCTACTTTCGGTTGTTCGCTCATTATTCTAATCGCCTCCTTATGCTATTACTCACAAAGTCAATCAATGAAATAGCTAAAAATGTTACGAGTATTATCGTTGCTACATTATCAAAATTAAACATGTTTAATTGCTGTCTTAGAATAATACCAATCCCACCTGCTCCAACAAAACCAAGTACTACAGATGCTTTCACATTAATTTCCAACACATATAAAGTGTAGGAAGCAAATTGAGGAAGGATCTGTGGCATGATTCCGAACATAATTACTTGGAGGGAATTTCCGCCGGAAGCCCTAATCGCATCTAGTGGTCCAGGATCGATCGCCTCGATCGTTTCACTAACTAATTTTGCTAAGATGCCCAGCGAAAATACGGTTAATGCCAAAATACCAGATACTGCCCCAATCCCTACTAATGCAACAAACAATACAGCAAGGATGATCTCAGGTATGGTTCGCAAAAAGTTAAGGAAAACACGAACACTTTGATAGAAATATTTATTTCGATTCACATTACTAGCTGCTAAAAAACTAAATGGTAGTGCAAATATCATCGAAAACGTTGTACTGAATAAAGCCATATTCCATGTCTCAATAAGACTTAATGCCACTCGGTTAAAATACCCCCAATTTGGCGGCCATAAGTCTTCTACTACAAACAGAAAGATAATCGGCAATCCTTCAATAACACGATCCGGATAGGCTCTCGTCTGAATAGCGGAAAGAATGTAAAGTCCAACGACAATGAATATTACAATCGCAAGATACCATTTAAAACGTTTAGGCGTGAGCGGATAGCGTTCTAACTCTGCTGCCTGCTTATTTCCCTGGTTCTGCATTAGGCTTCATCTCCTCCGAGAAGATCGTCATCTTTTATCGGACGACCATAAATTTGTTCAAATGTCTTCTCAGATACTTGATCGATTGGACCATCAAATACAACTTCCCCATCACGCAAGCCTATTATACGATCTGCATATTCCATTGCCATATCAATAAAGTGAAGGTTTACAAGAGTGGTTAAATTATCTTCTTTACTTACACGCTTTAAATCTTTCATTACGCGGTGTGAGGTTGGAGGATCTAAACTCGCTACAGGCTCATCCGCTAGAATCACTTTCGGTTGTTGAGTGAGGACTCTGGCAATACTTACCCTTTGTTGCTGTCCACCACTTAATTGATCTGCTCGCACATAAGCCTTTTCGCCAATTCCAACCCGATTCAAGTTCGCCATAGCTAATTGTAAATCTTCTTGAGGAAATAGCCCTAACATACTACGAAATGTTCCCGTATAGCCAAGACGTCCTGCCATTACGTTTCTTAACACAGACATCCGTTTAACCAAGTTATAGTTTTGAAAAACCATCCCAACATTGGTTCTTAGGTGTCTTAATTTTTTCTCTTTGAACGCTAAGATATCTTCACCATCTAATAGCAATTCACCGTCTGTCGGTGTTACCATTCGGTTGATACTACGAATTAATGATGATTTACCCGCACCAGACATACCAACAACAACGACAAATTCACCGTCGTTTATTTTCAGGTTAATATTTTTCAAAGCGTGATGTCCGTTTGGGTACACTAACGACATATCTTTAAATTCGATCAACTGTACTCACCATCCCAATCATTAAATTCTCTTTCCTATACAGAAAAGAAGCACCTAGTCATCACTACACATAGTTCATGATTCGTGACGACAGGCACTCTTTTATTTACAAATCATTAACAAATGAAAATTAATTTGAAAGCTCATCTTCGAATTGAGCGAATACTTCTCGTACGATATCATAGTCTGAAGATTCAGCTACTGCGATACCATCCCATGTGTAGATTTCATTCATTATTGCAAGCATTTCTTCATTTTCATTTAAACTCATGAATGCATCCGTAATTTGTTGTTTCAAATCATCGGAAAGTTCACTTCTTACCGAAATTGTATCATTTGGAATTGCATCTGTATATCCAATTACTCGGAGATCTTCATGAATATTAGGAAACTCTTCTTCTAATGTGTCACGAGCATCATTAAACGTTGTTGCAAAGTCTGCTTGACCATCAACTAGTTGCATCATTGCATTGTCATGACCACCAACTCTTAAGCGTTGGAAGTGATTATCTAAGTTTTCGATACCCATATCCATTAACTGTTTTGCCGGGAAAAGGAATCCTGAAGTAGATAGATCATCAGGGTACGCCCATACAAGCCCTTCAGTTGCTATTAAGTCATCTAGTGTTTCAATAGGAGAATCTGCCGGAACTGTATATTGTGCTACATAGAAATCGTCACCATGACGGATTGATTTTAAGATAACTTCTACATCGGCACGATCTTCTGCTTGAACAAAACCAAACGGATTTAAGAACCCGATGTCTACTTGTTGTGTTCTCATTGCTTCAATTAGACCACTAAAATCAGCCATAACTTCCGCACGAACAGGAATACCTAGCTCTTCAGAAAGAAACTCTTCTAATGGCTCGGCTGTTGTAGCAATATTACCTGCATCTTGTGATGGAATAAAACCCATTACTAGCTCGTCCACTTCATCTCCACAAGCTGATAAAGTAACGACACTTAATACTAATGCGAATAGAAAAACAAAACGTTTTAACAAAATAAATCCCCTCCAAGTATTTTATATTTCGCTCTTACAATATCCTATTATTATCTACAATTTTCTGTAAGTCAATGCGATTTACAAAACTTTTACGTAAAATAATTATTTACCCTGTTAGATCTCTTTACATGGATAAATACGGTTGCTAATTCCCATTATTAACCGACGGAAAATACATCATATATAACGAGAATATGCTAAAATTGTCAAAGAAAACTAACTCTAGGGGTGATCGTAAATTGACTGCATTTGAGAAATTGTATTCATTCGTTATTCTTTTTGCTGTGATTATCGGGTTAAGTGTTGGACAAGTAGGCCAGATTCGTACTTCTGCTGAACACTTCATCGTACCTTTATTACTTGTTATGCTATATCTTACTTTCATACAAATTCCATTTTCGGAGCTTAGACAAGCGTTTCAGAAAAAGAAATTCACCTACACTGCTCTCGCGTTAAACTTTTTATGGACTCCGTTCTTCACTTGGTTGCTAGCAATTTTATTTTTATCAAATAATCCAGAATTATACCTAGGATTTATCCTATTAATGATTACACCTTGCACGGATTGGTATTTGATTTTCACAGGAATTGCTAAAGGAAATGTGGCCGCCTCCGCAACAATTTTGCCTTTGAACTTGTTGTTACAAATAACCTTATTGCCACTTTACCTCTATATTTTCGGAGGTACAACAGGAATGCTTGAAATATCTTTTCTTGTCGAAAGTGTTCTCATTGTGTTATTTATTCCTCTATTACTGGCGATTCTAACAAATTATTGGTTGAAAAACAAACAAAAAAGAAGAGAAGCATTTCTTAGGAAAACAAGTACACTTCCCATTCTGTTTTTAAGTCTGGCGATTGTGGCGATGTTTGCCTCTCAAGGTCAACTATTATTTCAACACCTAGACCTGTTGTGGAAACTAATAATACCTATTTTGTTATTCTTTTTGATTAACTTTTTCATTGGTCAAAAACTTGGCCACATCATGTGTTTCTCTTATAAAGACCGTGCTAGTCTAAGTATGACTACTCTAGCTAGAAACTCACCAATTGCGCTCGCGATTGCAATGACCGCATTTCCCGATCAACCGTTAATCGCACTGACACTTGTAATAGGTCCATTAATAGAGTTACCGATCTTAACAATAATTACTCAAGTATTGTTGTTCAAAAGAAGAATTTCGATAAAGTGAAACTTCAATCACAGTGGGGGGTTTAGTTATTCCCCCACTGATTGTTAGCCCTAAAGGATGACCTAAAGGCCTTTGAACCATTCGGGGTGCTGGCGTCCGTTACTCACACTTAAATTACTTGCTTTTCTCGTTGTTTTGAAGTGGGAGTCTTACGAACGGTTGCTCCGGGATAAATGGAAATGTCCATTAATTAGTTTTTTTATCTATGATCATTTTCAAAAAAATTACATGGACAATTTACCTTTGGGCCACTCCTTGAATAAATTATCAAGAATATTTTCTAGGAGGATGAATTATGGAGAAAGTAGCACAACAACCGGAACATCTTGCATGGCATGAAACATTAGAAATTCATGAATTGGTAGCATTCCAATCCATCGGTTTATTAAAATTAAAAGATAGCTATGCAGACATAACAGCCCCCGCATTGAAGAACCTATACAAACAAGCGATAAACGGTTTGAGTACAAATGTGGAAGAATTACTTGCATTTTTCCCGAAAGCCCCTTATCACAGAAATGATACGACCGATGAAATCGATCGTAACGCCAAGCATTCGATTTATGTTGGAGATCTCTTAGCTTTATTTAAATCAGGCATTAAAAATTATGCGATTGCACTTTCGGAAACAGCAACTCCTTCTTTGCGAGAGGTATTAAAGAAACAATTCTGTTCGACTGTCGATATGCATGCAAAAATCTTTACTTATATGCAAAAAGAAGATTTGTATCCAGCTTACGACTTAGAAAAATTGTTAACAAACGATACCCAACTTGCAAAGAAGGCACTAAGCAAAACGTTTTAGTTAGCAGAGATAGGAAACGGTGAGCCTATTCATCCATTTCACCGTTCCTAATCATACATAAATTAATTGTCAACACAACCGAACAAACTGCCTTCTGATAAAGAAAAAGACAGTTTGTTTTCATAACATTATAAAGTAGCGTAGTAGGATTCCTTAGCTCCCCCTGATTGTTAGGGCTAAAACTGAAAGGCCTTTGAAGCCTCGGGGTCTAGTGTTCGTTCCCGCTTAATCTACTTTGATCTTCTTGATGCTTGGTAGTGATCGGGTTACGAACGATTACTCCGGATAAATTAAAATGGTTTACCGATTGTTGTAGGTCTTCGGCCATCTGACTAAGCGTTTCGGAAGAGGCTGCAATCTCTTCCATCGTTGCGTTTTGCTGTTGAGCTGATGCAGCAACGTTCTGGGTGTTCCCTGCTGCATCTACTGCAATTTTTTCTGATTCTCTTACCGAGTGTAACACCGATTCTGTACTTGAATTGATTTCCTCCATCGCAGCCGACACTTCTTCCACTTGTGTCTTCACATCATAGATCGCCTTTGAAATATCACCAAAAGCTGCACCAGCATTGTTAACTAAAACAATTCCACCCTCAATAGCATCTTTCCCTTCTCCCATATAGGTTACGGAATTTTTGATGCTTTTTTGAATGTCTGCAATAAGTGAACCTATTTGACCCGCAGCTGTGCCTGTTTGCTCTGCTAGTTTCCGAACTTCATCAGCTACCACCGCAAACCCTTTTCCTTGTTCTCCTGCTCGCGCCGCTTCAATCGCCGCATTTAACGCTAATAAATTCGTCTGTTCCGCAACATCGGTAATTAGGGCAGTGATCTTACCAATCTCCTCTGATTTCCCCCCTAACTCTCCGATACTCGTTACTGTACGGGTTGCCCTTTCATTAATTTTTTGCATTTGACCGTCCACTTTGTTAATTACCTGTGCACCTTCCTCGGCCTTCTCACTCGTTTTTGCCGCAGAGTCATTCGCCACTTCCATGCTAAGTGAAATTTGATCCATTCCTTTTGATATTTCCGATACCGTAGTAGTAACATAATTACTGCTCTCCACCTGCTTATCCGCACCCACTGCCATCTCTTGCATGGCTACAGCGATACTGTCTGTTGCTTTGCTTGTTTCTTCTGCACTTGCAGATAACTCTTCAGATGATGCAGCCACTTGTTCGGAAGTTTCTGCTACATCGTTAATCAATGTCACTAAACTATTTCTCATTAAATTATAGCTTTTAGCTAATTGACCAATTTCATCTAGTGATTGGTCCGTTATTGTCGCTGTGAAATCACCTTGACCAGCTTGTTCCATCGCACCAGCAACGTGTTGCAACCTTTTTTTCAGGCGCCTTGTAAATAAAATAACAATCATCATCACAACAAAAATGATTATCAACACTGCGATGCCAAAGGATTGAATCGTTTGATTGATTGTAGTATCAATAAATTGTTGGGAGGCACCTACATACCAAATCCCAATCACTTCCCCGTTTTGATCTCGAATTGGTTGATAGGCTGTTTGATACATATTTCCAACCACTTCTGCTTCGCCAAGATAAATTTCTTCATTAGTCAGTACTGTTTCAGCTACATCATCAGAGACTTGCGTACCAGTAGCCCGTTCTCCATTAATTTGAACATTTGTTGTCACTCGTGTATCACCAAGAAAAATCGTGACGGTTCCACCTGTCATGTCCCCAATTTCATCAACCAGTTCGTTATTATCATTAATTTGTAGCGATCCTTTAAATAAAACTCCATCTTGAACATTCCATGGTCCAGGATATTGTGCATCAAGATAACGATACCCCAGTTCCAAATCAGACTGCGCTTTATCTATCGCAGCTTCTTTTATCCCAGCAGTGATTTGATCTCTTGCAACCCATCCTAAAGCAATAGCTAGTAATACTATTACTCCCATTACTAATACATTGAGTTTCGTGCTAAACTTCCATCGTTTGATCAGGCCTTTCATCGTTCATCCCTCATTTCTCGTTTAGTTGTAAAGCACTTCTAATCTTCGTTCTGTTGAATAATGGTAGTAATAAAGTAAAACTCCAACAGTAGGGTTTCTTGGTGCTTGGTATTTCCACCCTGATTGTTATGCCTAAAAGACAATCGAAAGCCCTTAAATCCTTGGGGTGGAACGATAAGTTATTTCTACGTAAACAACATAGCTCTTCTTTAAGCGAGAATCGTGTAGGGGTTGCTTGGGGTGAGTCACAGAATATTTTGAACATTACTATATTTATATATAATACTACATAAATCGACAAAATCCTTCAAATTAATTTCAAGGTCCATTTTACCCCTCATTCGTTTCATCTGTATAGTACCTGTGAAGAATGATATAATCAGAGGAGATTATTGCAATGATTGGTTGTAGATTCTAATGTTTGCTGTATTTGTATAGGTATAAGTAAGAGAAAGGAGGGAACTTTATGGATTGGTTAACAGACTGGGGACCACTTATCCTCATTATAATCGTAGCAATTTTCGTTCTTCGGACCGTTGTTAGCTTTGCTATGAAAGTCCTTACTAGTATTGTTTTCTTAGCTTTGGCAGGTTTTGCTGTTTATTATTTTATTCTTTAGTAAGTTCTATAATTTTTATTTTGTCCATGAGAAGAGAGGATTGTCTTCGCATGTTAACTATTCTTATAAGCAAACGAAAAGATGATCCTTTATGAATGAGGATCATCTTTTCGTTTACCTGTTATACTTCTTTCATCAGATCTTTGCGTCTTCCTAATGATTATTAATTATGCTAGATAGATTCGGTTTCATATGGCTCTTGTATTTCCTGCGCGGCATAACGACTAGACTGACTGATAGCATTTGAGCCAGCGATAATAAAGAGTATGGATGGTATTAAGTGGAATATATTTACGAATAATAAGATAATACCTGAAACCAACAACCACGTACCAGTATTCTTCAATTGCACAAAATTATTAGCTCTTATCGCTTTTACCAACCCAATTACAAATAAAGTTATCGCAATTACAGTTTGGATTCCCGCAACAGTTAATCCAATTTGAAGGGCTCTATCCGTTAATGGAGCATCAAGCGGTTGATCATAATCCACCATTCCCCCAATGAAAAACGTCCCCATAAACATCCAAAACAGTGATCCAACCATCCCCAAAATTGCACCAATTAAACTCATAACAAAAACAGGTTTTTTATTCAATGTATTCTCCTCCCTTTTAGCAAATATAGTATACATACATTGCATTTGCATATTATAACATATTCCTGTTTTTTCTTTCCATGATTCATTTGAATCAATATTTCATTGTTCTTTTGGTAATCTATAGGGCGATCGAACCAAACTAGTGAGGCGTAGCTTATCCTTTGCCTGATTTTCGCATAACAAGGCAAGACAAGCTACAACTCTTTACTCTTTCTTACTACTAAACAATCTATTTTATCGAGATCTTCACTTCCTTCGTTATCCAATTAGGGTATCCGTTTAATCTCACATCAATTATGGTCTCTTCCGTATAAATGACCTTTTCAAATATTTGTAGGTCCCCCACCTGCTTCATCGCACTATCTAGTTGATTCTCAATCTCGTTTCCGTTCTGATCATATATTTGACCTAGTGGAAAATTAATATCTGCTACTGGCATCGTTAAAGCTAATTTGTTATTTTCATATTTCATGTCGATAAAAACCCCGTACGGATCATGCAAGATTTGCTCGTTTTCTAAATCGAGTCGTAAATAATTTTTTTCTTTTTCTACTGCTTGAATTTTAGAAAAAGCAAGTGTAAGATTATCTGGATTCTCAAAATAGTTACTTTGTAGGTACACTTTGTAGTTATTCTCTTCCATAGAACCACTAGCCGTAATACCGCCTGAAATCCCACTCCAGATTTCCCCGCTTTCGTTAACGATCGCTAAATCATCAATCGAAAAAATATGCATCGTATTACTTGGATCTGTTTGTAGCTTCACCTCCACACGTAATGGATGAATCGTTACTGATTCCACGTGAATCTTCTGATCGTCCACTTCAACTGTCTCATCAATGGAATAATACTTCGATTCTTTCGTTGCCAATGCTTCAAATGCTATTTCAAAAGTTTCCTCTACTTCCTCTCTACCGCTACTATTTTCCGCTACTATTTTCGTGGTAACCTTAAATTGATCAAAAGGTATTCGTTGTTCTGAGAATATTTCAACCACACCACTATACTCATCAAAGTTACCCTCTCCTGGCGAATAATAGGACATCGTATAGTCAGATAACTCTTGCCCTTCCCCGGATAGTATTTCAATTTCTTTTATTCTTAACTGTTCCCACGCTTTTTCGCTTTCGATTGTATAAAAGATTACCAAACCTTTTTCGTCTCGAATTACTCCATCAATAGTTAGGGCAAGCTCGTCTTTTTTCTCTGCTCTATTTAATATTTGATAATACTCATTTTCAATCGCCGCTTTCTGACCTTTATTAAACTGCACCAAAGAAATAAGCTTCTCCATCCCAGGAATGTTCTCCAATTGTTGCGCAAAAACGGGCGAGATATTTACTAATGTAATGACCGATAAAAAGAAGATTGCTGCAACAACTAACGTCCCGACACGATAGTGTACACGTTTCTTTTTTTGCTTAGCCTTATCTAGACCGATTTCCATTGCTTGATTCAATTCTAATTCTGTAACATCGAGCGCTTGATATTTGTTTCGCCATTCATTTAATTGTTCACTCATTGTAACACCTCTCCTTCATCTGCTAAATCAACTCTCAACATGGTTAATGCGCGATATAACCTCGTCTTCACCGTGCTTATCGGTAGATTCATTTGCTCTGCCAGCTCTGAAAATGTCATGTCGTGAAAATATTTTAAATAAATGAGTGCTTGATCATCTTGTTTTAATTGTTGAATGGCCTCTTCCAGCCAAATAAAAGTCGTATTATCGTATGTTGCTTCTTTAGCCAAGCTACGATCGTCGATCCAATGTTTTTCTTTCTTGATAACATCATTGCAATAGTTAATCATTATTCGAATCAGCCATGTTTTCACAAAACGCAACTCTCGTAATTGCTTCCGTTTCGTATACGCGCGATACGTTACTTCCTGGATCGCCTCAACTGCTCGTTCTTTGCTTTTCAAAAATGCCAGTGCTGTTCGATACAAATCGATTTTGTATTCTGATATAACTTGTATAAAAGCTTCATCATCCTTACGAAAATCTTTTTTCGTTATGTCGCCCACCAATGTCACTCCTCTCTATTTGTTTTCCTATTCATTAGACACGAGATTGGCAAATAAGTTTGCAAAAAAATAAAAAAATTTATTCTCTAATCAAAAATCCCGTGACATTGGTTTTCGGGTCTCACCCTTCCACGTCCATTTCTGGTGATTTTTTTGATTGTCTATCTATGTATTTGTTCGCGTCCTTGTAATGCCATTAAAAATAGCCTATACCCTAATAGAGTAAAAGCTATTTTACCGTGCAATCGCATTCCATTTTTTCTTACCTATTTACCCATGTGGTGGTTCCTCAAGAACAATTGTACAAGCAAAAAAGTCGTGAATCGAACGTCGATCTTCCCGATTAGCCACCATGAGGAGACTAACCATTCCAATGCCAATCATTGATAATGAAAAAGCGGAAAGTTCACGTAACAACATAATAGTTACAGTAACATCACTACCATCATCTTGAACAATTCTCACATTCATGATCTTTTTTCCTACCGTATAACCCTTCCAAATAACAGGTAGTATGATAAGGTAACTTAGAAAGAGGATTAGTACGATCGTTTGAGAAATAACTGTTATACCAAATACTAATACAATAAAAAGGTATAGCGGGACAAGTATAATAAGGTCATCTAAAAGAAGAGCACCAAATCTCGGTGCCATCCCCGCTAGCCGAAAATTCTCTACGATCTCCATTTCATCCATATGAACCCCTCCCAGAAACTTCACACGTACAATAATCATACTAATTAACAGGTTTTTACACAATTATTTTTTGCTAACATGGCTTTCCTTCCTATGGGATTCAATTACTAAGCCGCCACGGCGCTGGCAAAGCAAGTCTTTCCATTGGACGTTTATTCTCTTGTTCGTTAACGATATTTTCTAAAAATAACCGATGCCGATACAATGATTAAATAGATAACACTTGAAGTAACACTAGCTAAAACAACCCCTGTTAAGGCGATGTTCATCACGATGGATATAACGGAACTTATGACCGTGCCAATAACTAGTGATATCCCAGCCCATATTAGTACTTCTTTTAGAAAAAAGCTTTTTATCGCTTTTTCCGTCCAACCAACTACAAAGAACATGTGAAATTCGTCTTTACGTGCATAAATCAATCCTTGTATCGCCTCGAGCAGAACGAGTACACTTAACATAACAGTAGAAATGACAATGAGTATTCGGATAGATAAACCTTGATCGAAAACAAACATGCCCAGCGTTGTTTCCGTGGAGGTTGTCCATAGCTCATAAATGGAACCGATTTGTAAGTGTGTGATGCAAACTGCCAAGATTAACGCAAGCATGGTAGGTAGTAAAAGGTTTTTATAATAACGAATGCTGGCAAGCCATTTGTACTTATTGGAACGATCGTTTTGACGTGTATTCGAGTAAAATATCGTTGCAATTAGAATTATGCTGATAACCAAGAAGCAACCCAAGACGATAAGTGCCAATGAGCTTAACCTTAGACTAATAGCTAATCCCAAACTGAGTAAGATAGAGATGGATACGAGTAGGAGTTGCTCCATCATATTTTTGCTTCGTATCGTTCGCTGTTGCCATCCTAATGAAAGTAAAATATCATTCTCTTTATCTAAACGGTTACGTTCAAATCCCAGGTGACCAAAGAACCAAAAAAAGCCAAAAAGGCTAAACAAACCGATACTAAGTAACGTGTCTATCTCCCATGCGTTAGCCAATAATTGTGAGATACCTAATGTAGTCCAGGGAGAAACAACTTCTCCGATTCCTTCCACATTCATCTTTTCGCTTTTAAATGATGATCCTGCCACAATATCTACTACATACCCTGCATGTGATAATTCTGTTGCTAGTGATTCCATTCTTTCTTGCGCTTCCTTATTATATTTCGTTATGTGATTTAACTTAATTCTAATTGCATCAATAGGCTCGTCACCTTTTATCAGGCTAGCAGCTTCCATTGTCGTTACCCCGGCAGTTGGTGCGGCTAAAAAGCTTCCTGGCGTGATGGTAGGGGTTAACTCCTTACCATCCACCACTGTCTTCACTTCTTTCGTGCTATATATTCCGAGGGGACTCGAAGTTAAATCGTTCTCTTCTTCACCTGCTTGAAACGTCCCCATTTGCCATATCATAAAAGGTGCCTCCCAATCATATAAATAACTTTGGCCCGATTCTTCAACTCTTTTATACGCAGGTGGCGATCCTTCTTTTACAATTGGCACACTTATCTGATTGTTGTTAACAATATAATCGATTTTCGAAGCAGTATAGTATTTTCCAGAATCGTTATATAGCGTTCCTCCTTCCCCCTCTTTTAAAATTTCGATATTAAAATCCTCATCTAACTTTAAATGCGTACCATCAAAGGGACTTTGTAAATTTGTTAGGTCAAGATTGTAACTATCTTGAGGCACCCTTTTCACTGATTGCAAAAATTCGCTAAAATCTTGTAATTCATCTTGCTCTCGAAACTGCAGCTCATAACTAATTGTTTCATTTTCGGGTATATTAAATTGATCATATATTTCATCAAGCTTCATATCTAATTTTTCCACCGTTACATGTAAAGAAAGCGGAATACGAAAACTTTCCCGTTGTAGGATCGGTACTATTGGTGCATTTCCTCTAACTTCAGAGAAAGATTCGATTAAAAATTTTTCTTCTTCTGTATGTTCTCGAAATAGTTCAGAGAAGTCAATTCCTGTCAGTAAATGTTCACTTTTCGGATCAATAGCTGTTAATAAGTTATAATTTTGAGGATAAGAAACAGTCATTCCACCGTCAAATATACTTACGTCCATACTAAAGTCCGGATAAGTATCTTTCGAATATAGATAGTCGTTATCAATAAATTGAAAATAGTAGACACCACGGGGTGGAGTAACTGGATAGTCATTTACCCCATCACTTGTATAAAAGAGCCACTCAAAACGCGCAGGATAATCTAATGTGGGTAAGTCTATCGAAGCTGTGTTACTACAAAATAGCCTAAAGAAGCCACTGGAGCAGCAATCTCTACTTCTGGGTGATTTTTTATTTTTTCCCACTCTGCTATCGAGATTCCGCCTGTTCCATCCCCTATGTAATTTTCTTCTACCGTTTGTAAATGCTCTTCTATTATCGTTCTAGAACCTTCAGGCCTAACTAAGATATCATAGCTACCTCTGCTGTAGTTCTCCAAATTATCCATAACGATTACCTGTGTTTCTTTAGATGCCTGTATTCCATATGAAGTTAAGAGAAGGATTGTTGCCATGGCAATGATCGTTATTACTGATTTGAATTTCTGATTACGAATTCTCTTCCAACTTATCGCGAACATCCTTGACCCCCACCTCATTTAATGAGTGATTTTTCAACTCATATATTCTATCACCTTCCCTAGCTACTTCTTCATCATGAGTCACTACAATGATGGCGTGTTCTTTTTGCTTTAATGTATGCAAAATATGAAGAACTTGTCCTTTGTTATCGTTATCCAAGTTCCCGGTAGGTTCATCACAAATGATTAGTTTGGGATCATTAATTAATGCCCTCGCAATCGCTACTCTTTGTTTTTCCCCTCCAGATAAGGCCGAGGGTAATCGATGATAATACCCTTCACCTATACCTACTTGCTCTAGCAAACTTTTTGCTTTAGCTGTTAACTGTTCCTTTTTTTTATCCCTAGCTAACGGGAGAATAACATTTTCCAACACGCTATAATAGGGTAATAATTTAAAATCTTGAAAAACAAATCCGATATGTAGTCTTCTCACATTGGACCTTTCATCATTGGTTAATTGGTGAATTTCCATGCCATCCAATTCAATGGATCCTTGATCACCCCCCTGAATTCCCGCTATACAGTTTAAGAGCGTTGTTTTCCCTGCTCCAGATGGACCAACAATACTAACCCACTCTCCAACTCGCAACTGTAAAGAAATATTCCGAAACAAAACAACATCCGTGTGCTGTGATACACTTTTTTTGATATTAGTTAAGGTTAACAAAGCATAGATTCCTCCTTAAATAGAAGCATGAGTAAGATGAACAAATAGAAAATTACTCCGGAACGATACGGAATGTGTAAGCAGAAGTATGAGTTCATTAGAAGTAATAACTTAGAGGGGAACAGGTTCTTAGAAGTTGAGTATATTTCCGGAGTAGAAAAGACTTGATTTATATTGCTATGCACACACTGACCATTTTTGTATTTGTCTTGGTTAGTTAGGTGCGCTAATTTTTCCTGACATTGATGTAGTACCGTAACGCTTGTTACACTACTTTTAATATTCGGTGGTGGTGAATAAATGGACAACGGTATATATAAGAGAGAAATTTCACCCTCTTTTTTCCATTTTATGTACTATACAATGATACAGAAAAAAATGGAAAAAACAATGGATTTGATCGAATATTTTTAATTATTACATAAAGGGAAGCTGCAATCAGTGGGGTTTTTAGTTATTCCCCCACTGATTGTTAGCCTTAAAGGATGACCTAAAGGCCTTTGAACCCTTTGGGGTGCTAGCGTCCATTACTCCCACTTAAACAACTTGGGATTCTCCTTGTTTGGAAGTGGGAGTCTTACGGACGGTTGCTCCGGGATAAAGGAATCACGGTAAGCTTGCGAACCGATGATGACTTATCGTAGATTGCTTCGTGAAGTTGCCTAGTTTTTGGCGCTCGAATCTAGACGTGGCTATATCCTATAAGGGGAATTTATCCACAACTAACGAATGTTTTAATTTCCTAAATAACAAAAAAGCCTTCCGCAAAAGCGAAAAGCTAGTTTCCTTGCCATACTCTATGATGAAAGCCTTATTGATAACTCCGTTTAAACGTTTACCACCGTCATTTATAGAGTGAAACTTCAATCAATGGGGGTTTTTAGGTATTACCCACTGATTGGCCTTTGAACCATTCGGGGTGCTAGCGTCCGTTACTCCCACTTAAACCACTTGCTTTTCTCGTTGTTTTGAAGTCGGAGTCTTACGGACGATTGCTCCGGGATAAATCCTCACACCATTTCATCAACTCATCACATCATATTTCTCAATTAAGTTACTTAACTCTTGATTCAAGTGCGTAAGTTGTTCTGCAGATTCCGCAACATTTCCCATCACACGAACTTGTTCATCAATCGAAGAGGTAATTTCTTCAACCGATGCTGCTGTTTCTTCTGACACACTAGAAGCACTCTCTATTGCCGCACTCATTTCTTTATTATGATCTGTGATTGTATCAATCTCTTGCTTTACTAAGTTTAAGGAGCTAACAATGTCTTCAACAGAGAGGGATAGTTGACCAAACTTACTTCTCGTACTAATAACATCAGTGCTCAACTCTTCTGCTGTCTTCATCGTACCTTCTACTGTTTTCACTGTGCTAGCTGTTTCATTAACAATCGCAGAAACCACTGATTGTACTTGATGGGTCGCGCCCTTAGATTGCTCAGCTAATTTTCTGATCTCCTCTGCAACAACGGAGAACCCTTTACCATGCTCACCAGCACGTGCTGCCTCTATACTGGCGTTTAGTGCTAATAAATTCGTCTCTTCAGCAATATTCTCAATCGTATCCATCACTTTGGTAATTTCTTTCACTTTATCACTTAAATCCTTAATCTCATTGCTAACTTGCTGAGAAGCAGTTAAAGACTCGGCATTAGAAGTTTGGAGCCTTTCAATAATTTCACTTCCTTCTGTCGAAAGTGTTGCCGTCTTGGTCGTCAACGTGCTCATCTTTTCATTTTGCGATGCCATTGCAGTGATTGCTTTTGTCAAAAGATCTACTCGTGAGTTAATATCTTCAAGATCATTTGCTTGCTCTTGTGTCCCTGTGGCAATTTCGGCAATTGCTTCGCCAACTTCTTGACTACTAGCAGATGTTTCTTCAGATATAGCTGATAAATCAGTTGCTGAATCAAGTAGATGTGTACTTGTTTTTTGAACATTAGTAACTAAAGTCTTTAATTCCACCGACATTTTATTAAACGCTGTTGCTAATTGTCCAATTTCATCGCTAGATTCTTTAAGGTTTGTTTGATAGATCTTACCTTCCGCGATGTTATTTGACACATCTGCTACATTTTTTAACAGCTTAATTTTAGAGCGTGTTAAGAAATAAAACACCAATGTACTTAAAATGACCAATACAAATGTAGAAAGGAGAATAAAAGTAGATAGTGTGTTCAAGTCTTCATAAAATTCATCTTGAAAAACAACCATACCGATCGTCCAATCCCATGGTTCAAAATGTTGCATGTAAGCAGTCTTGTCTCGATAAGAACCATCTTCCTGTAAATCTGCATAGATCACATATTGATCTTCGATACCACTAGCTTGCCCAGCCGCCACCATCATGGCACGATTATTTCTCGTATGCTCATTGGGTGGTTCTTGGCCGACACGACTCGGGTGTATTTGTAACACATAATCTTGATCATAAGCTAATAAATAGCCATCTTGTTTATACGAAAATTGGGAGGATAAATAATCATAATTACCTTCTTCATTTACGGGACCACCTAAAACTAGCCGTGCTTGTTCTTGTGCTTCCTCTAATGAAAATATTCCTAATTCCACATTTTCATTCAAAAGCTCAAGGGATGCTAAAGAGCCGTCTACAATACTTTTCAAATCGCGTTCACCAGCTTCTAGCAATTGACTTCTTGCTATATAATAGCTTGTTGTTCCAACTAATGCTCCTGTAATGAGAATAATAACAGTAACAAGTAACATCAACTTTGTTGAGATTGAATGAAACATATTACTAAATTTCGACATCGTTTTTCCTCCTTTTAAGAAACCCTTTCTCTTTTTATCGACAAATTTAAACAAAATTCAATTCGTTTTCCCAATAAAAATCGACAATTATTTTCGGAGCTTTTTAAATAGGATATAAAACCCCTGCTTCTTTTCGAATGCAAGGGTTTTGTGCTGTGAATATAGGATCGTTTTGTTTAGTAATCGACTGTAAAAAATGCTTCAACATTTCCTATGAAAAATGTTTTACGTAACAAGCACATTGATGGATTCTATTCGTTTTTTCGCTAAATTGTTCAATATCGTCCCCAACATAATGAGCAAAGCTATTTACTAAAAATAAATCGGGAACCTTCGTGTGCATAATCTCATTCATTTGATTTCCTTTAAAATAGACATGATAATACGTTTCCGTCTGTGAAGAGTTCATTTTTTCATACCAATTTCGAACCCACTGGTCATCTCTTGTCCAGGCCTCGAAACGATTTAATTTGCGCTCTATCGCTCTTTTTTCCGCTTCTTTTAATAAGGCTTCTCCTATACCTCTTCTGTGATAGTCTGGGTGGATAGCAATATGAGAAATCATCCCCCCAAGTCCGCTTCCTTTAGAGCAAACGGTAGATTCCTCTTTTTCTTATTCAACATCAATTAGCCCAACAATTTGACCATTCAACTCTGCCACAAGTTTGATTGCAGGATTTTCATAATGTTCCTTCTTGTTTAACACATTATCAAATATGCAGTCTATAGAAGGATTAATTAATATTAATGATCCCAATACTGATATTTATAAAACTATATATAATGAAGGAATTAATCATTACAAAAACACTCATTAATACGAAAGACCACAAATGCTTTTAATTAATTTTTTCTAAAAGATCACTGTTTTCATAAAGTTTGTTGTTTTATAATAAAAATTATGATGTTTTAATTTGGAACAAGGTATTTTATGATTTAAGCAACTTCAGATAGATTCTATAGTAATTATGACTGTCGAAAAAAGGAGGAGTTGAATATGAATCTGTTATTGTTTATGGTTATTTTAATTTTTGTTATACCTATCTGTATTTTACTTCACGAGGTAGGTCATGGGATAGGAGTAATATCTTTTTCAAAATCTGATGTACATATCTATTTAGGGGTAATAAATGAGAATAATAAAGAAAACTTCAGGCTTGGAAGACTTCATTTTCACATTAAATGGGGTTTTGTAGGGTACGCCCATTGGGGTATGTTCTGTACTTATAGAGGATAATTATGTAAGTAATTAGTAAATAAAGGTGGTAACACGAGTTAAACCTCGTCCTTAGACATTACGTTTGTCTCAGAGCGAGGTTTTTTAATTTTTTTCCAGATAATCTTAGGGGGTATAATCTATTCTAATGTATTTAAATCAATGTTTATCTCGTCGCTTCGTTCATTTATAGCCTGGATTAACTCTGGCTCTGTCAATTCATCTAAACCAGTATCATCCAAAGGACTAACCTGTCTGACAAAGATATCGTCTACCTTATTGTACCTTCCTTGGGGACCACCGGTGCCCCCTAATACTTCGCCGAACTCGGAATCCACCTCATTTAAAAAGATAATATAGGTTTCTCCCACTTCAAATAATGGATCGTCATCAAATAGGAAATTTGGGCTTCCAGATTGAATGAAATTTATCTCTTCACCATAATCAAGGTTATCATAAAAATAATGGTTAATGGTTGCTTCATACTCTGTGAACTCAATAAACATATCTTCATCATATTCATGTTCTAAAACATCAACGATCTTAGTAACGGTGATATTTGCGATGATATCGGCTTCTTTAGCTGTTTGTTCAAGTGTGTATGTTGGTCGTGATGCATGCATAATTCTTGGCTCTGGATTCTCATCAGTCGATGCATTTTCAGGATTGTTGCATCCAACGAGTAACAATCCAACTACAAGAAAAACTAATAAGCTTCTTTTTCGCATAAATTAACCTCCTGATAAATTGTATTTATTGTGAATTTATCCAGTCGACTGCATTGAGTTCATCATAACTAGGCGTTTTTATCCAATTCGTTGTTGGGTCGGGACGCATAATTTGATAGGGATCATCAAAGTGTCCTAGCCCAAGCACGTGTCCAAACTCATGTGTTGCTACTGCATGTTGATCAGTAATGCTTAAATTCTGCATAAAATAATCATTGTAGATTATTCGCCATACTGTAACATATTGTCCACTAGTTGCTAAACGTTGGTACACAGCATACCAAGGAGATAACGAGGAATGAGTTCCTCCAATTGTATTTTGAGTATTAGTTCCTTCACTTAAAAAGACTTCACTTACTCCATTATTCCAACGACTACTTGCGGTATTGGTAATACTACGTTAATTTGTATTGTAATCATTTAGGGATGAGAGTTTTTCATATGGAATAACAAAACTTGCTCTTAACTCAGGACGATAACCCGAGTAAGTCCAATTTCCAACTGGCGGGTTATTAATTGTGTATGACGATACTTCATTTGTTAGAATGAATAATAATACTAAAGATAGTATAGTTGTAAATAACTTCTTATTGAATTTCAAAACTGATAATCTCCCTTCTAATATTAAGATTTAACGATTTAAATAAATAATAGAAATCATTGATCGTGATATTATAAGTTATGATTAACAAGCTCTGGGTGATTTGTGGAAACAACGGAATCCATAGTGAGGTAGCATTCTCAATTTGCGTCAGTGGGGAATAGTCATTTCATAAAGTGTTTACTACTTTTTATACAGGAAATTAAATCAATTCCTTCTTGAAATTATGTTACACATTATACATTAGTTTTAAAAAACATCAGCACCATCGACTGAATTAGTGTATTTTTAACAAAACTAGTTATAGTTCGACAAACAACTCAACTAAAGACTCTTTTCTTAAAATCTAGCTATTAATTTGACTTGGAAAGCCAGCAAAAAAATGTGTTTACTGGCGTTTAGTTTTGCTATTCAAAAATATTCAAATAAATATTTAGCTCTTCGTTCCGTTCAGGATTAATTCCCCCTTCAGTCAACCGTCTTAGACCGGTATCTCCTGTAGGAGTTAGCTGTCTTAAAAAATACATCATCTGATTTATTATACCTTCCTAACAGGCCGCCGGTCATAACCGAATTTGTTCCAAGGTTGGGGTGTTCATGATTATCTAAAAAAATATAGGTTTCGCCGACTTTGAGAAGTGGATCATCACCAAATCTCCAATTTGGTTCGCCAGCTTGTAAAACGTTTATTTCTTAATCGTAACCCGCCTTAATATAAAAAACTAACTAAAACATTTCCGACTAAGAAAGAAGCGAAACTTTGGGCTTTAGAAATGGAATTAGCGAAAGGGGAAGAAAAAGAACTTGCTCACAGAACAACGCCATTTGCAGAGTTCTTTGAGAATTGGATTTATCTTGTTAAGGTTAATGATGTCAAAGAAACGACATTTCAAAATTACATTCGTACTTTAGGGTTTATTAGAAACTTATTTCAGGATATCCAATTAAAAGATTTAAATGATATTGTTGTTCAGAAGAAAATTGATGAATATGCAAAAACCCACTCTCTCAAGACAACACATGAAGTGCTGCTTAAAATTAAAACATCTTTACGCGATGCATATGCTCGTGGTTATATTGCAAACGACTTTGCACCATTAGTAAAAACACGTGGTGTAAATCCACCAAAGCGAAACAGATCTTTATCTATTACGGATTTTAAAAGCTACGTAATTACGTTTTACAGCATCCAGAAGACGAATTAAACTTACTTGTATTACTTGCATTAGAAACAGGTATGCGACGTGGAGAACTACTAGCAATACGACCAGGGATCCTTTATGAATACGGAATGAAAGTTAGAAATTCCATCCGCCCTACTTCTGATGACACTTCGCTAAAGACACAAATTGCAAAATGTGATGTTTCTATTAACAAAGAAGTATATGAACTCATTCGTAAAATTCCTGTTAAAGAGAATGGTTATATTTTCAACTTTGGAGGTTTTAAACAGTCGGAACAATTAGCGGAGAGTTATTGAAGAAATTAGATATTAAGAAAACAACGTTTCACGGTTTAAGAGATACCCACGCGTCATTTTTATTTGCTCAAGACATAGATATTACTTATGTATCGAAACGGTTAGGACATATTAACATCCAAACCACACAAAATTATTATCTGGAATTAATGCCAGAAAAAAAACACCAGCAAGATGCTGATGCTTTAAATCTGTTAAATGCTTTATAAGATTAACGTTAATTTGCACCAACTTGCACCAAAAAACCTTTGCAAACGTTGGTATATCAACAAACCTATTAACGTTTTGAGAACTGAGGAGCTCTACGCGCGCCTTTAAGACCGTATTTTTTACGTTCCTTCATACGAGCGTCACGTGTTAAGAATCCAGCGCGTTTTAATACTGCGCGGTATTCTGGGTCTGCTTCTAATAAAGCACGTGCTACACCATGACGAATTGCACCAGCTTGTCCGGTGAATCCTCCACCATGTACGTTAACTAATACATCATAGCTACCTTCAGTTTCTGTTGCAGCTAATGGTTGTTTGATGATCGTACGTAGCGTTTCGTATGGGAAGTAGTCTTCCGCATCACGATTATTTACAGTAATACGTCCAGTTCCTGGTACTAAACGTACACGAGCAGTTGAACTTTTACGGCGTCCGGTACCGTAGTATTGTACTTGTGCCACTATTCGTTACCTCCTTTTAATTATCCGCGAAGTTCGTAAACTTCTGGTTTTTGTGCTTGATGATTGTGTTCTGATCCTTTAAATACGTGCAATTTCTTGCCCATTTTACGACCAAGGCTACCTTTTGGAAGCATGCCTTTAATAGTAAGTTCTAACATTTTTTCTGAATGGTTTTCACGCATTTCACCAGCCGTACGTGCTTTAAGCCCGCCTGGGTGGTTGGAGTGACGGTAATACATTTTATCGTTCAATTTATTACCTGTTAATTCGATTTTTTCCGCATTAATAATAATTACATGATCACCAGTGTCTACATGCGGTGTATACGTTGGTTTATGCTTGCCACGAAGGATGGAAGCTACTTCACTTGCTAAACGTCCAAGTGTTTGGCCTTCTGCATCAACTACAAGCCATTTGCGTTCAATGTTCGTTTCATTTGCCATGAAAGTTGTGCGCATGGTTCTTACCTCCTGTATATAAAATTCATCTTGTCTTGTTCATTTCCAAATACTATGAGTCGTTTGGTTTGATCTTATATTCTACACAATTAACTTTCCGGGGCTAATCGTGGTATAGAAATAAAATGCCATAAACCATCATATAATAACTACAGTCTAATGTCAACAGCTGTTCACCCGGTTACGTTGTTTTTTATGAAAAAAATCAACGATTTAGTGAAAATCAGACTGATAGTGTACTTTACTTAAGTATAAACCTTGAGGTGGCACGGTTTTACCCGCTTCCGCCCTTTGTTTACTATCTATAATCCTCTTCAACTTTTCAGCAGGATAACGACCTGTTCCGATCTCAAGTATAGTACCAACAATAATCCGTACCATATTATATAAAAAACCGTTGCCAGTGAACGTAAAAACGATCTTTCCTTCTTCCTTTTCGCATGATGCATGATAGATTTCTCGTACTTTACTTCCCTTGACCCCTGCCTTCGCTGCACAAAAGGCAGAAAAATCATGTTCTCCGATGAGATACTCGCAAGCCTTCTGCATTGCTTCGATGTCTAGTTTCCCTCTCACGTGATAATTGTAATTCCGCTGAAAAGGATCATGTTCCCGCTGATTGAACACCAAATAACGATATGTTTTTGCGGTTACATCATAACGAGCATGAAAATCATCTGCCACTTGCTTCACTTCTTTAACCAAAATATCATCTGGCAATAAAGCATTCAAGGCTCGCTTCCAGTTCTCAATCGGTATCGTTAACGTTGTATCAAAGTGAAACGTTTGGCCTACAGCGTGTACCCTCGCATCGGTTCGACCTGATGCTGTAATCAGAACAGACTTTCCTTTATGGATCATCTTCAATGCTTGTTCGATCGTCGATTGGATCGTTACTTTATTCGGTTGGACTTGATAACCAGCATAGTTTGTCCCGTCATAGCTGATCACGCATAAGTAGCGCATAGCTCCTTACCCCTTTAACTTCTTAATAAAAATAGCACGACAATAACGAAGGCGAATAATCCAAGTGCGATTATATCTTGCTTTCTAATCACTAGCTCCCGCAGTTTCGATCTTCCTTCTCCACCACGGTAACCTCTAGCCTCCATTGCCATCGCAAGATCTTCCGCTCGCTTAAATGCACTAACAAAAAGAGGGACCAATAAAGGTACAACCGCTTGAATTCGATCTTTTAGAGGGCCTGTTTTAAAATCCACCCCTCTAGATGCTTGAGCCTTCGATATTTTTTCTGTTTCCTGCATTAAGGTTGGGATAAATCGTAAAGAAATAGACATCATTAATGCTAACTCATGAACAGGAAACTTAATTTTCTTTAATGGGTGCAATAAACTTTCGATAGCATCGGTAATTTCAATCGGTGTTGTCGTTAACGTAAGTAAAGAAGTCACTAAAATCAGTAAAAAGAATCGCAACGAAATGGAAAAACCTTGAATAAGTGCACCGCTATAGATTGGGAAGGTAAAAACCTCAAATAATACCGTTCCTTCTCTTGTAACAATCAAATGTAAGACAAAGGTGAATATAATTAAAAACCAGACCGGTGTTAGTCCTTTCGCGATGAATCTAGCTTTTATTTTAGTAGATGCAGCTGTTGCAATCGCAAATAAGGTTAGCCAACCATAGCTTAAAGCTGTATTTGCGAAGAACACGAATACAACAAAGCAAAAAATGATCACGATTTTTATTCGTGGGTCTAATCGATGAATCCAAGAATCACCAGGGACATATTGCCCAATAATGATGGAGTTAGACATATTTCTGCTCTCCTTTCAGAATTTCTTGCATCAGACGCGCTAATTCTGTTAAGGTTTGTCCTTGATAAGGAATGGTTTGACCAAACTTGGCTTCAAAGGCTTGCAAAAATTGAATCACTTCGGGCACGTCGAGTTGAACTTGTTGAAGCTTGTCCTTCTCAACAAAAACCTCGTGTGGTAATCCTTCCATATACTTTTGACCATGATCCATGATAATCACATGGTCTGCATACTTCAAAGCATCTTCCATACTATGTGTTACAAGAATTGTTGTTAGGTTTTTCTTTTTATGCAACGTTGCAAACATATCCATAATCTCTTGTTGCCCTTTTGGATCTAGACCGGCTGTTGGCTCATCCAAAACGAGAACAGATGGCTCCAATGCCAAAACACCCGCAATAGCAACACGGCGCATCTGACCACCACTTAAATCGAATGGCGAACGATCCAACAAGGTTAAAGGTAAATGAACTGCCTCCATCAAAATAGGAATGCGACGATTAATTTCCTCTTCGTCTACACCAAAGTTTTTCGGGCCAAAGGCAATGTCTTTCGCAATCGTCTCTTCAAATAATTGATGTTCTGGATATTGGAAGACAATTCCTACTTGTCGACGCAATGCTTTTACTTTCGCGATTTTTTCTTCTGCACGAATATGATAGTCACCAATCTTGATCTCCCCTTTTGTCGGGCGCAGTAATCCATTTAAGTGTTGAATTAAAGTAGACTTCCCAGAACCCGTATGGCCAACGATAGCTACAAAAGAACCAGAATCAATCTGAAATGACAAGTCGATTAATGCTTTGTGTTCAAAAGGACTATTCGGTTGATACGTATAGCTTACTTCGTTAAATGATATGTCCATAGTGATTCTAATAGCTCCTTCTGATGTAATGGTTGTTGATCAAGTTTCACGTCGATCGCAATTAGTTCATTTGCTAACTTAGCAACAAACGGTACGTCCAATCCGATTGCTCTCAAATCCTTCTCTTTTGTAAAAACTTCACGAGGGAGCGCTTCTAACCATATCTCTCCTGCATTCATCACAATCACTCGATCTGCTTTTGTTATCTCATTTAAATCGTGTGTAATGGTTATCAAAGTTAGCGATTGCGATTCCCTTACTTGATTGATCGTTGCAAGTATTTCCTTTCTCCCTTTTGGGTCTAGCATTGCAGTAGCCTCATCCAAGATCATCACATGTGGAGATACAGCTAACACGCCTGCAATGGCAACGCGTTGTTTTTGCCCACCAGAGAGTCGGTGTGGTTCATGAAGAAGGTAATCACTCATTCGAACAGCTTCTAAGCTTTGTTCAATTCTCTTGAGCATTTCGTTACGCTCAACACCTCGATTCTCCAGTCCAAACGCAACATCGTCTCTGACGGTTGTGCCGACAAACTGGTTATCTGGGTTTTGAAAAACCATCCCAACATTTGTTCTTACATCCCAAATCGATTCCTCTGTTACTGGAATCCCATCTACAATAATCTCTCCCTTGTCAGGAAATAATAGTCCATTCATCAATTTTGCAATCGTCGACTTACCCGAACCGTTATGACCGATGATTGCCACCCACTCATCAGAAGCGATTGTAAAGCTTACGTTTTTCAACACCCAATCTTCTGTTTCACTATAACGAAAATAAACATTTCTAAATTCGACCCTATGTTTCAGCATTATAAACCCCCAGATATGTTAAATTATTTCCCCGGAAATGATCAATATCATTGAGGGAATATTTATTCGCTATTCTAGCTATTCATTTTAACATAATTCATTCCCTGACAAAGAAAATATTATATTATCTTACACTTGAAAAAGTCGTTCACCACCATATTGGCAGCAAACGACCGTGCTTCATGCATTGGCTTTCTTACACTAGCAAAAAAGGGCTTGGATTCACCTCAGATCGAGATTCAGTCCTGCCCTTACCCTTACATTATTAAGTTATACTAACTCAATAATCGCCATTTTCGCTCCATCACCACGACGTGGTCCAAGCTTTAAGACACGTGTGTAACCACCTTGGCGGTCTTCATAACGTGTAGCGATATCATTGAAAAGTTTTTGAACTGCATCTTCTGTTTCGCTAGCATCTTTTTTGTAAAGAAATGCTGCTGCTTGACGACGAGCATGAAGATCTCCACGCTTACCAAGCGTAATCATTTTTTCGACTGTTGAACGAAGCTCTTTTGCTTTCGCTTCTGTTGTTTCAAGACGTTCATGAATAATCAAATCAGTAGCAAGATTTCTTAGTAATGCTAAACGAGCATCTGTTGTTCGTCCTAGTTTTCTAGCCATAGATTATCCCTCCTTTTTCGGAATCTATCAAGGTTTAATATGACTACTCTTCTTTACGTAATCCTAGTCCTAAATCCACTAGCTTGTGCTTAACCTCTTCTAGAGATTTACGTCCTAAATTGCGCACTTTCATCATATCATCTTCTGATTTATTCGCAAGTTCCTGCACGGTATTAATACCGGCACGTTTTAAACAGTTATAAGAACGAACGGATAAATCTAGTTCTTCAATTGTCATTTCTAACACTTTTTCTTTTTGATCTTCTTCTTTTTCAATCATGATTTCAGCGTTTTGCGCTTCATCTGTAAGACCCACAAAAATATTCAAGTGTTCTGTGTAAATTTTCGCACCTAATGAAACTGCTTCTTCTGGACGAATGCTTCCGTCTGTCCAAACATCTAATGTCAATTTATCATAATTGGTAATTTGTCCGACACGTGTGTTTTCCACTTGGAATGTAGCACGTGACACGGGGGTGAAAATAGAGTCGACTGGAATAACACCAATTGGTTGATCATCATGATTGTTAGAATCAGCCGGGCGGTAACCTCGACCACGTTCGGCAGTCATTTTCATGCGTAAAGTTGCATTACTTCCTAATGTGGCAATATGGAGATCTGGATTTAAGATTTCTACATCACTATCATAAGTAATATCCGCAGCTGTTACAAGACCTTCTCCTTGTACATCAATCTCTAGCGTTTTCTGCTCTTCTGAGTAGATTTTTAATGCTAGTTTTTTTAGGTTAAGGATGATCGTTGTCACATCTTCAACAACGCCTTCAATCGTTGAGAACTCATGAAGCGCGCCATCAATCTGGACGGATGTTACCGCAGCCCCTGGAAGTGAGGATAATAGGATACGACGCAAGGAGTTTCCTAGTGTAGTTCCATATCCACGTTCTAGCGGTTCTACGACAAACTTTCCAAATGTAGCATCATCATTGATTTCTACAATTTCAATCTTTGGCTTTTCAATCTCGATCATTAATAAAACCCTCCTTCGAACGTCGAAACCCCGGTTAGACATTTGTCTAACCGAAATTCCTCAGGTAGGCAGTTCCCGTTTCTGCACTATGTTCTATTCGTATATTTTACGTCTGTCTGTTCGATGCTGTTGAGAATGGTCAAAATAGATGTTAATTATCTGAATTTCGGACGTTCTACTTTAAGCTATCATAATCCATTATAGACAGGCTGATGAAATCTATACGGATAAAATTATACACGACGACGTTTTGGTGGGCGACAACCATTGTGAGGAACTGGTGTTACGTCAACAATGGCAGTAACTTCTAATCCTGCCGCTTGAAGTGAACGAATTGCTGCTTCACGTCCTGCTCCAGGTCCTTTAACGGTAACTTCTAATGTTTTTAAGCCGTGTTCTTGCGCACCTTTTGCAGCTGTTTCAGCAGCCATTTGGGCAGCGAATGGCGTTGATTTACGTGATCCTCTGAAACCTAGTGCTCCTGCACTGCTCCAGCTAATCGCGTTACCTTGAACATCTGTAATCGTTACAATTGTATTGTTAAAAGTTGAACGAATATGTGCTATACCAGTGTCAATATTCTTTTTCACACGTTTTTTACGTGTATTCGTTTTACGAGCCATTAGAATAATAAACCTCCTTTAATGCTTATTTCTTTTTGTTTGCAACTGCTCTACTTGGGCCTTTACGTGTACGAGCGTTATTCTTCGTTTTCTGTCCGCGAACTGGTAGTCCTCTACGGTGACGAAGCCCTCTGTATGAGCCGATTTCGATTAAACGCTTGATGTTTAATGATACTTCACGACGAAGATCCCCTTCAGTTGTATATTCGCCAACTGCTGTACGAATGCGACCTAATTCATCTTCTGTTAAGTCACGAACTCGTGTATCTTCTGATACGCCAGCTTCTTTTAGGATTTCTTTCGCTGTTGAACTACCAACACCATAAATATAAGTTAATGAAATTACTACACGTTTCTCACGTGGAACATCAATACCTGCAATACGTGCCATTCTCGCCTTGCACCTCCTTATTGATTAACCTTGTTTTTGTTTATGCTTCGGGTTTTCGCAGATTACCATAACTTTTCCGTTACGACGAATAACCTTACATTTTTCGCATATTGGTTTTACAGATGGTCTTACCTTCATCATCCATACCTCCTCTAGTATCGGAGCTTATCATTATTTATAACGGTACGTAATACGTCCTCTAGTTAAATCGTACGGAGAAAGTTCAACCGTTACTTTGTCTCCTGGTAAGATTCGAATAAAGTGCATACGGATCTTTCCTGAAACATGAGCTAAAACGGTATGACCATTCTCTAATTCAACTTTAAACATTGCGTTCGGTAATGTGTCAGTAACAGTACCTTCTACTTCAATTGCATCGTCTTTCGCCATCGAGTTGATCTCCCTTCTTCACATTAGTCACTACCTCATTGACAAACTTTGATATAGCAAAACGCAGCTTACCATTTGTAACGCGACCAGTTTCCAGAAGGCTATTTTGAACCTCAGGAGAAACAAAATCCATCGGAATAATATGATTGAAATTTTTCTTCTTCGGCCGATCATATTTTCGTTTTTCTCCATCTGCAAGCAGAACAAAACGATCATCGACAATGTTAATGACAATGGCATATTGACCTGCTTCTCGTCCTTGCAAGATTTGAACAACTTGCCCTATCTCGGGACGCGACTCCGTATCATTCAAACATGATCACCTTCACTTAAGTTCTTGTTATCATTTAACATAACCAACTTATCCATTGTAAAACATGTTCAAAACGAGCATTAATTTTACCATGTTATGTGACAACCGTCCAATTATCCGCAAAAGTAGCTGCCTGACAAATTCCTTAATTACCAATGAAACATTGGATTTTCATGATCGATCATTTGCACTTTGATTTCAGCAGATGGAAATCATATGCGATATATTGGAAAGGCGGGCACCTGGTTTTGCTTGATTGAGACTTGCTTAATGAGATCTTAGTCTCTCTCATTTATGAAATAAGTGATCGAATCGTATGTTCTTGTTATATGAGCTTTACGGTATCGATCCTTAATTCGTTTATTTGGTGCAAATGCTACCACGATACTTTTTACTTTCTTATCCTGTATAAAACGGCTTTAAAAAAGAGTGATTCTCGTGGTAATAATTTTGCACGGTATAAGTCTATGCATATGTTTGAAGAATTTGATCAACATCTTCGAACACAGCATCAATGTCCTGTTCGCCATTTACGGAGACAAGATATCCCTTGTCATGATAGAAGTCAATTAGCGGTTGTGCTTGTTCTACGTTTACTTCTAATCGTTTAGTAACCGTTTCTGGACGATCATCCTCACGTTGGATTAACGTTGCACCATCGTGATCACATTTTCCATCCACTTTCGGAGGATTGTAATCGACATGATACGTAGCACCACATGTAGGACAGATTCTTCGACCGGTTAAACGATCTACTAATTTCTCTGTAGGTACATCTACATGAAGAACAGATTGTAAAGAACGCCCCATGTCTGATAGAAGGTTTTCTAGAGCCTCTGCTTGCGCAATTGTTCTAGGAAAACCATCTAACAAGAAACCTTTATCACAATCGGGTTTGCTTAATCGCTCCCGAACAATACCGATAGTGACTTCGTCAGGAACAAGTTCCCCTTGATCCATAAATGATTTTGCTTTTTTTCCGAGATCTGTTCCTTCCTTAATTGCTAATCGGAACATATCACCAGTTGAAATATGAGGGATCTGATATTTTTCTACGATTTTTTCAGCCTGTGTGCCTTTTCCAGCCCCAGGTAGACCCATAAGAATCAAATTCACTGCAATTCCCCTCGCTCTCGTCATTCCATAACAAATCAAGTGATTCGCTACTATTTAATAAAACCTTTATAGTGTCGTTTTACTAATTGGCTTTCCAATTGTTTCATTGTTTGTAGAGCTACCCCTACGACAATCAAGATACTTGTTCCACCAATTTGAATGGACTGTGGCAGATTAGCAATACTACCCAAAGCGAGTGGCAGCACAGCTACAGCTGCTAAGAAAAGTGAGCCCACAAAAGTTAAACGGTATAGTACACGCGTTAAGTATATTTCGGTTTTATTTCCAGGTCTTATCCCAGGAATATATCCACCTTGCTTTTTCAGATTCTCTGCCATTTGTTCAGGGTTTGATTGAACGAATGTGTAAAAATAAGAAAATGCAATAATCAACGCGACATAGATTACCATACCAATTGGTTGTGTGTAATCAAAAGTGGTTTCAATCGCATTAGCAAATCCTCCATCAAAGAATCCAGCTATCGTTCTCGGTGCCATAATAAACGAAACAGCAAAGATTACTGGAATAACTCCTGCTGTATTAACCTTTAAAGGCAAGTGTGTCGATTGACCACCGACTGATGAACGATTAACTAAGCGCTTTGCGTACTGGATGGGTATTTTTCTTAGTGCTTGTTGAATAAAAATAACACCAACCGTTACGGCAAGAACAACTAATGCAATTAAGGTAACAATGACAATGTTAATGAATAAATCATCACCTGTATTGCCACCAAAATATTGTTCATATATTTGATTCAGGTTGTTCGGGATTGCTGCAACAATTCCGGCAAAGATAATGATTGAGATTCCATTTCCCACACCGTGTGTAGTAATCTGTTCCCCGAGCCACATTAAAAATGCAGTACCCGCAGTTAAGACAATGGATATAATAATGAACTTTCCAACAGTAGGGTCTGCAATTAGACCACCACCTGCCATCGCATTAAATCCAATCGCCATAGCGATTGCTTGAATAAAAGCTAAGACAATTGTTGCATAACGGGTGAATTGAGCTAACTTTCTTCGACCAACTTCCCCTTGTTTCTTCCATTCAGCAAACTTTGGCACGATATCCATTTGCAGAAGTTGCATGATGATGGAAGCTGTAATGTAAGGCATAATCCCCATTGCAAGAATAGAGAAATTCTGTAATGCCCCGCCTCCAAATGTATTCAAAAATCCAAACACGTTTTGTTGATCATTCATAAAACCAATTGCTTCTCGATCTGTAAACGGAACAGGAATAAATGTACCGAGTCGGAATACAATTAGCATTAATAGCGTGAAAACAATTTTGTCTCTGATATCCTTGACACGTACGAAGTTGGAGATTGTACGGAACATTAAATCACCTCAGTTTGACCGCCCGCTGCCTCAATAGCTTCTTTAGCAGAAGCTGAGAACTTGTGAGCTTTTACAGTAAGTTTCTTTTCCACAGTACCATTTCCAAGAACTTTAATGCCGGCTTTTAGCTTGCTTACTAAACCTGTTTCAAGTAATAGCTCCGGTGTTACTTCTGTACCTTCTTCAAAACTATTTAATTTTGATAAATTAACTACTGCATATTCTTTACGGTGAATATTTGTAAAACCGCGTTTTGGTAAACGTTGGAACAATGGCATTTGCCCACCTTCGAATCCTGGACGAACACCGCCACCTGAACGAGAGTTTTGACCTTTATGTCCTCGACCAGATGTTTTACCGTTACCAGAGGACATTCCACGACCTACACGATTTCGCTCTTTACGAGCTTGTGATGGCTTCAATTCATGAAGTTTCATGCGAGCACCTCCTCTTTGCGCTAATGTGATTATAATTCTTTGACCGCTACTAAATGTGATACTTTATTAATAATACCTCGAACCGCAGGCGTATCTTCACGGACAACTGATTGGTTTATTTTGTTTAAGCCTAATGCTTTGACAGTTTGTTTCTGTGTTTCCGTTCTGCCAATAACACTGCGCGTGAGGGTAATTTCTAACTTATTAGCCATATGATTTCCCTCCCTATCCTAACAGTTCTTCTACTGATTTACCACGTAGTTTCGCTACTTCTTCAGCAGGTTTTAAGTCATTTAGTCCACTGATTGTCGCACGAACCATGTTGATTGGTGTGTTCGATCCTAATGATTTAGAAAGGATATCACCTACACCAGCAAGTTCAAGTACAGCACGAACTGGTCCACCAGCGATAACTCCAGTACCTTCAACAGCTGGTTTCAACAAGATGCTTCCTGCACCAAAGCGTCCAGTTGTTTCATGTGGAATAGAAGTTCCTACGATTGGTACTTTAATTAAGTTTTTCTTCGCATCGTCGATTGCTTTTTTGATCGCATCTGGTACTTCTTGTGCTTTACCAGTACCAAATCCTACATGACCGTTCTTGTCTCCGACTACTACTAATGCGGCAAAACGGAAACGACGTCCACCTTTTACTACTTTAGCTACACGGTTAATCGTAACTACGCGTTCTTCTAAGTCTAATTTATTCGGGTCGATATGAGTACGCAATATATGTCCCTCCTTTTACTATTAAAATTCAAGACCTGCCTCGCGGGCAGCATCTGCTAATGCTTTGATACGTCCGTGATATAAATATCCTCCACGGTCGAATACTACGTTTTTGTGGCCTTTATCTAATGCGCGTTTCGCAATTAATTCTCCAACTAATTTTGATGCTTCAACATTTCCGGTTGTGTCATTGTTGAATTCTTTATCAACAGTTGACGCACTTGCAAATGTTACACCATTTACGTCATCAATTAATTGTGCATAAATGTGTTTATTTGAACGGTATACGTTTAAACGAGGACGCTCGGCAGTACCGAATAGGTTCTTGCGCACGCGTAAATGTCTCTTTTTACGTACCACATTTTTATCTGGCTTTGTGATCATCTAGGTCACTCCTTTCTGATACCTAACTAACCTTGTTTAGTAGAAATAAGGTTAACTTGCCTTATTTAGCTGTTTTACCTTCTTTACGACGAACATATTCGCCTTCATAACGAATTCCTTTACCTTTATAAGGCTCAGGTTTACGAATCGCACGAATGTTTGCTGCAACAGCACCTACCAATTCTTTATCAATACCTTTTACGACTACTTTTGTGTTTGCTGGGACTTCAATTTCAATTCCAGCAGGAGTATCGATTTCAACTGGGTGAGAGTAACCTGCATTCACCACAAGTTTGTTACCTTGTTTTTGAGCACGGTAACCAACCCCTTGAATTTCAAGTGCTTTTTCAAATCCTTTGTGTACACCTTCAACCATATTTGCAACTAGGCTTCGAGTAGTACCATGTAAAGCACGGTGTGTTTTACTATCAGTTGGTCTTGCTACTGTTAATTCGTTACCATCGATGTTGATTGTCATATCCTCGTGAAGTTGGCGAGTTAATTCTCCTTTTGGACCTTTAACTGTCACCTTGTTGTTGTCATTTTTAACTTCAACACCTTCAGGGATTTCAATAATCTTAAGACCTATACGAGACATCTATCTGGCACCTCCTATCTTATTGAAAAAATTATTACCAAACGTATGCTAGCACTTCTCCACCAATAGCTTGTTCCCGTGCTTCTTTGTCTGATAGAATACCTTTTGAAGTTGATACGATCGCGATTCCTAAGCCGTTAAGTACTTTTGGTAGTTCACCAGCTTTCGCATAAACACGCAATCCTGGCTTACTAATTCGTTTAAGTCCAGTAATAACACGCTCATCGTTTGTACCATACTTTAAGAAAATACGAAGTACACCTTGTTTATTATCTTCTACGAATTCATAATCGCGTACAAATCCCTCACGTTTTAAAATATCTGCAATCTCTTTTTTCACTGTTGATGCAGGAAGCTCTAGCTTCTCATGGCGGACCGTATTTGCGTTACGAATACGAGTTAACATATCTGCAATTGGATCTGTCATAACCATTAAATATTACCTCCTTCCCTTATCGGGTTTTACCAGCTTGCTTTTTTGACACCAGGAATTTGACCTTTATAGGCAAGTTCGCGGAAACAAATACGGCAAAGTTTAAATTTACGAATTACAGAATGTGGACGCCCACAACGTTCGCAACGAGTATACTCTTGAACTTTAAACTTTGGTGTGCGTTGTTGTTTCGCAATCATAGATTTTTTAGCCACTATTTTCCCTCCTTGTATTAGCGGTCGCGCTTATTTTTGGAAAGGCATGCCAAGTTGAGTTAACAATTCGCGTGCTTCTTCGTCAGTGTTAGCAGTTGTAACGATAACGATATCCATCCCACGAACTTTACTTACTTGATCATAATCTACTTCTGGGAAAATCAATTGTTCTTTAACACCTAATGTATAGTTTCCACGACCATCAAATGCTTTGTTTGAGATACCACGGAAGTCACGTACACGTGGAAGTGATACATCAACAAGTTTTTGAAGAAACTCATACATACGCTCTCCACGAAGGGTTACTTTTGCCCCGATTGGCATACCCTCGCGCAAACGAAAACCTGCAATTGATTTTTTTGCTTTTGTGATTAGTGGTTGTTGACCTGAGATGAGTGCCAATTCCTCCACTGCACTATCCATTGCTTTTGAGTTTTGTACAGCATCTCCAACACCCATATTAATTACGATTTTTTCTACCTTTGGTACTTGCATTACAGAATCATAATTGAACTTTTCTACTAATGATGACACGATGTCATTTTTATATTTACTCTTTAGTTCGTTCATCGAGTAGGCCTCCTTTCGTCGCTAAGTTATTTATCTAACGCTTCACCGGATTTTTTAGCGATACGAACTTTCTTTCCGTCACGTTCTTCATATCCTACGCGAGTTGGCTCGCCGGATTTCGGATCAATCGGTAATACATTAGAAACATGGATTGGCGCTTCTTGAGTAAGAATTCCGCCTTGTGGATTATCTTGTGAAGGTTTCGCGTGTTTCTTCACAATATTTATTCCTTCTACAAGTACACGATCTTTTTTCGGATAAGCAACAAGAATAGTCCCTTGCTTTCCTTTATCTTTCCCAGAAATAACCTGTACTTTATCACCTTTTTTTACATGCATGCTAGACGCACCTCCTTACAAGGCTTTTCATTCGTTCTTCATTTTTTATGGTCTTACAATACCTCTGGAGCTAATGAAACAATCTTCATAAATTTCGCATCACGAAGTTCACGTGCTACAGGGCCAAAAATACGTGTACCTCTTGGGCTTTTATCATCACGGATAATAACTGCTGCATTTTCATCAAAGCGAATGTATGAACCATCCTTACGACGAACACCACTTTTGGTACGAACAATAACCGCTCTTACCACTTCACCTTTTTTGACAACGCCACCAGGTGTTGCTTGTTTCACCGAACACACGATAACGTCTCCGATATTCGCAGTTTTACGTCCTGAACCACCAAGTACTTTAATCGCCAATACTTCACGTGCACCAGAGTTATCTGCTACTTTCAAACGACTCTCTTGCTGAATCATACTGTGTTACCTCCCTTCGGAATCATTCCGAGCGAACTTTACGCTTATTAGATAATTACTGCTTCTTCTACTACTTCGACAAGACGGAAACGTTTAGTAGCTGAAAGTGGACGAGTTTCCATAATTGAAACGATATCGCCGGTTTTCGCTTGATTGTTTTCATCATGTGCTTTAAATTTCTTTGAATACTTCACACGCTTACCGTAAAGCGGGTGAAATTTATATGTTTCGACCAATACTGTGATCGTTTTATCCATTTTGTCAGACACAACACGACCAGTATATAATTTACGATTATTACGTTCAGTCATTTTGAGGCTAACCTCCTCTCAAGTTTACTAGTTATTTACACTAAGCTCTCTTTCGCGGACAACAGTTTTCATACGAGCAATGGATTTACGCACTTCTCGAAGACGAGCTGTATTCTCCAGTTGACCAGTAGCTAACTGAAAACGCAGATTGAAAAGCTCTTCTTTTAATGACTTGATTTTTTGTTCAATTTCGGCAGTGGTTAGTTCTCTGATTTCATTAGCCTTCATTGATTTCACCACCAATTTCTTCACGTTTTACGAACTTAGTTTTCACTGGCAATTTATGTGATGCAAGACGTAACGCTTCACGAGCTACTTCTTCAGAAACCCCAGCGATTTCAAACATAATCTTTCCTGGTTTTACAACTGCTACCCATCCTTCAGGAGCACCTTTACCAGAACCCATACGAACCTCTAGAGGTTTTGCTGTATAAGATTTGTGTGGGAATATTTTAATCCATACTTTACCGCCACGTTTCATATAACGAGTCATGGCAATACGTGCAGATTCAATTTGACGACTTGTAATCCAAGAAGCTTCTACAGCTTGCAATCCGTATTCACCGAATGCAACTTCTGTTCCGCCTTTTGCTTTACCTCTCATTTTACCACGGTGTTGTTTACGATGTTTTACACGTTTAGGCATTAACATAATGCGTGCCCCCTTCCTTACTTTTTGTTTTTAGTTGGAAGGACTTCTCCACGATAGATCCACACTTTAACACCTAGTTTACCGTAAGTAGTATCTGCTTCAGCAGTACCATAATCGATATCAGCACGAAGTGTGTGTAGTGGAACAGTTCCTTCACTATAGCTTTCCGCACGAGCCATATCAGCGCCACCTAAACGGCCAGATACTTGTGTACGAATACCTTTAGCTCCTCCACGCATAGCACGTTGAATTACTTGCTTTTGCGCACGACGGAATGAAATACGTCCTTCAAGTTGACGAGCAATGTTTTCTGCTACTAACTTAGCATCAACATCTGGTTTTTTGATTTCGACAATATTAATATGAACTTTTTTACCTGTTAGTTCGTTTAATGATTTACGAAGTGCTTCTACTTCTGAACCACCTTTACCAATAACCATACCCGGTTTAGCAGTAGAGATGGAAATATTCACACGGTTAGCTGCACGTTCAATCTCAATTTTCGAGACAGCCGCATCTTTTAAACGTTTTTCAACATATTCACGAATTTTAATGTCTTCATGTAATAAGTCTGCATAATCTTTACCAGCGTACCATTTTGATTCCCAATCACGGATAACGCCGACACGAAGTCCTATCGGATTAACTTTTTGACCCACAGATTATCCCTCCTTCTTTTCTGATACAACCACAGTGATGTGGCTCGTTCTTTTGTTGATCTGACTAGCTCTACCTTGTGCACGTGGGCGGAAACGTTTAAGTGTTACGCCTTCGTTAACGTATGCTTCAGATACATATAATTCATCTACATTCATTTCGTAGTTGTGTTCTGCATTTGCGATCGCAGAGTTTAATACTTTTTCAACAACAGGGCTAGCACCGCGTTGTGTGTTTTTTAAAATTGCAATGGCTTCTCCAACATTTTTTCCTCGAATTAAATCAATTACCAATCGAACTTTACGAGGAGCAATTCTAACAGTTTTTGCAACAGCTTTAGCTTGCATCAAGAGCGCCTCCTCTCCAATTAGCGTTTTGTTTTCTTGTCATCGCTCGCGTGCCCTTTAAAAGTGCGAGTAGGAGCGAATTCACCTAATTTATGTCCAACCATATCTTCTGTAACATAAACTGGTACATGCTTACGTCCGTCATATACAGCGATTGTATGCCCAACAAAATTAGGGAATATAGTAGAACGACGTGACCAAGATTTTACCACTTGTTTTTTGTCATCTTCGTTCAGTTTTTCAACTTTTTTCATCAAATGGTCATCTACGAAAGGTCCCTTTTTTAAACTACGACCCATACATAAACCTCCCTTCGTGATTGTAAGACGGGTGTTATTGCCCGCCGTTCAACCCCGTTATTTTTTGCGTTTACGTACAATAAACTTATCTGTTGTTTTGTTACGTTTACGTGTTTTCTTACCAAGTGTTGGTTTACCCCATGGTGACATTGGTGATTTACGACCGATTGGTGCGCGTCCTTCACCACCACCGTGTGGGTGATCATTAGGGTTCATTACAGAACCACGAACAGTTGGGCGGATGCCTTTCCAGCGTGAACGTCCTGCTTTACCTACACGAATCAATTCGTTTTCTAGGTTTCCTACTTGACCTACTGTTGCACGACAAGTTCCAAGTACTAGGCGAACCTCACCAGATGTTAGACGTACAAGAACGTATTTGTCCTCACGACCTAAAATTTGTGCTTGAGAACCTGCTGAACGAGCAAGTTGCCCTCCGCGTCCTGGTTTTAATTCGATATTGTGGATGATTGTACCCACTGGAATGCTCATTAATGGTAAAGCATTACCTGTTTTAATATCTGCATCTGCACCAGAGAACACTTCTTGACCTACTTGGATTCCTTTCGGTGCAAGAATATAACGTTTTTCACCATCTGCATAGTGAAGTAAAGCGATATTAGCAGTACGGTTTGGATCATACTCTATTGTAGCAACGCGTCCTGGTATACCATCTTTATCGCGTTTGAAATCAATCACACGGTATTGACGTTTGTGTCCACCGCCTTGATGACGAACCGTTAATTTACCTTGGTTGTTACGACCGCCACGTTTTGATAGTGGTTGTAGAAGTGACTTTTCAGGTTTATCTGTTGTGATTTCAGCAAAATCAGATCCTGACATGTTACGTCTACCATTAGAAGTTGGTTTATACTTCTTAATCGCCATCTTTATTCCCTCCTTCTCTAAATACGTTTAATTATACACTCTCAAAGAAATCTAGTTCTTTACTGTCTTCAGATAACTGAACAACAGCTTTTTTACGGTCTGGGCGATAGCCGCTGTGGCGTCCCATACGCTTTAATTTACCTTTAATGTTTGAAGTGTTGATTTTCACTACTTTTACATCAAAAATCAATTCAACAGCGTCTTTGATTTGTGTTTTGTTAGCTTTTGGATTCACTTCAAATGTGTACTTTTTATCAGCCATTTGATCGGCAGAGTGCTCTGTAATTACCGGGCGCTTAATAATATCACGTGGATCTTTCATTATGCAAGCACCTCCCCTGCTTTTTCCGCTGCTTCTTTAGTTAAAATCAGCTTGTCATGCGTAAGCAAGTCAATGACGTTTACTCCGCTTAACGGTAAAACTTTAGCATTTGGTAAGTTGTTAGCGCTTTTTGCAACTACTTCGTCTTTATCAGCTGTTACAATTAACGCTTTAACATCTACGTTTAATGCAGATAATAGTTTTACTACTTCTTTTGTCTTTGGTGTATCGATCGCTAAGCTTTCCAATACAACTAAACTATCTTCTTTCACTTTAGAAGAAAGTGCTGATTTTAAAGCTAGACGACGAACTTTTTTCGGTAATTTATAGCTATAGCTACGTGGTGTTGGTCCGAAAACAACGCCACCGCCAACCCATTGTGGGGAACGAATAGAACCTTGACGGGCACGACCTGTACCTTTTTGACGCCATGGTTTACGACCTCCACCGCTTACTGCTGAACGATTTTTCACAGCGTGTGTTCCTTGACGTCTTGATGCTTGTTGCATCACAACAGCGTCATGTAACACATGCTCATTTGGTTCAATACCAAAAACTGCATCGTTTAATTCTACATCCCCTACTTGCGATCCGCTTTGGTTATATAGTGCTACTTTAGGCATGACATATCCTCCCTTCAATTAATAATTAGTTAGCCTTTATTGCACTCGTAATTTTAACGAATGATTTTTTCGATCCCGGTACGTTACCTTTTACTAATAAAAGATTACGTTCTGCATCTACTTTAACTACTTCAAGGTTCTGGATTGTCGTTGTATAACCACCCATTTGACCAGGAAGTTTCTTACCTTTCATAACGCGCATTGGTTCAATAACACCCATTGAACCTGGCCCTCTATGATAGTGGGAACCGTGGCTCATCGGTCCACGAGATTGATTGTGACGCTTGATCGAACCTTGGAAACCTTTCCCTTTAGAAGTACCTGTTACATCAATTGCATCTCCAGCTTGGAAAACCTCTACGCTTAACTCTTGACCTACTTCATACTCGTCAAGGTTCACGTTACGGAATTCACGAATGAAGCGCTTAGGGTTCGTGCTCGCTTTTGCAGCATGTCCTTTTGCTGGTTTGTTAGAACGGTTATCTTTCTTATCAGCAAAACCTAATTGAATCGCTTCATAGCCGTCGTTTTCTAATGTTCTTTTTTGAAGAACTACGTTTGGTTCAGCTTGAATAACTGTTACTGGTGTTAATTCACCGTTTTCAGTAAAAAGTTGTGTCATGCCGACTTTGCGACCTAAGATTCCTTTCGTCATCCGTTACACCTCCTGTAAATTTCAATTATAATTTAATTTCAATGTCCACACCTGATGGTAAATCAAGACGCATTAATGCATCAACCGTCTGTGGTGTAGGACTAACAATGTCAATTAGACGCTTGTGTGTACGCATCTCAAACTGCTCACGAGAATCTTTGTATTTGTGCACCGCACGTAATACAGTATAAATAGATTTCTCTGTTGGTAACGGAATTGGACCCGATACCCCTGCACCCGAACGTTTCGCAGTGCTTACGATTTTTTCAGCTGATTGATCTAGAATACGGTGATCGTATGCTTTCAAACGAATTCTAATTTTTTCTTTTGCCATTATTTTCCCTCCTTCTCGCCCATTTTATAATAGACATTCTCCGCGAAAATTTCTTCGACTCCCAACCCATGGCAAAGGGTCCGGGTGTGCCAACAACCTTCCGCATCATCGCCTTTTATGACCAACATTTCATATTATATATAAACAACTATTGAAATGCAAGTTTTATTCATGTTTTTTTCGTATTTTTTCTAACCAATTTTTTCATTGATGTTTTTGAGGGGGAGGCAGTAAAAAAATCTAAGGGAAAACTTTCAACATTTTATTAATTACTCTTTATGTCACGAAGCCAGTTTACTAATTGGTTGATAACCTTCACCTGTTGTTCTTCAGCTGTGATACTAGCCTCATTATCTCCTTTTTGTGAACCATACAAACCGAATTGCGCATGATTTCCACCATCAATTTGATAAAATACTGCCTGTTTCGATAACAACTCCTTGCTCTCCAGTACTTTTTCTGGTGTTGACAAGCCGTCTTTCTCCGCATATATCGAGAGCATTGGAAGTTCGAGGGAAGGGAAGTCGTTACCGCTCGATGGATAAGAAGCTAGAAAAAACACCCCTTTGATCAAATCTAGATTTTCTATCGCGTAACTTGCCGCTGCTACACCTCCCAATGAGTGCCCACCAATATACCAATCCTCTATGTTCGGGTAATCCTCTATAAAATCATTGGCTTTATTGATATCGAAAATGGGTAAATTAAATCTCATTTCCGGAATGCTGACTACGTATCCTTGTTCACTTACCTTCATTGCGATATAGCTATACGCTTCAGGATCAACTTTCGCGCCCGGATAAAGAATCACACCAGTATCTACGGAAGTTTCTGGTTCAAAGATAATCCAACTTCCCTCTTTACGGATCTCTGTTACTCGCCGATATAGCTCTTCGCTTGCTTGATAGGTTTGCTGTGACCAAATATAAAAGCCAATAAAACCGATTCCGATCAAACTCCCTACTATTATGAATAGATATTTAACAATCCGCTTGCCCAATCTTTATCACCCTCCTCTTTGTAAGGGAAACTTCAATCAGTGTGAGTTTTAGGTCTTCCCCATTGATTGTTCGCGCTAAACGATGACCTAAAAGTCTTTGAACTAATTGACGGTACTACCGTGAATCTCTTCCGCTTAAATATCACTGGTTATTTTGTTACTATGAGTTTTACGAACAATTGATCCGAGAGAAAATCAATCCACCTTTATATAGTAGAAACTTTTCAGCTTAGATAAAGTTTCTCTTTGTCTTTACAGAAGTAAGGTAGTTGTTGTCGATAAACCAGGGAAGTTCACCCGGTCCTGTAAAAGCTTCTACACAGTGTCTGCGCGGGCATTCCGCACTCCAGTTACAGACGGTCGTTTTCCACCGGAGCGGCCTCAGCTAACTTGGTTAAGAAAAGCACTTTGCCAAGTGAATCTTCGGACTCGTGGGACTGCGATTACTCGCCCCATCAAAGAGATTCGCTTTTATCCCGTTGGAGTCGTCGTCTTTCACTTCTGATTCCCCATATTTATTTAAGATATCAAGAAGAGAAAATCTCTTAGGAAACATAAAGAAATGTGTGCAGATTGCTTAGAGAACGTCAAATTAAAGTTCTTTTTCTTTTTTGATTTTTTTGTGTTTTTCAAGTTTAAAAGAATCTAAGCTCTTTTCTTTATGCATCAAGAAAAATTTATCCTTTCTTATTGAAATCAAAAAATCCGATTCCCAAGATAGGAAATCGGATTTTTATCAACGTAGCGATTATTACGCTTCGATTCTAGCTACAACACCAGCGCCTACTGTACGTCCACCTTCACGGATTGAGAATTTTGTTCCATCTTCAATCGCGATTGGTGAAATTAAGTCTACAGTCATCTCAACGTTGTCACCAGGCATAACCATTTCCACACCTTCTGGAAGTTGGATTACACCAGTTACGTCCGTTGTACGGAAGTAGAACTGTGGGCGGTAGTTATCGAAGAATGGAGTGTGACGTCCACCTTCTTCTTTAGATAGTACATAAACTTCTGCTTTGAACTTCGTATGTGGAGTGATTGTACCTGGTTTAGCAAGTACCTGTCCACGGTTGATGTCTTCACGAGCTACACCACGTAAAAGTGCCCCGATGTTGTCCCCTGCTTCTGCATAGTCAAGAAGCTTACGGAACATTTCAACACCAGTAATTGTTGTTTTAGTAGGCTCTTCAGCAAGACCGATAATTTCAATCTCGTCACCCACTTTAACTACACCACGCTCAACACGTCCTGTAGCAACAGTACCACGACCAGTAATTGAGAATACATCCTCAACTGGCATCATAAATGGTTTTTCAGTATCACGGTCTGGACGAGGGATATACTCATCTACAGCATCCATTAATTCATAGATAGCATTAACATAGTTTTCTTCGCCTTCTAACGCTTTAAGCGCAGAACCTTTGATTACTGGTACATCATCACCAGGGAAGTCGTACTCAGATAATAGATCACGAACTTCCATTTCTACTAATTCAAGAAGTTCTTCGTCGTCTACCATGTCGCATTTGTTTAAGAATACAACAACTGCAGGTACACCTACTTGACGAGAAAGTAAGATGTGCTCACGAGTTTGTGGCATTGGACCATCAGCAGCAGATACTACTAAGATCGCGCCATCCATTTGTGCAGCACCAGTGATCATGTTTTTTACATAGTCAGCGTGACCTGGGCAGTCAACGTGTGCATAGTGACGGTTTTCTGTTTCGTACTCAACGTGTGCAGTTGAGATTGTGATCCCACGTTCGCGCTCTTCAGGAGCACCATCGATTTGATCATAAGCCATTGCAGTACCTACACCAGAACGCTTGTGTAATACTGTAGAGATTGCAGCAGTTAAAGTTGTTTTACCATGGTCAACGTGTCCAATAGTACCAATATTAACGTGGTCTTTGGAGCGGTCAAATTTTTCTTTACCCATTATATAGTTCCTCCTTTAAATAAATAAAAGTAATTTTTTATATGACATGTACGCTTGCTTAGAAACATAAAAATTATATTTCTAAGCTTACAATACAAGTTATACGTTAGAATTTCAAGAAAATCAATTATTCACCAGCGTTTTTCTTAACAATTTCCTCAGAAATACTTTTCGGTACTTCTTCATAGTGATCAAAGAACATCGTGTATGTTCCACGACCTTGTGTGTTAGAACGTAGCGCAGTTGCATATCCAAACATTTCAGCAAGTGGTACAAACGCTTTAACTACTTGCGCATTACCGCGTGCTTCCATACCTTCAACGCGTCCACGACGAGAAGTAACATCACCCATGATATCACCCATGTATTCTTCCGGAATAACTACTTCAACTTTCATCATTGGCTCAAGTAGGACTGGATTACATTTGTTTTTCGCATTTTTCAATGCCATAGAAGCTGCTACTCTAAATGCCGTTTCATTGGAATCGACATCGTGGTAACTACCGTCATAAAGTGTCGCTTTTACATCAATTAACGGATAACCAGCGATAACCCCGTTTTGAAGTGATTCTTTAATACCAGCTTCAACAGAAGGGATATATTCACGTGGTACAACACCACCAACAATGTTATTAACGAACTCAAAGCCAGCACCTTCTTCGTTTGGTTCGAATTTAACCCAAACGTGACCGTATTGTCCACGACCACCTGATTGTCGAACAAATTTACCTTCAACTTCAGCAGAGCCTCGGAACGTTTCACGGTAAGATACTTGAGGAGCACCAACATTTGCTTCTACTTTAAACTCACGCTTCATACGGTCTACGATAATATCAAGGTGAAGCTCACCCATACCTGAGATAATCGTTTGGCCAGTTTCCACGTTTGTTTCCGTTTTAAATGTTGGATCTTCTTCTGCAAGTTTACCTAAGGCAACAGACATTTTATCTTGATCCGCTTTTGATTTCGGTTCGATTGCAACCGAGATAACTGGATCTGGGAAGTCCATTGATTCAAGAATAACTAGACTCTTTTCATCACATAATGTATCCCCTGTACTTGTATCTTTCAAACCAACAGCGCCAGCGATATCACCCGCATACACACCATCAATTTCTTCACGAGAGTTTGCGTGCATTTGTAGGATACGACCTACACGTTCACGTTTATCTTTCGTTGAGTTTCTTACATAAGAACCAGACTTTAATGTACCTGAATAAACACGGAAGAATGTTAATTTCCCAACGAATGGGTCTGTAGCTACTTTAAATGCTAACGCAGAGAAAGGCTCGTTATCGTCAGCTTTACGTACTACTTGTTCTTCTGTTTCAGGAACGTGTCCTTCGATAGGTGGAATATCAACTGGAGATGGTAGGTAATCAATAACGCCATCAATTAATAATTGTACACCTTTGTTTTTAAATGCTGAACCACAGAACACTGGATAGAATTCAACGCTTAGCGTTGCATTACGTACAGCAACTCTTAATTCATCATTTGAAATTTCTTCACCTTCTAAGTAGCGCATCATTAGATCTTCATCTAATTCAGAAACTGCTTCTACTAAACGAGCACGAAGCTCTTCAGCCTTATCTTTATACTCAGCAGGAATTTCTCTAGATTCTGTACGAGTACCAAGATCATCTTCATAGAAGAAAGCTTCCATGTTAATTAAATCAATGATACCTTCAAAATCATCTTCTGCACCAATCGGGTATTGAACAGGGTGTGCATTTGCACCAAGTCTGTCGGAAAGCGTTCCAACTGAATACATGAAGTCTGCACCTGTTTTATCCATTTTGTTAACAAACACAATTCTTGGTACACCGTAAGTTGTTGCTTGACGCCAAACAGTTTCTGTTTGTGGCTCTACACCAGATTGAGCATCAAGTACTGTAACCGCACCATCTAGTACTCGTAATGAACGTTCTACTTCAACTGTGAAGTCTACGTGACCAGGAGTATCAATGATGTTGATACGGTGTCCTTTCCATTGTGCAGTCGTTGCAGCAGAAGTAATGGTAATACCACGTTCCTGCTCTTGTTCCATCCAGTCCATTTGTGAAGCACCTTCGTGTGTTTCACCAATTTTATGAATACGACCTGTATAGAAAAGGATACGTTCAGTAGCTGTTGTTTTACCGGCATCAATGTGTGCCATGATACCGATATTACGTGTTTTCTCCAAGGAGAACTCTCTAGCCATATGTCTTTCTCCTTCCTCTTAATCGGAATTCAATTATTACAAAAATAGTTTTTGCGATTGCACGATTCAACCTACCAACGGTAGTGTGCGAATGCTTTGTTTGCTTCTGCCATTTTGTGCATATCTTCACGTTTCTTGACAGCTGCACCAGTATTGTTTGATGCATCTAGAAGTTCATTTGCAAGACGTTCTTCCATCGTTTTTTCTCCGCGTAGACGAGAATAGTTTACGATATAACGAAGCCCTAGTGCTTGGCGACGTTCAGGACGTACCTCAACTGGTACTTGGTAATTCGAACCACCAACACGACGAGCACGAACCTCAAGAACTGGCATTACATTTTTCATCGCTTGTTCGAATACATCGATAGCGGGTTGACCACTACGTTCTTGAACAAGTTCAAATGCACTATAAAGAATTTTTTGAGCTTTCCCTCTTTTTCCATCAACCATAATTTGGTTGATCAAACGAGTTACTAGCTTAGAATTATATAACGGATCTGGTAAGACATCACGTTTTGCTACAGGACCTTTACGTGGCATAGTCTAACCTCCTTTCTGAAATCAATAACAAAATTTAACTTATTTATTTTTCGGTCTTTTCGTACCGTATTTTGAACGACCTTGCGCACGACCTTCAACACCTGCTGTGTCAAGAGCACCACGAACAATATGGTAACGAACACCTGGTAAATCTTTTACACGTCCTCCACGGATTAACACAACACTGTGCTCTTGAAGATTGTGCCCAATTCCAGGAATATATGCAGTTACTTCAATTCCGTTTGTCAAACGAACACGAGCATATTTACGTAATGCCGAGTTTGGTTTCTTCGGTGTAAGTGTACCAACACGAGTACAAACGCCACGTTTTTGTGGAGATGATTGATCAGTTAGTGATTTTTTGAAGCTGTTGTAACCTTTATTCAAAGCTGGTGAGTCAGATTTTTTGCCTTTGCTCACACGACCTTTACGAACTAATTGATTAATAGTTGGCATGTCTATTTCCTCCTTCCCTTGCGTTATTGTAATACCACACATCCAGGTGGTTCATTTATAAGCAAAAAACAAAGTCTTCACAGATTAACTTCTCTAATCTGTCAAAACTCTATTGCTTTATAGCTACCGTCGCTGTGCCCACTTCAATTCCACACGCTTTACCAAGTTTCTTTTTGGAATCCACTTGAGTATAAGTAATGTTCATCTTTTCAGCAAGTTGCGACACTTTTTTCGCTATCTCAGGATCAATATCCTGTGCGATAACGACTTCTTCCACCTCGCCACTTTTCATGGCTTTGACTGTTTGTTTCGTGCCAATGATCAGTCTATCCTTTGCTTGTGCTACTTTTTCATAAGACATTCGCATATCCTCCAAAGCAACAAGGATAACAGAAGCACCTTGAATATAGTACCACCCTCAAATTATAATGTCAACTTAAATATCTACATAATCAAGAAAACATTAATAGAATGATCCGACCTCAAGGTTACTTCTTTTCCACCCCTGCTTGTTAGCTTTTTATTGTAGTGTTGATTCGTCTACTGGTAATTCTTCTACTACTTCTTCAACAGATTGTTCCGTCTGAGCCTGGATCTTACGATATCTCTGCATACCCGTTCCAGCCGGAACTAATTTACCGATGATAACATTCTCTTTCAAACCTAGTAGCTCATCGCGTTTTCCTTTAATCGCTGCATCGGTTAATACTCTTGTTGTCTCTTGGAATGACGCAGCCGATAAGAAGGAATCTGTCTCTAGTGATGCCTTCGTGATTCCTAACAGCACTGGTCTTCCTACTGCAGGTTGTGTCCCTTCAAGAAGGACTTTTTTGTTCGCTTCTCGGAATTGGTGAATTTCTAATAAGGAGCCTGGCAAGACATCCGTATCACCGGCATCAGCAATACGTACTTTACGTAGCATTTGCCTTACCATTACTTCCACGTGCTTGTCACCAATCTCTACCCCTTGCATACGGTATACTTTTTGTACTTCTTTTAATAAGTACGATTGTACACCATCAATACCTTGAATTTTCAGTAGTTCTTTCGGATCAATCGAACCTTCCGTCAGTGCTTCTCCAGCTTTTACAGTATCACCCACGTTAACTTTTACGCGCGAACCATATGGAGCTGTGTACGTACGGGTCTCAATGTCTCCTTGTACGATAACTTCTTGTTTATCTTTCACTTCACTGATATCTTGAACGGTACCGTTAATCTCTGTTATTACCGCTTGACCTTTTGGATTACGCGCCTCAAAAATCTCTTGAATACGCGGTAAACCTTGGGTAATGTCACTTCCCGCAACACCACCAGTGTGGAATGTACGCATCGTTAACTGTGTACCCGGTTCCCCGATCGACTGTGCAGCAATGATACCCACTGCTTCACCAACTTCAACCTCTTGGCCAGTTGCAAGATTTCGACCGTAACACTTTTTACAAGCTCCATGTTTTGTATTACATGTGAACACGGTTCTTATCGTCACTGCTTCAATGCCTGCCTCGACAATTTGCTTGGCAACATCTTCATGAATGACTTCATTCTTATCAACTAAAATTTCCTTTGTTTCCGGATGGCGTACCGTTTGGAATGAAGTACGACCAATTAAACGGTCGACTAATGGCTCGATCATCTCTGTTCCTTCCGTAATCGAACGAACTGTTAAGCCTTTATCTGTTCCACAATCATCATCTCGAATAATTACATCTTGCGCAACGTCAACAAGGCGTCGAGTCAAGTAACCGGAATCGGCTGTTTTTAACGCTGTATCGGCTAGACCTTTACGCGCACCGTGTGTAGAGATGAAATACTCTAGTACGGTTAAACCTTCTCGGAAACTTGATTTGATCGGTAACTCAATAATTCTACCAGCCGGATTGGCCATCAATCCACGCATACCCGCCAACTGTGTAAAGTTCGACGCGTTACCACGTGCTCCTGAATCACTCATCATAAAGATTGGATTTCGAATACTTAATGATCTCATCAGTTTTTCTTGGATAACGTCTTTCGCTTGAGACCAGATCGAAATAACACGTTCATAACGCTCTTCATCCGTAATCAAACCACGACGGAATTGTTTTAAGACTTTATCTACCTTCTCTTGTGCTTCTTCTAAAATTTTCTCTTTTTCAGCTAATACCACAATATCAGCTACCCCTACTGTTATTCCTGCTTTTGTAGAGTATTTGAATCCTAGATCTTTCATCAGGTCAAGCATTTTAGAAGTTTCACTAATCTTAAATTTCTTAAACACTTCTGCGATAATATCCCCAAGAATACCTTTTTTAAACGGTAAAATGGCATCTCGATTTTCTAACTCTTCTTTAATGTTCGTTCCTTTTTCAACAAAATACTTATCTGGTGTTTTTACCTCTAAGTTTGTTTGTGTTGGTTCATTCATATATGGGAATGACTCTGGAAGAATATCATTAAAGATCAATTTACCCACTGTAGTTAAAAGTAGCTTCCCATTTTGTTCTTTCGTGAAATTGTCTTTTCCTAAGGATGCTACTTGCACCGCTACTCTCGTATGCAAATGAACATAGCCACTTTGATACGCAATCAAAGCTTCCGATAAGTCTTTAAAGACCATACCTTCACCGATCGCACCTTTGCGCTCTATAGTCAGATAATAGTTACCTAAAACCATATCTTGGGATGGTGTTACAACAGGCTTACCGTCTTTTGGATTCAAGATGTTCTGTGCTGCTAACATCAAAATACGTGCTTCCGCTTGTGCTTCTGCAGATAATGGAACGTGAACAGCCATTTGGTCACCGTCAAAGTCGGCATTATATGCCGTACACACTAATGGATGCAGACGAATTGCCCGGCCTTCTACTAGTGTAGGCTCGAAAGCTTGAATACCTAATCGGTGTAATGTTGGTGCACGGTTTAATAGTACTGGGTGTTCTCGAATAACATCTTCTAGAACTTCCCATACTTCAGCGTTCAGTCGTTCTATTTTACGTTTCGCAGATTTAATGTTGTGCGCTAAACCCCGCTCAACTAACTCTTTCATTATAAACGGTTTAAATAACTCGACTGCCATTTCTTTAGGTAAACCACATTGGTACATCTTCAAGTGTGGACCAACAACAATAACAGAACGGCCAGAATAGTCAACTCGTTTTCCTAATAAGTTCTGGCGGAATCGCCCTTGCTTACCTTTTAACATATGTGATAACGATTTTAATGGACGGTTACCTGGTCCAGTTACCGGACGTCCACGGCGACCGTTGTCAATCAACGCATCGACAGCTTCTTGTAGCATACGTTTCTCATTTTGAACAATAATACTTGGTGCCCCTAAATCTAATAACCGCTTCAGACGATTATTACGGTTAATGACACGACGGTATAGATCATTCAAATCAGATGTAGCAAATCGACCACCATCTAACTGAACCATTGGACGCAATTCAGGGGGGATAATCGGAAGCACATCTAAGATCATCCATGATGGATTGTTCCCAGAGTTTCTAAATGCCTCGATAACTTCCAATCTTTTAATTGCTCTGGTTCTTCGTTGTCCTTGCGCGGATTTCAATTCTTCACGCAAAAACTCCATTTCTTTGTCTAAATCAATGTCTTGAAGGATCTTTTTAATCGCTTCTGCTCCCATTTGCGCTTGGAAGGTTTGACCATACTTATCTCGATAAGCACGATACTCTTTTTCTGAAAGCAATTGTTTTTTCTCAAGCGCTGTGTCACCGGCATCCGTAACAATATATGCTGCAAAATAGATGACTTCTTCCAATGCTCTTGGTGACATATCTAAAACCAATCCCATTCGACTTGGGATACCTTTGAAATACCAAATATGCGAAACAGGGGCAGCTAACTCAATATGGCCCATACGTTCCCGGCGCACCTTCGACTTGGTTACTTCTACTCCACAACGATCACATACAACACCTTTATAACGTACTCGCTTGTACTTTCCACAGTGACATTCCCAGTCTTTCTGTGGCCCGAAAATCCTCTCGCAAAATAAACCATCTTTTTCTGGTTTTAACGTTCGATAATTGATGGTTTCTGGTTTTTTGACTTCTCCATATGACCAAGAACGAATTTTATCAGGTGATGCCAACCCTATCTTCATAAATTCAAAATTATTTACATCTAGCAAGGGGCTTACCTCCCTTTTAGTATGTGTTGAAAAGGTTGCAAATGAAAAGCGAAACCACCTTCCATTTGCGAACGCTATTAAACAACTTTTTCATCGAATGAAATTTCTTACTTCTCTTCTAACTCTAAATTAAATTGCTCGGTAGATTGATTCTCTTCTTCTTCTATATCACGAAGCTCAATTTCTTCTTCATCAGCAGATAGCATTTTTACATCCATACCTAAACTTTGCAATTCCTTAATCAATACTTTAAATGATTCCGGAATACCTGGCTCAGGTACGTTCTCGCCTTTCACGATCGATTCATACGTTTTCACACGGCCAACTACATCATCAGACTTCACAGTAAGAATTTCTTGTAGTGTATAGGCAGCACCATACGCTTCAAGTGCCCATACCTCCATCTCACCAAAACGTTGCCCACCAAATTGAGCCTTACCACCTAATGGTTGTTGAGTAACTAATGAGTATGGCCCTGTAGAACGTGCATGCAGCTTATCATCAACCATGTGTGCGAGTTTGATCATGTACATGACACCAACCGATACACGGTTATCAAACGCCTCACCTGATCTACCATCATAAAGAATGGTTTTGGCATCTCTAGCCATACCCGCTTCTTCAATGGTTTCCCATACATCTTCTTCTCTCGCGCCATCAAATACTGGTGACGCAACGTGGATACCAAGCTGTCTAGCAGCCATACCAAGATGCAACTCCAACACCTGACCGATGTTCATACGTGATGGTACTCCTAATGGGTTTAACATGATATCAATCGGCGTTCCATCCGGCAAGAACGGCATATCTTCTTCTGGTAATATTTTTGAAATAACACCTTTATTACCATGACGACCCGCCATTTTGTCTCCTTCGTGAATTTTACGTTTTTGTACGATATAGACACGAACAAGTTGATTTACACCTGGAGGTAATTCGTCACCGTCTTCACGATTGAATATTTTAACGTCTAAAACGATACCACCCGCACCATGAGGAACACGTAAAGAAGTATCACGCACCTCGCGAGCTTTTTCCCCAAAGATTGCATGTAGTAAACGTTCCTCGGCAGACAGTTCCGTTACCCCTTTTGGTGTAACTTTTCCGACTAACAAATCACCATCTTCTACTTCTGCCCCAACACGGATAATTCCACGTTCATCAAGATCACGCAATGCATCTTCACCAACATTTGGAATATCGCGAGTGATTTCTTCAGGTCCTAGTTTCGTATCTCGCGCTTCGGATTCATATTCTTCAATATGAATGGAAGTATAAACATCATCTTTAACCAAACGCTCGCTCATGATGATCGCATCCTCGTAGTTATAACCTTCCCAAGTCATAAATCCTACCAAGACGTTTTGACCAAGAGCTAATTCTCCGTCTTCCATTGATGGTCCATCTGCTAAAATCTCGCCTTTTGTAACACGATCACCGACGCGAACAATCGGGCGTTGATTGTAGCAGGTACCTTGATTGGATCGAATAAACTTTTGCAATTTATAACGAACCACATCACCTTGGACTTCTTTCCCATCTACTTCAGACAAACTTCGAATGCGGATTTCTTTTGCTTCGACACGCTCAACAATACCATCATGTCGGCAAATAACAGCGGCACCCGAGTCTTTTCCTGAAACATATTCCATTCCTGTACCAACAAGTGGGGAACGGGGTTGCAATAAAGGAACAGCTTGACGTTGCATGTTTGCACCCATCAATGCACGGTTAGAGTCATCGTTCTCTAAGAAAGGAATACAAGCTGTCGCTGCAGATACAACCTGCTTAGGCGATACGTCCATGTAATCAATACGATCACGACTAACAATTGTATTTTCCCCTCGGAAACGTGCAATAACTTCATCATCAATGAATGATCCGTCATCTGCTAAACGAGCATTTGCTTGCGCTACAACATAATTATCCTCTTCATCCGCAGTTAGGTAATCATAATACTCCGAAACTTTACCTGTTTCGTGATCAACACGACGATATGGCGTTTCGATAAATCCAAATTTATTTACTTTTGCGTAGGAAGATAACGAGTTGATCAAACCGATATTCGGTCCCTCTGGCGTTTCAATCGGACACATTCGACCATAGTGTGAATAGTGAACATCACGCACTTCAAAACCAGCTCGTTCACGCGTTAAACCACCAGGCCCTAACGCAGATAAACGTCGCTTGTGTGTTAATTCTGCTAATGGATTTGTTTGATCCATAAACTGTGATAACTGAGAACTTCCAAAGAACTCTTTTATCGACGCAATGACTGGTCGTATATTTATGAGTTGTTGTGGTGTAATGGCAGACGTATCTTGAATAGACATACGCTCACGCACAACTCGTTCCATTCGGGATAAACCGATTCGGAATTGATTTTGCAGTAATTCCCCTACAGAGCGTAGACGACGGTTACCTAGATGATCAATATCATCTGTATCACCAACGTCATGGAGAATATTAAAGAAATAGTTGATTGCAGCTAGTATGTCAGCTGGTGCGATATTCTTCACACTAGTGTCTACAGAACCATTCCCGATTACCGTTAAGACTCTTTCGCCATCCGGGTCAGTTGGATCAATGATTTTTACCGCTTGAAGCTTTATCTGCTCTTGTAAAACACCTTCATTAGGCTCCACATAGTATTCACCAATGCTTTCCTCTGCACGATCTAAGTATGGTAAAATCTTGTCTAATAAGCGGCGATCTAATTTATCACCTTTATCAGCTAATACCTCTCCAGTCTCTGGGTCGACTAAAGTTTCAGCTAACACTTGATTAAACAGGCGATTCTTAATATGCAATTTCTTATTCATTTTATATCTACCAACATGCGCTAAATCATAGCGTTTTGGATCAAAAAACCTTGAAATCATTAGGCTTTTTGCATTCTCGACTGTCGGCGGCTCTCCTGGACGTAAACGTTCGTAAATCTCCAGCAAAGCTTTCTCACTTGTTTCGGTATTATCTTTTTCTAACGTGTTTTTCAAATATTCATTATCACCGATTAGATCAATGATTTCTTGATCTGTGCCGAAACCTAAAGCTCTCAACAACACAGTGATTGGTAGTTTTCTCGTACGATCAATCCGAACGTGCACTACATCTTTTGCATCTGTTTCAAATTCTAGCCAAGCTCCTCGATTTGGGATGACTGTCGCGGTATAACCACGCTTACCATTCTTATCTATTTTTTTACTAAAATAGACACTTGGTGACCGAACAAGCTGGGAAACGATAACACGTTCAGCTCCATTTATTACAAACGTACCTGTGTCAGTCATTAGTGGGAAGTCACCCATAAATACTTCTTGCTCTTTTACTTCACCAGTCTCGTTGTTTAACAAACGTACTTTCACGCGTAGCGGGGCATTGTAAGTAACATCTCTTTCTTTTGATTCTTCTACAGGGTATTTCGGTTCCCCTAGACTGTAATCCACAAATTCTAGGGATAAGTTTCCTGCGAAATCCTCAATTGGAGAGATATCTTTGAACATCTCTCTTAACCCTTCTTCTAAAAACCATTCATAAGAAGCGGTTTGAATCTCGATAAGATTCGGTAATTCTAATACCTCACTAATACGTGCGTAGCTTCTGCGCTGGCGGTGTCGTCCATACTGAACTAGTTGACCTGTCAACTGCTTCACCCCTCAAATCAAGAATAAAAAACAAAAAAGCTTAAGCAATTATATTTTTGTTAAGCTTGTATACCTTTTCCGCCGAATTATTGATTCCTACTATTGACTTATACGGTGGAATAGGTATAATTTAATCAGAATAAAGTGTTCGACAATATTATCGAACATACTTGCAATAATGAGATTACAAGTTATTTATTTTGACATTTACTAATTGTAAATGGTACTGAAAACCTTATAAAAACAGTAACTAAGACATATGAAACGTCCCCAAACAAAGGCATACCGCCTTCACCTGCGTAAAACCTCACATACTTTTCCAAGTTCTATCCATCATTTCCGTTTTTATAAGCAATTATACATAAAAATTCACAAAATTACCTCTTGACAACAAAACGGCCTATTGGCATTTTTCAATACTATCACAAACACATTTTATAGTCAATCTTTTTATCAGGCTTACTTTGTTGCGCGAATAATTTCATAGCCCTTCTGTTTCTTCGCGATTTTAACTGTGGAAAATAACGCCTCTATTTTCTTTAAAGCTGATGGCGCGCCTTGCTTTTTCTGAATAACAACCCAAAGTTCTCCTTCTGGCTCCAAAAATTCATAACTATCCTCAAATATTTGATGAACTGTTTTTTTACCTGCTCGAATTGGCGGGTTAGTTAGGACTGCAGCGCAGGGTTGATTCGGAATTTGCTCAAACCGATCACTTAAGTAAAAGGCTACATTCTCAATACGATTATGCTTAGCGTTCTCACGCGCTAACCCGATCGCTCTTTCATTAACGTCACTCATGATGATATGCCTGTTCGGAAAACTTTTTGCGATGGATAGGCCAATCGGTCCGTAACCGCACCCTAAATCAACAATAGCACCTGCTATTTCTGGGGCTTCAAAGGTATCGATTAGCGTTTTTGAACCAAAATCTACTTCATTTTTTGAAAAGACACCAATATCACTTGTGAATTGAAAGGAATGTCCACGCAGATCATAGTTCCACGTTTTGGGGTTACTTTTCGATTGGGGCTGGTTGGTAAAGTATTGCTCTGACATCCTAGCACCTACCTTATTAAAAACATTATTCATACAACAATACGTAGTTTTATAATCGTCTTATCGTACAGGAACATCGTGGTGTGATCTTGTAGCTAGAATTACAACATCCAACAAACTTAGGTAGCATTTCATCGTAGAAAATTACTTGTGGAATTTTTAAACATCCACTAATACAAAGATAAAGCCCGCCTAAAACAATAGACGAGCTCAACTTGAACATTTATTACTTCAATTCTACTCCAGCGCCAACTTCTTCAAGTTTAGCTTTCATTTCTTCAGCATCTTCTTTAGAAACGCCTTCTTTAATAGCTCCTGGTGCGTTATCTACAAGATCTTTTGCGTCTTTAAGACCAAGACCAGTGATTTCACGAACAGCTTTAACAACTTTGATTTTTGAAGCTCCAGCACTTGTTAATACTACGTCAAATTCAGTTTGCTCTTCAGCTGCTTCTCCACCAGCTGCTCCAGCTGCTGCTACAGGTGCAGCTGCTGTTACACCAAACTCTTCTTCAATTGCTTTTACTAGGTCATTTAATTCAAGAACGGACATTTCTTTGATTGCTTCAATAATTTGCTCTTTAGACATTCTAATTTCCTCCTATTAATATAATAATTTTATCCTTCAACGAACAGTTACTTATTTAAATAGCTCGTGCTATGCAATTAAGCGCCTTGTTCTTCTTTTTGTTCTGCAATTGCTTTTGTTGCGTATGCAAAATTTCGTACCGGTGCTTGTAGCACGCTGAGTAGCATAGAAAGTAAGCCTTCGTAATTCGGTAAAGCAGCAAGTTCTTTGATTTGATCAATCGTTGCAATATTACCTTGGATTACGCCACCTTTAATTTCTAGTGCTTCATGATCTTTAGCAAAGCTGTTCAAAACTTTAGCTGGTGCTACTACATCTTCATTACTGAAGGCGATAGCTGTTGGCCCAACAAGCGCTTCGTTTAACTCTGAAAGTTCAGCTTCCTCGGCAGCACGGCGAGACATTGTATTTTTGTATACTTTAAATTCAACACCTGCTTCACGAAGCTTACTACGCAATTCTGTTACTTCCGCCACATCAAGACCACGGTAATCAACAAGGATAGTCGACTGACTTTCACGGAATTTGCTTGCGATTTCAGATACAACTTGCTTTTTCTTTTCAATAATCTTTGACATCGTTCCACCTCCTATTGACTAAACATCATACCGAAAGATCGAGCTATTTCTCCAAAGGTACTTAAGAAGAAAAAAACCTCACATCTTAAAGTAGACGTGAGGGAATTGTTTGAATCGATAAGACATACATAAAAGTATTATCTTTTTATCCAGACACCTCGGTAGGATATTAAGCTTGATAAAAGCACCTACTGTCTACGGTATAACGTATTATTTGATTTTTCAACATTTTTCATTATAGCTGTACGCTACAATAAAGTCAATAGTTCTTTTTATTTCGCTGCAAATGTTGATGGATCTACTTTCACACCTGGTCCCATTGTAGAGGTAACAGCTGCGTTGCGAACGTAGATACCTTTTGATGATTGTGGCTTCACTTTCATCAATGTACTTGCTAGCGCATGAAAGTTCTCCATTAATTGATCCAATTCAAAAGAAGCTTTTCCAATCGGAACATGAACGTTAGATTGACGATCAACTCGGTATTCTACTTTACCCGCTTTGATTTCTTTTACTGCTTTTTCTACATCAAATGTTACTGTTCCTGTTTTCGGGTTCGGCATTAGACCTTTTGGCCCTAAGACACGGCCTAATTTACCAACTTCAGCCATCATGTCTGGAGTTGCTACGATTACATCAAAGTCAAACCATCCTTGATTAATTTTGTTAATCAAATCTTGTTCTCCTACGTAATCCGCCCCAGCAGCTTCTGCTTCTTTTGCTTTATCACCTTTTGCGAATACTAAAACAGTTTGTGTTTTACCAGTACCATGTGGCAATACCATTGCCCCACGAATTTGTTGGTCAGCTTTTTTCGGGTCTACTCCTAGACGAAATGCCGCCTCTACTGTTTCATCAAAGTTTGCTTTCGCATTCTCTTTTACTAACGTCAATGCTTCTTTAATATCATACTGTTTTGTACGATCCACAAGCTTTAACGCCTCTTGTTGTTTCTTCGTTTTTTTAGCCATTATTATTTCCTCCTTGAATGTGGTTTTAACGGTTATACCTCCCACTTAAAAAAAGCGGATCCTATTCATCCAACGAACGAATGAACAGGCAACTAGCTGACTGCACTTCTAGTTCATCTGCCTACAAAAAGGTTGCGAAATGGTCAATAAGTCCATCACCGCAACCTTGTTCTCCAATACTTCTACACGACGGGAATTAGTCTTCGATCACGATTCCCATACTACGCGCTGTACCTTCTACCATACGCATAGCAGCTTCAACATCAGCTGCGTTTAAATCAGGCATTTTTGTTTCTGCGATCTCTTTTACTTGGTCACGCTTCAACGTCGCAACTTTATTGCGATTTGGTTCACCTGATGCAGTTTCAATACCCGCTGCTTTTTTAAGCAATACAGCAGCCGGCGGAGTTTTGGTAATGAATGTAAATGAACGGTCTTCAAAAACCGTGATTTCTACCGGAATAATCAAACCAGCTTGTTCTTGCGTACGCGCATTAAATTCTTTACAGAATCCCATGATATTCACACCTGCTTGACCTAATGCCGGTCCAACTGGTGGTGCTGGATTTGCTTTCCCTGCTGGGATTTGAAGTTTTACTACTTTAATTACTTTTTTAGCCACGAGACACACCTCCTTAAGTCCGTGATGTGGTAATAGGGCTTTGCCCTCCCACTCAATCATATGCTAATTAAACCTTATACTCGAGGCATAAAGAACATTAAAATTCTAGCATGTTACTAATAAAATTGCAAGAGCTCTATTGGATTATTACCAGAAATAATTCATTATAGTTTCTCAATTTGAGCAAAATCAAGTTCCACAGGCGTCTCGCGCCCGAACATATTCACATGTACTTTTACTTTTTGTTTATCTAAATCAATATGTTCAATAGAGCCAGTGAAGTCAGTGAAAGGACCCTCTTTCACACGAACACTTTCTCCTTCTTCTAAATCAATTTCTACCATCGTTTCTTCCATACCCATCCGCTTCAATATCATGTCTACTTCTTCTGGTAGCAACGGAGTAGGTTTCGATCCTGAACCTGCTGAACCAACAAATCCCGTAACTCCCGGAGTGTTTCGAACAACATACCATGAATCGTCCGTCATGACCATTTCAGCCAACACATAGCCAGGAAACACTTTCTTTTTAGCTACCTTCTTTTTGCCATTCTTAATTTCCGTCTCTTCATCTTCAGGAACTAAAATACGGAATATTTTATCTTCCATCCCCATTGATGCTAATCGTTTTTCTAAATTTGTTTTCACTTTGTTCTCATAACCAGAATACGTATGCACAACAAACCATTGTTTTTCCATATAAACGGTACAGATTTCGCACCTGTCCCCTCCTTTTTTAATTTTTTCCAATTTAAAAAACCCGCAACTATACGGGTTTGCATCTCCAACGAATCTATTCTTTCACATTATAGCATACAATAAGCTATCTTATTCAAAAAAAACATTAAGAATTTGTGTAATTCCTACATCTACAACTGCAAAGAAAGCGGTAACAAAAGCAACTGTTGCCACTACAGTGATTGTGTAGCGAGTTAGCTCACGTTTTCTTGGCCACGAAACTTTTTTCATTTCTCTAGACACATTTTTCAAAAAGGTAACGAGTTTCACAGGTAGAACCCCCAAACTTCTGGTATAATTTAATGATAATTACTAGTTTTACTTATTTCGTTTCCCGATGCAAAGCGTGTTCGTTGCAACGTTTACAAAACTTTCTTACTTCTAATCGATCTGATTTCTGTGTGTTCTTATTTGTCTGATAGTTTCTGCTTAGACATTGCGTACAAGCTAAGACAATCTTTTTTTGCATGTTGGCCTTCCTCCTATACAGAGGTTGTCATTTATTAATGTAGCACGCTTAAAACAAGCTGTCAACGCTTCAAATAGAATGAATTGCTATGATTGCTTTTTATAATTCCAGTTCACTAATTTGAAGATAGCGTTCTAGTTTGCGTTTCACTCGCTGTAAAGCATTGTCAATGGATTTAACATGTCGTTGTAATTCAACCGATATTTCTTGATAAGTACGGCCATCTAGGTATAGTGCAAGTACTTCACGTTCTAATCCACTTAAAACCTCAGCCAACTTTCCTTCCATATCGTCATATTTTTCTTGATTCACGATTAAATCTTGTGGGTCGTCAATCGTATCAGCATCTGCTAAGATATCTAATAAGGTGCGCTCTGATTCTTCATCATAAATTGGCTTGTCCAAAGACACATAAGAATTCAGCGGGATGTGCTTTTGTCTCGTCGCGGTTTTGATTGCCGTAATAATTTGGCGCGTCACACACAATTCTGCGAAAGCACGAAAGGAAGATCGTTTATCTCCTTTATAGTCGCGGATTGCCTTATATAGCCCAATCATACCCTCTTGCATAATATCTTCGTGATCTGCTCCAATTAAAAAATACGTTCTTGCCTTCGCGCGAACAAATGTCTTATATTTTTTAATTAAGAAATCTAAAGCTTGACTATTACCAAGATGTACAAGCGAAGTTAGCTCATCATCATCAAGCTGTTCTAGGTTACTATTACTGTTGTTAATATCCGGATGTATGATGCGCAAACCTAACTCCTCCTGAAAGATAGTATAGAAATATTATACAGTACGCCTTTGATTACCGTCAACTAGACATTTTTCATTTATTTCCTCTTCGCCATTTTTCAAAAACCTCCAAAACATCTTGTTTCAGAGGTATTTTGCTAGTAGCTTGCTGGGCTTTAAAAATTTCTAGTTCTTCGTTAATTTCTGCTTGAATGTTATTAACTTCCACCTGTAATTCTCTGGCGGATTTTCGATACGCTCCTTGCTGAAAGATCGTTCGTTGTTCCGTGTAATCAGAAGTAGCTACATAAACTTTTGTTTTAATATTCTTCAATTCTTTCACTAATCGTTCAATACACTGATCAGCGGTTTCTTGTTCTTTCGTATAGATAACTTCTATTTTGTATTGTTTTTGTTTTGTTTCCGTACCTCGAACTTCATAGGCATCGAAAACAACGATCACTCGATAACCTCGATACGCTTGATACTCTGCCATTTTTTCAATCAATTGCTGTCTTGCTTGTGCAAGATCTTTATCTTTTAACCCCTTTAATTCTTCCCAGTCTCCAATGATGTTGTAGCCATCAACTAGTAACACATCCATGATTTATTCCCCTAATGGGTTTCGTTTCCGGTAGATTTCATACATGAGTAAACTAGCCGCAACAGAAGCGTTAAGCGAGGATACTTGTCCTTTCATAGCTAAACGGATTGTCCAATCACATTTTTCTCTAACAAGGCGACTCATTCCTTTCCCTTCATTGCCGATAACTAGTGCGATAGGGATGCTACCATCCAATTCGCGATAATCTTGACTTGCTTCCGCTTCTGTTCCCACTACCCAGACATTGCGCTCTTTCAAAAGGTCTACTGTTTGCGCCATATTGGTAACACGAGCAACACGGACATATTCGATAGCACCTGCTGAAGTTTTAGCAACCGTTGCTGTTAAGCCGACAGAACGCCGCTTCGGAATAATTACACCATGTGCCCCAACTGCATCCGCTGTTCGTAAGATAGAACCGAGATTATGCGGATCTTCAATCTCATCCAACAACAAAAAGAACGGGTGTTCGTTTTTCTCTTCGGCAATCGAAAATAAGTCATCAATCGCGGCATAGTCATAGGCAGCAACAGAGGCTGCCATCCCTTGATGATTTCCTTCTACTAATTGATCAATTTTTCGTTTTGGAACTCGTTTAATAATCACACCATTTTCTTTTGCTAATGTTTGTATTTGCTGTGTGGCCTTTGCATTTATATGATCTGCAATAAACAGCTTATTAATGGAGCGACCAGATCGTAATGCTTCTGTAATTGGGTTTTTTCCAACAATCCATTCTTCAGACATGTGAAGAGTCTCCTTTATCGATAAATTCAATAGCAGTGTTAATTAATTGTTCTAATCGTTCTTTTTGTTCAGCTAAATAATGATATCCTAAAAGCGCTTCAAATGCAGAACTATATCGGTATGTTTGTATATCTGTGTTTTTCGGTACCGAACCAGACTTCGCATTTCTCCCACGCCTTACAATTGCTTGTTCTTCCTCATCCAATAGGTTTTCTTCCAACCAGTAACGTACCACTTTTGCTTGAGCCTTCGCAGAAACAAACTGAATGGCTGATTGGTGCAAATCATTTAATAATTGCAATCCACTTGCAATGAGATGTTCTCTTACGTATATTTCATAAATAGCATCACCAATATAGGCTAGCGCCAAACTTTTCATCTGTTTCACTTCATTGCGTTTCATTATTTACCCTCTTTTCCACCTTGTTCCTTGTGGAGTATCTTCTAAAATAATTTGCTGTTCTTTTAGTGTATCACGAATTTTGTCAGCTAACGAAAAATCCCGATCTTTTCTAGCTTGTTCTCTCGCCGCAACCAATCGGTCAACTTCTTCATCTACTAATTCATTGTCACTCGTTAACTCAAGTCCCAACACCATAAAAATTTCATCAAATAATGATTGAAATGCTTGCAAGACTTTAACTGAAGTTTGTTTTGATTGTAAATACAAATTCGCGTCTTTTGTTAAATCAAAGAGGACACTAATTGCATTTGCGGTATTAAAGTCATCGTTCATCTCCGTCATAAACCGCTGCCTTAGCTGATCTATTTTAGGTAACTCAAACTTATCATCCTCAATTAAATCCATACTGTTCTCTTTGCGATACACTACATTTTGGTAAGCATTACGAATTCGCTCTAAACCATTTTGCGCATTCTCTAATAACGTTTCACTGAAATTAATCGGGTTGCGATAATGAACACTTAAAATAAAAAAGCGTAATAATTGAGGGTCATATTTTTCGATCAAATCATGCGCCAATACAAAGTTACCTGTTGATTTGGACATTTTTTCATGATCAATTGTTATATAACCGTTATGAATCCAATAATTCGCAAATGTTTTTCCTGTACAAGCTTCTGATTGGGCAATTTCATTTTCATGGTGGGGAAACGTTAAGTCTTGCCCCCCTGCATGAATATCAATGGTGTCACCTAGGTATTTTCGCGCCATCGCAGAACATTCAATATGCCAACCCGGTCGCCCAGCGCCCCACGGTGAATCCCATGAAACTTCTCCTTCTTTCGCCTGTTTCCAAAGCGCAAAATCGAGTGGATCTTCTTTCTTTTCCTCTATTTGAATTCTTGCACCTGAACGTAGATCATCGATTGATTGGTGAGATAATTTTCCATAACCTTCAAAAGCCCGTGTTTTAAAGTAGACGTCTCCTTCAACGGCATATGCATAACCCTTCTCAATCAATACAGCAATAAACTCAATAATCTCATCCATACATTCTGTAACTCTCGGGTGTCGGGTCGCTTCTTTTACCCCTAGTGCTTTCACGTCCTCTTTATATGCTTCAATAAAACGTTCACCGATTTGGGATACGTCTTCGTCTAGTTCCTTCGCGACATTGATAATCTTATCATCAACATCCGTAAAGTTTAGTAAATAATCCACATGATAACCACTATACTCTAAGTATCTTCGAATCGTATCAAATACAATCGCAGGGCGTGCGTTACCGATATGAATATAGTTATAGACAGTTGGTCCACACACATACATACGTACTTTATTTGGCTCAATCGATTCAAATGGCTGTTTTTTTCTTGTCAGTGTATTATAAATTTTAATCGTCATCCTGCTTCACTCCTTTGATTTTTTCCATTTCTCTTTTTACTTGGATCAATTGATCGGTTAATTCTGCTAAACGTTCGTCAATTGGATCCGGTAATTTATGATGATCCAGTTCACCTTTAATGCGCTGACCGTTTTGAACGACTACATGACCCGGTATCCCTACTACCGTCGAATGATCAGGAACATCTTCTAAAACTACAGAACCGGCTCCTATCTTTGAATTTTCTCCGATTATTATAGAGCCTAAAACTTTTGCACCTGTTGCAATTAGCGCATTATCCCCTATCGTCGGGTGTCGCTTACCTTTTTCTTTCCCTGTTCCGCCTAATGTCACCCCTTGATAGATTGTTACGTTATTGCCAATTTCACATGTTTCTCCAATCACAACTCCCATCCCGTGGTCAATGAAAAAACGCTCTCCAATCTTCGCCCCAGGATGAATTTCTACTCCCGTAAAAAAACGACTGATTTGCGATATTACCCGGGCAATAAAAAAGAATTTTTTTCGATAAAACAAATGAGCAATCCGATGAGACCAAACGGCATGTAATCCGGAATACGTCAAAATGACTTCTATATAGGACCTTGCTGCCGGATCTTGATCAAAAATGACCGCAATATCCTGTTTCATTTGTTTAAATATTCCCATCCTGTCACCTCCACTATCAACTTTTACCTTACAACCAATTTACTCAACGATAGCCATTTCATCTAAAAAACAAACAAAAGCACAGAGCATCGGTCAAAAATGTAGCACCTGGAGCGAATTAATGAAGAGAAAGAAATCACAATAAGCCTATTAACCGATGATGACTTTAGATTGCTTCATGAAGTTGTCGGTCTATTTATTCCGAAGCATTATCCACCATTCAAAATTTCATTGTTTCCTAAACAAAAAAGGCGCCTCTATGTCATATCAACACAGAGACGCCTTTTGCGCGGTCCCACTCTGTTTAGGGGAATTTCCCCTCTACTTTGTTCTTGATAACGGTAGAAAACCGCTTGTGCCTACTCTTTGTTTCAGCAAAAGACTCTGAGGTGCATTTTCTAAGCGCTTGTCAAAAATCACTCGCAGCCAAAGGTGATTTCTCTCTGAATGAACAAGCTAGCCTATACTTTTCCTCGTCCTTGTTTTTTACATATTCTCTTATAACGTTATGCTTCTAGCGGAAAAATGTTACTTACAATTTCCCTAATACTTGATCCAAACGTTTTGTTACAACTTCTTTCCCTAGTAAATGAATCGCATTAGGAAGTTCAGGACCATGCAGTTGTCCCGTTGTAGCAACACGGATTGGCATGAATAATTTCTTCCCTTTTTGCTGTGTCTCTTTTTGTGTCGCCTTTACCGCAGCCTTAATCGATGCCGGTGTCCAATCCTCGATGGCAACTAATTGTTCTTTGTATACAGCTAACACCTCACTTACCTGCTCACCATTTAAGACTTCTTGTGCATCTGGAGTGTATGTGATCTCTGTCTGAAAGAATAATTCTGTTAATTCGACGATTTCCGCACCGTAATTTAATTGCTCTTTATAAAGCCCAATTAATTCCAGCGCCCAATCTTTCGTCGTTTCATCCATGTCTTCTGGAAGCTTACCTGTTGCAATTAAGTGAGGTAATGTTAATTCTACCACTTGTTCAAAATCAGCTTTTTTCACGTATTGATTGTTCATCCATTTTAATTTTTTCGGGTCAAAGATTGCTGCCGATGTAGACAAACGTTCTGGATCAAACATCTCAATAAACTGTTCTTGCGTAAAAATTTCCTCTTCTCCGACCGGAGACCAGCCAAGTAAAGATATAAAGTTAAACATAGCTTCAGGTAAATAACCAAGATTTTTATATTGTTCAATGAATTGCAGAATGTGTTCATCTCGCTTACTCAACTTTTTACGATCTTCATTAAGAATAAGAGTCATATGACCATATTGAGGTGCATTCCACCCAAATGCATCAAAGATCATCATTTGCTTAGGTGTGTTGGATATATGCTCTTCTCCACGTAAAACATGAGAAATCTTCATGAGATGATCATCGATTGCTACAGCAAAGTTATACGTAGGTACACCGTTCTTCTTCACCATAACCCAGTCTCCAAAATCAGCCGATTCAAAGGTGATGTCTCCACGAACAATATCCTGAAAAGTATAAGTCTTATTCTTCGGAACACGGAATCGAATACTGGCTTCTCTTCCTTCAGCTTCAAATTGGGCTATTTGTTCCGCTGTTAAGTTAGAATGTGCACCGGAATACTTTGGTACTTGTCCATTCGCCTTTTGCTCTTCTCGCTCTGCTTCCAACTCTTCTTCCGTCATATAACATTTGTATGCAAGGTCCCGCGCCAATAAATCATCTACATACTCTTGATATATCGCTAATCTTTCCGTTTGACGATAAGGACCATACTCACCACCAATATCTGCTCCTTCATCCCAGACAATGCCTAACCATTTCAGATATTTTAATTGACTTTCTTCTCCACCAACAACATTTCTTTTTTCGTCTGTATCTTCTGTGCGAATAATGAATTTTCCACCTAAATGTTTTGCATATAAATAATTGAATAATGCCGTTCGTGCATTACCAATATGTAATTGTCCAGTTGGACTAGGAGCGTATCGCACCCGTACATCATTTGTCATCTGTTTCGTTCCCCTTTCAGTCGAACAATGTCGCTACATCTATTCTATCATTAATTTAAATTCCTTGCTCTTGTCTGTTAATTGTTAGGTTCAAAAAAATGCACCGATCAATATTTGGTCACGTCTTAAATCTCTTTTAATAGAACCACTGCTTGAGCCGCGATCCCTTCTTCTCGTCCAGTAAATCCTAACTTCTCTGTTGTGGTTGCCTTAACATTAATCTGATCAGAATCTACCACTAATATTCGTGCTATATTTTCTTTTATTGCTTGAATGTGTGGTGCCATTTTTGGATACTCTGCGATTACCGTACAATCGAGATTGGCTAACTGGTACCCTTTTTCTTTCACCAACTCCCACACATGCGCGAGCAATTGTTGAGAATCCGCATCTTTAAAAGCTGGATCTGTATCTGGGAAATGCTTTCCGATATCTCCTTCTCCAATCGCACCTAAACACGCATCCGCAATCGTATGTAACAAAACGTCTGCATCAGAATGACCAATCAATCCTTTATCATGGGGAATTGTAATTCCACCAATGATACACGGCCGCTTCTCAGCAAATTTATGCACATCAAAACCTTGTCCTATTCGGAACATCCTATACTTCTCCTTTCTTAACCCAACAACAGTCGAGGTGAGCTGAGTTTTATTAAAAAACAACTTTATCAATAGGGGTGTTAGATCCGGTCGGTTCGGGATATATAGTTTGCCTGCTTCAAATCTTCCGGTGTAGTTATCTTAATGTTTTGGTAACTACCCTCTACAATTTCTACGGGATGACCAATTCGCTCTACCAATGACGCATCATCTGTCCCATAAACACCCGCCTGTTTTGCTGCTACATGCGCTTGCCAAATCCGTTCAAAAGTAAATGCTTGTGGTGTTTGGGCCGCCCACAAAGTCGTTCGATCTAGCGTTGTTAGTAGTTCATTGTTTTTTTGCTTAATTGTATCTGTTACTGGTACCGCCAGTAGTGCAGCTTGCGATAGAGAGGCTTGCTCTGCTAGCCGATGCAAATCCGCATGCCGAACAAAAGGCCTAGCACCATCGTGGATGAAAATAATTGCTTCTTTATTTGTGAGGTTCTTCAATCCTTGATAAACACTGTCTTGGCGCTCTTTTCCACCTATCACGAGATGTATTGATTTTTTCCATTCATATTGGTTGAGCAACTGATCCATCCGTTTACGTTCAGCCTCACGTGTCACCAAAAGAATTCCCTCACACCAGTCATCTTTATCGAACACTTCCAATGTATGAACGATTAATGGTTTATCTTCTAACAAAATAAATTGCTTGTTCTCTCCGGCCTTCATTCTTTTTCCCATACCAGCCGCTAAGACGATCACTACATATTTTGTCATCTTTACACTCCAAATTCTTAGCATTACGCCTTCATTATTGGTTTCCACAATAAAAAGTGATAACATTCGTTATCACTTTTTATCTTTCTTTATCTGTTATACCTCTTTTATTGCGCTTTTTCAAGTGATTTTGGTTTAGCAAAGATCATTCTTCCCGCTGATGTTTGAAGAACGCTAGTAATCAGCACCTCAATAGTGTCTCCAATATAATCTCTACCTTCTTCAACAACGATCATCGTACCGTCATCGAGATAAGCAACTCCTTGGTTCTGTTCTTTACCATCTTTAATTACTTGTACAACCAATTGTTCACCTGGTAAAACTACTGGTTTAACCGCATTGGCTAGGTCATTAATATTCAATACTTGAACATTTTGAAACTCACAGACTTTATTCAAATTAAAGTCGTTTGTGACGACAATTCCACCCATTACCTTTGCTAACTTCACCAGTTTACTATCTACCTCTTGAATTTCTTCAAAGTCACCATCATAAATCTCCACATTAACCGGGAGGTCCTTTTGCATACGATTTAACACATCTAAGCCCCTACGTCCTCGATTTCGTTTCAAGGCATCCGAAGAATCTGCGATATGCTGCAATTCTTCTAATACAAACTGCGGGATCACGACAGTACCTTCTAAAAAGTGTGTTTGACAAATATCTGCAATTCGTCCATCAATGATAACACTCGTATCTAATATCTTTTGTTTCGGCATTTCTTTTTCTTCTTCAACTAGTACACCTTTTTGATCTTTATCTTTTTTCGCAAGGGTTAAAAAGCCCATAAATTCATCTCTACGCTTAAATCCTACTTGAAACCCTAGATAACCTAATAGAGCCATCACAAACAATGGAACAATTTGTGATAGGATAAAGATTTGAATTTCTTGAATCGGATGGTTGATAATGTACGCAATTACCAAACCAATAATTAAACCTAAACTCCCAAAAAACAAATCTGCTAATGGTGCTTTTAATAATAAATCTTCGAGGAACTGAACAAAATGAACAATATGATCAACTAGCCAAAACGATAATAAATATATAATAATTGCTCCTGAGACTAATCCAACATATGGTGCTACATAAGTTGAGTCAATCCATGTCCCTCTCGTAAACTCCATCAAACGAATTAATATTGGTAAATATAAATATCCAGCAGTACCTCCTGCAATCACGATAAATAATTGCACAAATCTTTTTAGCACTACAGTCACCTCCTATCAGTTAGTATCTCCAATTCTAAAAGATTTAATCGAATCTATAATTATTTTTTCTTCTAAGCTACTTTCTAATTTATTCGTTCCCCTTTTTTACTGATCAAAGGTAGCTTTTAAGGCTTCTTGTACGCTATTAACTCCTATTATTTCAATAGAATCAGGGATTGTCCAACCATCCATGTTTTTTGCTGGAATGATTGCTCGTTTGAATCCTAATTTAGCAGCCTCTTGTACACGTTGATCAATTCTTGACACCCTTCGTATTTCACCAGTCAAACCAACTTCTCCGATTAAAACATCATTCGGTTTACAAGGTTGATCTTTAAAACTTGAGGCAATGCTTACGGCTATCGCCAAATCTATGGCCGGCTCATCCAATTTCACTCCACCAGCAACCTTTACATAAGCATCTTGATTCTGCATGAGCAATCCTACTCTTTTTTCCAAAACAGCCATCAATAATGGAACTCGGTTATGATCGATTCCCGTTGCCATTCGCCTTGCTTGTCCAAAGCTCGTCGGAGAAATCAAGGACTGTATTTCAACTAGCACAGGTCTGGTACCTTCCATCGATGCTACTACAGCAGACCCTGCAACTCCTTGAGAGCGTTCTTCTAAAAATATCTCTGAAGCATTTGATACTTCTCTTAATCCTTCTTCTTTCATTTCGAAAATACCCATCTCATTTGTGCTACCAAACCGATTTTTCACGCCACGGAGAATACGAAACGTATGGTGTCTTTCGCCTTCAAAATAAAGAACTGCATCAACCATATGTTCCAATAATCTTGGACCTGCAATGGCACCTTCTTTTGTAACATGTCCTACAATAAATATTGGTACATGTTTTGTTTTGGCAATTCGCATAAGTTCACCTGTGCATTCCCGAACTTGTGCAACACTACCAGGCGCACTCGTTACCTCTTCTTTAAAAATGGTCTGGATGGAATCAATGACGATAAAGGAAGGCTCTAGTTGATCAATTTGACTAGAAATAAGCTGCAAATTGGTTTCTGATAGTACATACAATTGATCAGATGTTACTCCCAACCGATTTGCCCTTAGTTTCGTTTGTCGCGTAGATTCTTCACCAGAAATATAAAGGACACGAACTTGCTTGTGCGCAAGTTGATCAGACACTTGTAATAACAGTGTTGATTTTCCAATTCCCGGATCTCCACCAATTAAAACCAATGAACCTGGTACTACACCACCACCTAAAACACGATTAAATTCAGGCATGTCTGTTTTAATTCTCGTTTCATCTTTTGACTGGATAGCAGTGATGCTTTCTGGTTGCTGATTACTTCCTAAACTGATTCCCGTGTGCTTAGAAGAAATGTTTGTTTCCAATTCCTCTACTAGCGTGTTCCAATTGTTACAGCTCGGGCATTTTCCCATCCATTTTGGAGAGCCGTAGCCACATTCCTGACAAACATATTTTTTTTTGATTTTTGCCAATTATCCTCGCCCCTTCCGTCCATTATACCTTAAATACCATCCGCGTAACGTTACATGTTAATGAATTGTTTGTGTAAATTTAATGTAATTTAATTCTAACAGTATCATTGTAAAAAGAAAAATCGGAAGAATAAAATATTCTTCCGATTTTATACAGATTTTTTATGAGGATTTAATCCAAAATAATAAACTTCCCTTTACTATTTAGACCAATTCTCACTTTTTCTCCTTTTTTAATCTCATCTCGCAACAGTGCTTCCGATAATAAATCTTCTACATTCTTTTGAATCGAACGACGCAGAGGTCGCGCTCCATATTCTGGATCAAATCCTTCTGTAGCTATTTTTTCCACCGCTTTATCAGACAAATGGAAATCTATGCCTTGCTCAACTAGACGTTTTTGTAATTGTTGCAACATGAGCGTAACAATGTCTTTCATATGTTTTTTCTCTAGAGAGTGGAAAACAATCGTTTCATCAATTCGATTGAGGAATTCAGGACGAAAGGCTTTCTTCAACTCTTCTGTCACTTTTAATTTCATATCCTTATAATCTGCTTCGTGATCATCGATCGTAAAGCCAACATATTTGTTTTGCTTTAACTCACTTGCACCAACATTGGAAGTCATGATTAAAACCGTATTACGGAAATCTACCAGACGCCCTTTCGAGTCCGTTAATCGGCCATCCTCTAATACTTGAAGTAAAATATTAAATACTTCTGGGTGTGCTTTCTCAATCTCATCTAGTAAAACTACCGAATAAGGTTTTCTTCTAACTTTTTCGGTTAGCTGACCACCTTCTTCATACCCTACATAACCTGGAGGCGATCCTACTAAACGTGAAGTTGTATGTTTTTCCATGTATTCAGACATATCTACACGAATCATTGCATCTTCATCACCAAACATGGATTCGGCTAATGCTCTGGCTAACTCTGTTTTCCCTACACCAGTTGGCCCTAAGAAGATAAAGGAACCGATTGGACGTTTCGGATCTTTTAATCCAGCACGGGCACGTCTAATGGCTTTAGCAACTGCATCAACAGCCTCTTCTTGACCTATTACACGATCATGTAGTACAGACTCTAAATTTAACAATCTTGTACTTTCATCTTTGGTTAAAGCAGATACAGGTACTCCTGTCCACGTTGATACAACAGAAGCGATGTCTTCCACAGTTACCTCAGAATTCTCTTGGCCTTGTTTCTCTTTCCATTTTCCCTTTGTAGATTCTAATTCCTTCTTTAACTTCTGCTCACTATCTCGTAAAGAAGCTGCTTTTTCAAACTCTTGACTTTGAACGGCTGCATCTTTTTCCTTTTTAATTTCCGCCAAACTTTGTTCAAGCTCTTTTAAATTTGGTGGTGCTGTATAAGAACGTAGACGCACTTTAGAAGCCGCTTCATCAATAAGGTCAATTGCTTTATCCGGTAAAAAACGATCCGTTATATAACGGCTAGAAAGACTCGTTGCCGCTTCGATCGCCTCATCTGTAATCGTTACACGATGATGCGCTTCATAACGATCACGTAAGCCCTTTAAGATTTGAACCGATTGTTCTTGGGTTGGCTCATTAACTTGAATTGGTTGAAAGCGACGTTCTAATGCAGCATCCTTTTCAATATACTTGCGGTACTCATCTAAGGTTGTAGCGCCAATACATTGAAGCTCACCACGTGCAAGAGATGGTTTTAAGATATTCGATGCATCAATTGCCCCTTCAGCACCACCCGCTCCAATAAGGGTATGCAATTCATCAATAAACAAAATAACATTGCCTGCTTGACGAATTTCTTCCATTACTTTTTTCAAACGATCTTCAAATTCACCTCGGTATTTCGTTCCAGCAACAACTGTACCCATATCTAATGTCATTACACGTTTTTCTCGTAAAATTTCTGGCACTTCATTGTCGACAATTTGTTGCGCCAAGCCTTCAGCGATTGCCGTTTTACCTACCCCAGGCTCACCAATTAAAACTGGGTTGTTCTTCGTTCTTCTACTTAGAACTTGAATCACTCGTTCGATTTCTTTTCCCCGACCAATCACTGGATCAATATTCCCCTCTTTCGCAGTCACTGTAAGATCACGAGCTAAAGAGTCTAGTGTTGGTGTGTTTGCTGGCGTAGATTGGCCATTTCTGCTTTGGTGTTTTCTAGTCGTTTCATTACTGCCTAGTAACTGCAGAACTTGCTGACGTGCTTTATTCAGGCTTACACCGAGATTATTTAATACCCTAGCAGCTACTCCTTCGCCTTCCCGTATCAGCCCTAACAAGATATGTTCTGTTCCCACATAGGTATGACTTAGCTTGCGTGCTTCGTCCATGGAAAGCTCAATAACTTTTTTTGCACGAGGGGTATAATGAATCGTCTTAGACCCTTGTTGCCCCTTTCCAATCAATGCTTCCACTTCTTGCTGAATCTTCTCTGTTTCTAACCCAAGACTACTTAGCGCCTTGGCAGCAATCCCTTCACCCTCACTGATTAATCCAAGCAAAATATGTTCTGTACCGATGTTATTATGCCCTAGTCGAATTGCTTCTTCTTGCGATAATGCTAATACTTTTTGCGCACGCTCTGTAAATCTTCCAAACATCATATTACATTCCTCCTAGCTCATCCTTTTTCTAGACTTAAACGCTCTCTAATGATTGATGCTCGCCTAATATCTCTTTGTTGTGCATTCAATGTTTCTTTCGCATATTGTTGAAGAAACCCTGGTTGGGTTAGAACCATTAATTCATTTAAAATTGTTTTTGATAAATGATCAATATAGCCGACATCAATACCTAACCTAAGATCGGATAAGCAAGTTGCTGCTTCTTTGGACTCCATAATCCTACTATATTTTAACGTTCCATATGAACGAAAGATACGATCTTCTAAACGCAACGCTGATTGCTCTACTAGCATTTTTCTTGCAAAACGTTCGCGCTCAATCATTTTTTCAACTACACTTTGAAGGTCTTCGATGATATCTTGCTCTGATCTGCCTAGGGTAATCTGATTGGAGATTTGATAAATGTTCCCCAAGGCTTCACTTCCTTCACCATACATACCTCTTACCACTAATCCTAGTTGATTAATCGCTGGAATCATCTTACTCATTTTTCTTGTCAACGTTAATGCCGGTAAATGCATCATTACCGATGCGCGCAATCCTGTCCCTGCATTGGTAGGACAACTCGTAAGGTAGCCACGTTTTTCTTCAAAAGCATAATTGATTTTTTCCTCCAACCAGTCATCAAAACGAAAGGCTTCTTTTAACCCGCGATCTAATTGTAAACCTGGAAAATATAATTGCAATCGAATATGATCTTCCTCATTGATCATTAAAGATACTTGTTCATTATTAGAAATTAAGACGCCACTCTCTAAGTCTTTTTCGACTAGATGAGGACTTATCAAGTGTTTTTCTACTAGTACTCGTTTCTCTAATGCTTGCATCTGCTCCATCGAAAAAAACTCTAGATTTTCATATTGTTCAAAAGACTGATTTTCAAAGTGAGTTTTTAACGTATTAGAAACGACAGATAACTTTTCCTTGTTGGCCGTCAGAGGAAAAGGAACATTTGAAAAATTTCTTGCCAATCTAACCCTTGTACTCATTACAATATCATTATCAGGTCCATCCTCTTGCATCCATGGACTGATTGCTTCATTGATAAAAGATTGTAAAGACACTATGCCTCACCATCCTTGTTACGATCTTCCACAACTGTCTCTTGATCGATAGCTTTTATCTTATCACGTACTTCTGCTGCTTCTTCAAATTTCTCTTGTTCAATGAGTCGTTGAAGTTCTTTTCGATAATCATCCAAAAGACGTTTCTTTTGCAAATTAACGTACTGACGCTTCGGAATCTTGCCACGATGGACGGTATTTCCACTGTGCACTCGTCTAAATATCGGATTAAGGTGCTCAGAGAACTCTCGATAGCATTCACCACAACCAAACTTACCAATTTTCGCAAACTGTTGATAAGATATTCCGCAATGTTTACATACTTTATGCGTAGCTTCCTGTGTATTTGATTCTTGATGATTAGTAAATGTGGAATTAAAATTAAATAGACCAGATAACAAATCATGAATAGAGTATGTTTCTTCGTCTGTTTCTAGATAACCTTTTTCTTGTGCACAATGTTGGCACACGTGAACCTCTGTTTTTTTCCCATTGATAAAGTTAGTTAAATGTAATGTTGCAGGACGCTCATGACAAACTTCACAATCCATTCACGATCTCTCCCTTCAACTAGACAGATATTCAATTACTGATTAACTTATGAAACGATTCATACTTCAAATTTTAACGTAGTTAGCATTGCAGTCATCACACGCGATCTTACTTCATCACGAATAGGAAGATTAAATGCCAATGTCTCACGAGTAATCACACTAATCATAATCTTTGCTTCTCTTTTTGTAATGAGCTTGTCTTCTAACATTCGTTCAATCACTGCTATTGCTGTTTGTTGTGTGACTTCTGGTTGGACAAGTTCAATGATTTCATCGATTAATTCTGATTTATCTTTATTCATAATCTTCGTAATTCGAATATAACCGCCACCACCGCGTTTACTTTCCACCAAGTAACCTCTTTCTATCGTAAAACGGGTATTGATCACATAGTTAATTTGGGAAGGAACACAGGCAAACTGATCAGCTATCTCGCTACGTTTAATCTCAACAATGTTATGGGTATTGCGTTCAATAACTTTTTTCAGATGTGCTTCAATCACGTCAGAAATGTTGTGCATTGGCCTCCTCCTCATTGACTTTGACTATCTTTGACTATAAGTATATTATACCTAATCAAAAATAACTTGCAAACAAAAAAACACTGTCCATACATGTTGCTTATAATTCTTTTACTTGTTTCACTTCTTCGATGTCTAGAATTTGATGATACAATGTAGCTTTGTTTGTGCTTTTCCCTATTTCAATCTTTAATTGAATAACAGGATCAAATTCATTGTCATTATTTATTTCTACCTGTTTTATCTTCAAATCAAACTGATTTAATTTAACAAATAATTTCTCAATGTCCATAATAGAACGAATAGAAATTTGGAAAATAGATCTTTGAGCATTTTTAGCTAATATTCTTTCAAAATTATTTAAAAAGATTAAGCTTAACAGAATTATTATAGTCGAAAGTACTGCCACTTTATACATGCCAGCTCCAACAACAAGCCCTAATCCCGCAACTGCCCAGATAGAGGCAGCGGTTGTTAAACCTCTAACTGTCATTCCGTTAACAATAATTGTTCCTGCACCTAAGAACCCGATCCCACTTATCACGTAGGAGGGAACCCGGGCTGGGTCAAAACGAACAGCATCTCCGTAATTATCTAAATACTCCGTAAAACCATATAGCGAAAGTAGCATCATCGAACAAGAACTAACACCTACTAATATGTGCGTGCGAAACCCTGCGGAATGCTTATTCATTTCACGTTCAAAACCAATTAAACCCGATAAAACTAATGCAATAATAATTCTTGAGCTCATTAATATAAATTCTTGATCAAAGATAGCATTTATCATTTGTCCCATATTTTTTTCGTTATAATAACGAAATACACCTTCTTTCACATAATAATAACTACATACTTTAAGGTTATGCTTTCGTTTGCCCTATTTATAAATAAAATAGCATATTTTCTTCTTTTATTTAAAGAAAACAGACCACCATTTAAGGCGGCCTGTTTTCCATCTGATCATTTATTCTTTTAACCAAGAAACTGATAGAGTACCGTAACCAGTGTGTACGCCAGCAACAGGAACTAGTGTCTCCACTTTAAATTTAACACCTTCATATAATTGCTCCAACTCTTCTTTCCATTTCAACGCTTCTTCTTTAACACCAGCATGTAGGATGCACATTTCCTTAAACTTTTTCTCTTCTATTGCTTGTTCGATGATTTGAAATACTCTTCGTACAGCCTTTTTCTTGCTTCGTATTTTGTCTTCTACGATTACTTTTCCATTCTCAAATTTTAATAACAAGTTAATATTGAGTAAGTTAGCAAAAACAGTCTGCGTTGTTGATACTCTTCCACTTCTTTTTAGCTGCTCTAAGTTTCTCGGCAACAAGTACATTTCTGTTTGGTCTGGGTATGTTCTAAGTTTTTCAACAATCTGCTCATATGTTTTACCCGCTGCTTGAAGTTCAATACCGTTCGAAATCATTTTCCCTAAAGCATAGGAACCGATTTTAGAATCAATAACCTCAACAGGAAAGTCATACATTTTTGATGCACTAATAGAACTTTGGTAAGTTCCTGTTAACGCACTAGAAGCATGAATAGCAATGCCTAAATCATATTCGTCTTTTAATTTTTCATATAATTCAACAAACTCGCCGTATGGAGGTTGACTAGTTTTAGCTCCCTCCCCATGCTCTCTTAATAATTCATAAACTTGATTTTTGGTAATATCAATGTCTTCACGGTATGAGATATCATTAATATTCACAATCATAGGTAGTACATGGATATTATGTTTATCAATAAACTCTTGAGATAATCCACATGTACTGTCCGTTATCCAAGCGATTTTTTTCATTTTTAAGTTTCCCCTTTTTGATGGAATTTATATTAATACTTGATCTTAGTAACTACTATTAAGATACCACACATTCCTATTGAAATGATAGTGAATTTTCTAATATGACAGTATATAAGTAAAATTATTATTTAATAGTGTGTACACGTTTGATTTATAGTAAATATATTTACCCTTTTTCGGGTTTTTAAAACAATTATCGTGAAAACATAAAAGAATTTTTTTAAAATAAAAAACCTTTCAAGAAGAATAAAATCTCTTGAAAGGTTTTTCTTTTTTGCATAGCGACGTCCTACTCTTGCAGGGGCAAGGCCCCAACTACCATCGGCGCTGAAGAGCTTAACTGCTGTGTTCGGCATGGGAACAGGTGTGACCTCTTCGCTATTGTCACTAAACATTA
>NZ_JAPRAT010000018.1 GCF_026805325.1 Natronobacillus azotifigens
TCAATTCTGTCCGAATCAACCACTATTTCGGACAACCTAGTCTTACTTTTACTCAATTCTGTCCAAATCAACCACTATTTCGGACAACTTTGCCTTACTTTTATTCAATTCTGTCCGAATCAACCACTATTTCGGACAACTTTGCCTTACTTTTATTCAATTCTGTCCGAATCAACCACTATTTCGGACAACCTTGCCTTTCTTTTATTCATTTCTGTCCGAACCTCTCTTGCGTGTACTCAAATCCGACTTATCCTGCTCTTTCTCTATCTTAACGACTCTCACCATTGCTTTTCAAACCTTATAAAAGCTCTTAACCCTTGGTATATCAGCAAAAAACTTATACTTTTCTGGATAAGAAAAACAATAAGAAGCTTCTTCTGTGACGGACTGATGGTGACAAGCTGGCGTTTATTTGTTGAGAAGCAACCATCATCCCCTAATGTAGGAACCCAATTTTTTGATCCTTATAGAAAAAACACAACAATTGATACACTGTACTGGAGGCAAAAATCTTCCCTATACAACAACAAAAAAACAGTCCAATTAGCTGAAAATTGAACTGTTTTTTGCTTTGCCTGTTTCTTACTATGTTTTTTATCGTTTTTCTTCAATGATCGATTGGTCAATCATTTGAATGGTTGGTATCCCAACAATAGCTAAACTAGTGTCGAGATCGGAGAGTAAATTCTTCAATACGTCCGTAACTCCGGCCTCACCATTTGCTAAACCATACACATAAGGGCGACCGAGTAAAACGGCATCTGCTCCTAGTGCTATTGCCTTAATAATATCAGACCCTCGTCTAATTCCGCCATCTACTAATACAGGAATTTCCCCATTAACCTCTTCTACAATGGCAGGTAGTGCGGATAAGGAGCTTCTAACTCCATCCAGCTGTCGTCCACCATGATTAGAGACAATGATTGCATCAATGCCAAATTGTACAGCTTTTGCAGCATCATCTGCTCTCAAAATGCCTTTTAATAGAATGGGAAGCGATGTTTGTTCGCGTAACCATGCAAGCTTCTCCCAAGTCAGATTTTGTTTTAATAAAATGTTTCGAATGACAGGGATTAATTCGCTATCCTCTAACAAATCATCTGAATTGTACTTTGCTTGAAAAACTGGATCGGATACAAAATTAGCCATACCAGCTCCTGTTTCCATAGGGAAATAGCCGTTATGCAAATCTTTTTCTCGCCACCCTAATAAAGGGGTATCAACGGTTACGACAATCGCATCATAGCCGACCGACTCTGCACGTTTCACCAAACTTGTTGCCACGTCATCATCATTTGGCCAATATAATTGAAAATAATGAGGGGTGTCTTGCATTATCTTACTAACCTCTTCTAGAGCTACTGATGACACGGTACTTGTTATATAGGGAATATTTAATTTAGATGCACTGGATGCCGAAGCACGCTCTCCATCGGGGTGTACTACGGTTTGAAAACCAACAGGAGCTAACAAAAATGGTGCAGCTATTTTTCTGTTTAATAGATTAGTAGACAGATCCCGTTCTTCAACGTTCGTTAAGACATAGGGAAGTAGGTCCCACTGTGAAAAGACTTCCCGATTTTTTATTAACGTTTCTTCCGCACCAGATCCACTCTGTACATAATCAAATGCGCCTTTTGTTAATTTTGTTTTGGCTAATTCTTCCCATTGTTCATATGTAAATGGTTCAGAACTTGGCTCTAATTTTAAGATGGTCAAAGATGTCGCCTCCTAATTAGTCCTTCTTCGGTTTCGTAGCTAAAGAAATCCTAATGACTGAATATCATTAATGGTGTCTTACCAAGAAGTGATCAGCGAACCCTGAAACGTTTCTTCTACAAATTGCGCTACTTCTTCTGATTGATAAAGTCTAATTAATGTCTCAAGAACTGCGTCATCTTTATTTTCTTCTCTCACTACAATTATATTTACCCATGGTGAGTCAGCAGCTTCAATATAAATCGAATCTTCTGTTGGAACATAGCCATGTTCAATTGCAAAGTTAGTGTTGATCGCAGCAACCGCTAATTCATCCAATTGACGAGGAATTTGTGAAGCTTCTAATTCAATAAAGTCTAAGTTTAATGGATTATCAGCAATATCAAGCACGGTTGCTTGATCTGCAACCCCTTCTTCTAATGTTATTAATCCTGCTACTTCAAATAACATTAATGCTCGCGCTCCGTTTATCGGATCATTTGGTAAACCGACAGAATCGCCTTCTTCAAGTTCAGTGATATCAGATATTTGTGTAGAATAAATTCCCATAGGAGCATTAACGGTTGTTGCAACTTCTACAATATCTAGATTACGGTCCGACTTAAAATTATCCAAGTACGGTTTATGTTGAAAACTATTTACATCAAGATCACCTTCATCCAACGCAATGTTTGGCATTACATATTCCGTGAATACTTCAATATCAATAGTCAAGCCTTCAGCTTCTGCTAACTCGGCAACTTTCTCCATAATTTGTTCATGCGGACCAGCAGTTACCCCAACTTTTAAATGCTCTGATGATAATTCTCCAGAAGTATTTTCTGCACATGCGGTTAACAAACTAGCCACAAATAACACAAGTGCAAATGTGATGATTTTTTTCATTAGCCGCCCCCGCCTTTTTCTTCTATATTATATCTTCTTGCTTCCATCTTTAAGAAATTTTATTGTCTAACTCCTAATTAATCCTTCTTCGATTTCGTAGCTAAGATATTTCCTAAACTCTGAATCGCTTGAATCAAAATAACTAATAAGACAATCGTTACATACATCACATTTGGTTGGTAACGCAAGTGACCAAAGCGATAAGCAACGTCACCTAATCCACCAGCACCAACAAGTCCAGCCATTGCTGTTGCTCCAATTAAGCCGATCGTCGCAATGGTAAGACCTAAAATAATCGATGGTTTTGCTTCTTGCACCATCACATGCCAGATAATATGCCTTGTCTTAATGCCCATTGCTTCATAAGCTTCTAGTACTCCCTTATCTACTTCAAGTAATGCAGATTCCATCAGGCGCGCAATATATGGTGCAGTGTACACAACAAGTGGAACAATAACTCCTCTTACCCCCATCGAAGTACCGACAATAGACCGAGTGAACGGTAACAGGAAAAATAATAAGATAATGAACGGAATCGAACGAAGGACGTTAATAACAATATTGAGAAATTGATAGACATACTTATTATCCCAACTCTTATTGGGACGTGTAAGAACCAACAATACACCTAAAGGTAGACCAAAAATAACAGCGATTAGGAAGGAAATAGACACCATTTGAAAGGTTTCAATCGTTGCCTCCCAAATCAGGCCTCCCCAACGGTCATAAAATTCGATGATATTATCCATTGTTGCTCACCTCACTAACTTGGACTCCCTGTTCTACAAGATAGGCTAATGCCTTATCCGTTTCATCTTTTGGCCCCTGAATGTGGGCAATCAATTTACCGAATGGTTTATCTTTTAATTGCACAATATTACCTGACAAGATATTGGTATGCACGTCAAACTTTTTCGAGATTACAGATAAAGCGGGTTGATCAGCGGATGTACCAACAAAGGTTAGGCTAATGATCGGACCTTGTTTTTGTAAATCATCAAAAATTTCACTTGGGAACTCACTTGGAAATAAACTACTTACAAAACGCTGTGTTGTTTGTTGTTGCGGTGCAGAATAAATATCGATGACATTGCCTTGTTCAATTACCTCACCATTTTCCATAACTGCTACACGATCACATATTTTCTGAATCACGTGCATTTCATGTGTGATTAACAAAATCGTAATACCAAATTCCTTATTAATTTTCAGTAATAGTTCTAAAATGGAATCCGTTGTTTCTGGATCAAGTGCACTTGTCGCTTCATCACTTAACAACACATCCGGTTCGTGTGATAATGCACGTGCAATCGCCACACGTTGCTTTTGACCACCAGAAAGCTGATTAGGAAAAACATTTTTTTTATCTGCTAATCCAACGATAGATAAATATTTTTCTACGCGTTCATTGATTTCTGATGCAGCTAAGCCTGTAAGCTTTAGTGGAATGGCAATATTATCGTAAACTGTCGCTGTTTTCAATAAATTAAAGCCTTGAAAGATCATGCCAATATTCTGTCTTGCCTGTCTCAATTGATCTGTTGACATTTCGTTCAAATGTTCGCCATTAACAAAAACCTCACCAGAAGTTGGTTTTTCTAATAAATTCACACATCTTACCAACGTACTCTTCCCGGCACCACTATAACCAATCACACCAAAAATCTCGCCTTTTTTTACGTGAAGGGTGACATCTTGTAATGCCACCACTTCTTTATTTTTTTTGGACGAAAATGTTTTTGAAATATTTTTCAACTCAATCATTGTCATTACTCCTTACCGTGATCCATCATTGCTTTTCAGCTTACCATAGCTTCCTTCGCTATGCTAATTACCAAGAAACAACGATCGAACCTTGGAATGTTTCTTCCACAAATTGTGCCACTTCTTCTGACTGATACAGCCTAATCAATGTATCAAGTACAGCATCATCTTTATTTTCTTCTCTTACTACGATTAAGTTAACCCATGGTGAGTCAGAAGCTTCAATGAAGATAGAATCTTCTGTTGGCACATAGCCGTGTTCGATCGCAAAGTTTGTGTTAATCGTTGCTACTGCTAATTCATCCAACTGACGTGGAATTTGTGATGCTTCTAATTCAACGAAATCTAAATTTAATGGGTTATCCACGATATCAAGCACGGTAGCCTCAGCTCCAATGCCTTCTTCTAAAGTGATTAGTCCTGCTGCTTCAAATAGCATTAGTGCTCTTGCTCCATTTGTCGGATCATTTGGTAAACCAACGCGATCTCCTTCTTCAAGCTCGGAAACATCAGCTATCTGACTAGAATAGATCCCCATTGGGAAGTTAACCGTAGTTGCAACCTCAACAATATCTAAATTACGATCAGACTTAAAGTTATCCAAGTAAGGTTTGTGTTGGAAACTATTTACATCAAGATCTCCTTCATCCAATGCGATATTTGGCATTACATATTCCGTAAACACCTCTACTTCAATAGTTAAACCTTCATCTTCTGCTAATTCTGCGACTTTCTCCATGATTTGTTCGTGTGGACCTGCAGTTACCCCTATTCTTAAATGATCTTCTGATAATTCTCCGGAAGTGTCTCCTCCGCATGCCGCTAATACCCCAGTTACAAATAAAATAAGTGCAAATGTTATGAATTTTCTCATCATTGTCTCCCCTTTTCTTTTCTGTTTTATATTTTCTTGCTTCTTTATCTCTTATCAACTTTTTTCTTAACCATTGTTTGTCTAGTTACAATAGAATACAGTAAAAAGCCATCAAAAAACCTCTTCTAAAGTTAAGAAGAGGTCTGGTTAACAAATAAAGTCACTCTTCTTATCTTTCAAGCTTGTCGCTTGCTGGATTTGGCACAATGACTTCAAAAGTCTGTTGCCGAGGCTTCAAAGGGCCAGTCCCTCCACCTCTCTTGATAAGAGATAATGCTATGCAATTAATATTGTGATACTTACTTTACAACGAGACTGCTAGATTGTCAAACCTTTTTTTAAAAAAACGATTAAACAATCGATGGTTTTTTCATCCAATCTGATATTCTATTTTAGTCGATACAAATCTGGACGGCGATCGGTGAATACCGGGATGTTTTGACGCACCTTGTCTACTTCACTTAAAGCAATCTCTCCACTTAAGATCGTTTCCTGATCTTTTGCTTCTGCGATCACTTGCCCCCACGGTCCAACGATGATTGAATGACCTCCGAACACATTGTTCGGATCACTTCCCACTCGATTGCATGCGACAACAAAACATTGATTTTCTATTGCTCGTGTAATAAGAATCGACCTCCAATGGTCAATTCTTGGCTCTGGCCACTGTGCAACAACAAACAATACTTTGGTCTGATCAAACATGTGCGTTCGAACCCATTCAGGAAAACGAATATCATAACAGATAAGACCTGCACAAAGATAATCACCTAACTGAAATAGTCCATCATCATTTCCTTGAACCAAATGCTTTTCTTCATTCATCAAGCGGAACAGGTGTGCTTTGCTGTATTCTTTTAGCAGATTACCAGATTGATCGAAAATAAGCATCGTGTTCGTGAAACCAGCTACACTTTTTTTCGCAATCGATCCTGCTACGAAATACACTTGATATTTCTTTGCTAAATTGGCTAAAAAGGTGATACTTTCTTTTCCTTCAGGATCAGCAATCTGATCAAAAGCTTCTAGGTCATATCCTGTTGTCCATAATTCCGGTAGCACAATAACATCCGGATTCTTTGTATCTACTGCTTGTCTCACTTTTTCCTCTACCATTAGGTAATTTTTCTTCGGATTACCAAATGCAATATCCATCTGTATTAACGCTATACGTAAACCCAAGTTCTTCACTTCCTTGTCTTCTATTTTCCTCCGAAAGTCTCAACTAGCGAGTTTTAACTTGCTGTCTCACAGACCGGTGTAATCACTTCTTTTATTCAAAACAAACGTTTCCAATTCTTTCATCGCAATTAAGACAGCTTTTTCAGAAGAAGGTTCCATAAAATGAATCGATTCTCCCTGTTTGGTCGCGGCTTTTGCCACTTTTGCACAAGCCACTTCCAGTTGGGTTAAAATATTCAAATCCGTCAAAGATGCTGGTAATTGCAATTCCTCATAATAAGAGAGCAACTTCTCAATTTCATCAAAACGATCCTCTAATGCCAGTTGGACCAAGATACCGTAAGCTACTTTATCTCCATGAAGGATATCATGTGTCTCTGATAAAACAGTTAAGCCGTTATGAATCGAATGGGCTCCAGCTATTCTTCCGTACCGATCGCCAAACCCACCAACCATACCACCTGCCATAATTATCGTTTCCATTACTTTCACAAAAGCTGGTGTAACAGTCTGGTTAGCTAATGCTTCCATCGCAGAGGCACCATCCTGGATTAATACATCTCGACACAAACGTGCTGCGTGTAACGAAACATCGACCGCCAACGGTTTATGCTCTAAACCTTCTGCAAGAACGGCTGCTTCGTACCATTTTGCAATCGTATCGCCGATTCCAGCACGCAAGTAACTTTTTGGTGAATCAATAATGATCTGCGGATCAACCGCTACCATGAAAGCGTTTTGAGGGAACATTTCATAATGGGTAAATGCCCCTTCTTCATCATAAAAAACACTGAGGGGTGTCCACGGTGCGCAGTTAGACGCTAAAGTTGGCACTACAATGTATGGCAGTTGGATATTGTGGGCTGTCGCTTTTGCAAGATCAATAATCTTTCCACCACCAACCCCAACGATATAATCTACTTGACTCTTTTTTGCTACTTGACTGATTCTTTCTACTTCTTGTTTCGTGCAATCTCCTCGATATTTTACTTGTTCTGTATGTAAGGATACCGAATCTACATAGTTCTTTGCCACTTGCCATGATTTTTCCCCATGAATGATTAACCCTTTAGAAAAGTTTTGTTGTTTTATAAACACTGCCATTTTTTTCAGAGCACCCGACTCACAAACATAGAGATTTGGCGCACCTTGCACTTGTAATGTTTGCATCTTTATCACCCTCGCGATTCCTATTATGTCATCAAGATTAGCTTCGTTAAAACGAACAATAATTGATGAAAATTATGACACTAGCATACTGTTGTGTCAAGATTCGAAATTGTCGCACAATCTACTTTACAAAAGAATCGTGATTGACTATGATTAATACTAAACTTTTATTCTGTATATTCCGAGGTGTATTTATGACAACACATTTTCAACCATCCACCGCTTTAGAACGACTTCCCGAGCAATTCTTTGCTCAACTCGTAAAAAAAGCAAAAGCACTAACTGAAGCTGGTCACGACGTGATTAATTTAGGACAAGGAAATCCCGATCAGCCCACACCCGCTCCTATTATTGATGCCTTAAAGATTGCTGCCGAAGACCCAAACAACCATAAATATTCGCCATTTCGTGGTCATTCCTTTTTAAAAGGGGCCATCTGTGATTTTTATCAACGAGAGTATGGAGTTGCCCTTGACCCAGAAACAGAAGTAGCTATTCTTCCTGGTTCGAAAACGGGACTGGTTGAACTTAGTCAATGTCTACTGAATCCAGGCGATATGGCTTTATTACCAGATCCAGGATATCCAGATTATATGTCCGGCATTGCATTAGCTCATGCAAGAACAGCCTTCATGCCGTTACTTGAAGAGAATAATTTTCTTCCAAACTATCAAGAAATCGATTCATTCACATTAAATCAAGCAAAACTAATGTTCTTAAATTATCCAAACAACCCTACGAGCGGAGTAGCAACAGAAGCTTTCTTCCAACAAACCGTTGATTTAGCAAAAAAACATGATATTTTTGTTTGTCATGATTTTGCTTATGCATCAATCGGATTCGATGGCGAGAAGCCGAGAAGTTTTCTCCAAACGGATGGAGCGAAAGATATTGGAATTGAGATGTACACTTTATCAAAAGCTTATAATATGGCTGGTTGGCGTGTTGCGTTTGCAGTCGGCAATCCATCTGTGATTGAACATATCAACTTAATTCAAGATCATATGTATGTAAGTTTATTTGGTGCCGTTCAACAAGCTGCTGCAACGGCTCTAACTGGACCCCAAGATAGTGTAATTGAACTAACAAAAACCTACGAATCACGTAGAGATCAATTTATCTCTGCATTACAAGATGCTGGTTGGGATATCAAGGCGCCTAAAGGTACTTTTTTCGCTTGGTTACCCGTTCCAAACGGTTTCACTTCTCAATCATTTGCAGACTTTTTACTTGAAAAAGCGCATGTGGTTGTTGCTCCTGGGGTTGGGTTTGGCGAGCACGGTGAAGGCTATGTGCGTGTCGGCCTTGTTACGGAAACAGATCGACTGATCGAAGCTGCTACCCGGATCAAAAAATTAAATTTGTTCAGCTTCTTAGTCTAATCTAGAGCCCCCCTCAGATAGGTGATCGATCCTTCTATCGGAGGGGGTTCAATAAAGAGCACTGGTTTTTCTATCTATTGTTTCTTGAACCAGGTCACTGCCCCTTCCTTTTTTTAACTGCGAAAAAGTTCCTCTTTACTTGAATTCGATAAAAATAGAAAACTCTGCATCGTAGGTATCATTGTGCATCGAGATTGATTCAATCAAAAACTTCATCCGTACATCCTCATTTTCGTGCACGATTGTTGCATCATTGATTGATAGCGTTTGTCTATTCTGTCCGGAACCATTTCTGTCAAAAATAGTGTCAAATAACTGTTCTCCATCAAACTCGATCAATAGTTCTTCCTCACTATTTTTCAATCGGTACCAAAAGAATTCATTTTCCTGTTCTCTTAAAATGGTATAGCTGTTTCCTGATTGATCGGAAAGCTGTATCTCTATTTGTTCTTCATTGTCCCGATCAATTTGTTGATGCAACATCCAATCATATTGTGAAATGGAAAGAGAGTCTGATGGATTCCATTCTAAGTATGCAAAATATCTCTCGGTTCTTTCAGGTTGATCAATACCATCACGCGGTTCAAATCCAAAGGTTTCTTCAAATCGATTCGAATAAAATAAATTATTCGGCAACCACACAACATCCTCAGCATATCCCATTCGATCTAAGTATCTAACCAAATTCGTTATCTCTACTTGGTCTTTTACCGGAATTTCTACATCGGCAATGATAGATTCATTGGCTCTCATATCATGATTAATCAGTAGCTGATCCAATCTATTTACATGATTCACCCGACTAATCGTAAATGCATCTGTTGGTGGAACAATTGATATCCATGCGAAGATAATAAGGATCGGAGCGATCAGTCCAATTTTTTTCGAAAAAAAGCTAAAAATAATACCGATTATTGTAGCAAAAAAACCAAACATGATCACATAATAACGCCCATGTGTAAGTCCTTCCTCTTCGATCATCATTACCGATGCAATCGTTTGAAAAATAACAATCGGAACCAAAATTTTTGGAAAAATCTTTTGAAAATAATAAGTCATCTTATTTTCTATATTACTAGCTAATACATACACGATCAAAACGGTTATAGCAAAACTGATCAATAATGATTCAAGTAAACTCTCAGTCCATAAGTCACCACCAATATTAAGCAAGATATATAGTACAAGAATGAACGTGTAGACCACAGTTATCGGGATAATAACGTAAGAAAGGAGAACAGAAAGATTTTTCGGCACATCCGTAGCTTGCTTCACCTTTTCCTCTTTTCCTTTCCCTCCTTGATACAATGGGATAAAAGATAAAAAGAAAATCGGTGCAAACAAAGTTAACGTTACATTAATCATATGGGGAATCGTTGAATAATCCACTGAAAACAGCAACAAATCAACGGCCATTATAATCGCACTTATTCCCGCAATAATAATGATTGTAAACAAGATCGTAGTAAACAATCCCTTAAAAGCTGCCATAAAACTATTGTTAAAATGGATACGATGGCGGATCGTTGGAATCCAAATAAAAACGAAAAGGAGCGCTAAAAAAGCAATACTTGTTTTTGAACTTAATTCACTCGCTGATGTAGCTGGCCGCACAATGCCCCAATAATAACCTAACATCAATAGAAACGCTCCCCCCAACAACAAGAGACGGTATCTTTTCCGGGTGAAAAAGCGTTCATATACCTGTTGACCAACCAATCCGAGGCATGCACCAACAATTAATGTAGTTATATAGTTACGATAATTTTCAAATTGATCGTTGATTGCAAAAGCATTAGCAGCTGCCAAGATAACCAAAAGCCCCACTGTCAATGGATACCTTCTGGCAGCCTCAAGAATTCCCGTAAACTTTCCCCGAATCCACTTGAATACTTTCACTTAGACCTACCTACTTTCTAAGCAAGATTTTCTGTAAATTCCCTTACTAACCTCATACCCCTATTTGAACCCTACAACACAAATTACTACCTGTCACGTTCTCCCTCTAAATGTTCTTACTAGTGCGTTTATGTTTTAAAGAAATAAAAAGCGGTTATCGTACACTATAAGTTTATGTAAGAAATCTTATAAATACAATAATTGAGGAGGAATTTCGATGAATGTCATGCGTGCAAAAGAAATTAAAGATGACCCAATAATGAAAAGCGTATTATACAATGGGCGCTATGTTTATATTCATGAAGTAAATGACGAGACGCAAAAAGCTCTGGTTCATTACACGAAAAAGTCAGAAGATGCTTTTGAAGTAGACGTAACGGATTTGACAGAAGAAGATAATAACTAAGAACTACAATTCTATTATTAAACATAAGCCATAAGAGGTTGACTAATTGAGAGTTCCACTTCAAGTCAATCTCTTTATTTTTTTAAAGTGTTAACATCCAACGCAATATATACAGTACGTTTCATGCAAGAAATACAATGCATAAACTTTGTGGTAATCATCTTCTCTTTTCATAAAGGTCGGGAGCTTTTTTTGTCATTTCCTAGAGGGGATCAGCAACCTTGACGAGGTTTGATGCATTTTTCGGCCTTAACCTAGGCAAGATCAGCATTCTTGACGAGGTTAGCTGCTTTTTTCGACCTTAACCTAGGCAAGATCGGCATTCTTGACGAGGTTAGCTGCTTTTTTTGACCTCAACCTAAGCAAGATCGGCATTCTTGACGAGGTTTGATGCTTTTTTTGACCTCAACCTAGGCAAGATCAGCATTCTTGACGAGGTTGGCAGCTTTTTTCGGCCTTAACCTAGGCAAGATCAGCATTCTTGACGAGGTTTGATGCATTTTTCGGCCTTAACCTAGGCAAGATCAGCATTCTTGACGAGGTTAGTTGCTTTTTTTGACCTTAACCTAGGCGTAATTACTTCTTCCAATGAATTTCAAGCACTTCTTTCGGTCCAACTTAAACATAAGCAAGCCTTATGATGATGTTACAAACTTTTTGATCCATAATCCTCATGTGAACATCCTTAAAGTGACGAAGATAAAGTGAAACTTCAATCAGTGGGGGTTTTTAGTTATTCCCCCACTGATTGTTAGCCCTAAAGGATGACCTAAAGGCCTTTGAACCATTTGGGGTGCTAGCGTCCGTTACTCCCACTTAAACAACTTGATATTCTTGTTGTTTTGAAGTGGGAGTCTTACGGACGGTTGCTCCGGGACAAATCATTCACCACACTGTTCGTGTCTATGAGATTCTCGATCCTTGCGAAATGGTTATTGCTATTTTGAAGAATATACCAAACAGCCCGTTTAACAACTAATTTTTCAACACTCTCTTTTGTAGGATTTCTATTCTAAAGAATTCCTTCGCGCACAGCTACCTCACTTTTCGACATTTCATGACCCTGTTGTCTGCTTTTGATTTTTCCATTTCTCATATAACTTCTTGACAAAATTCAGATTCAATTTATTTTCAGCAATACAGAAGTAAATCACTACAATAGAAAAAATGTTAAAACCAAATACAGTGAAAATTACTATCCTAACAAACCACAGTGAATTAAATACATTTTGATAAATCCATGTCTCATACAATCTCTTTGTCCCACTTTCTATGTAGTCTATACATAATTTTCCCTCTTCTTGGTCATAATTATACTAATGACCTAAAGATTAAGAGGGATGTTATGCAACTTGAAGAAAAATTAGAACAAGATTTTTTTTCGTGTCTACAACAAAACGTAACAGAGATAGAATCTATTTTAGGTTCCCCGAGCGACCTTGTGAAACGAGATTTTACAATTGTGGAGCAGGTAAACTTAGATGCTAGTTTGTTGTATATAGATGGATTGGCAGATAGTGATGTGATTGAAAATACGATCCTTCGACCACTATTAACCAATGAAATGAACGAATCTATTACCGCTTTATCAAGTGAGCAAATAAAACAAGTATTAACCAAAAAAGGATTACAGGTCCCTTCTATCTCGATAGTAGCTAACTTTAACGATGGAATTGATGCAATTTTAGCAGGTAATGCTTTACTATTTGTTGATCAATATAAGCAAGCTTTCTCTTTATCTGTTCAAGGATGGGAAACCCGCGGTATAGAGGAGCCACAAAGTGATACGGTTCTACGCGGACCTAGAGATGGTTTTGTTGAGTCTATTCGCACCAATACTGCTCTAGTAAGAAGAAGAATTCGTGATCCTCGCTTTCGAATCCAATCGATGCAAATTGGAAAAAGATCAAAAACTGATATAGCCATCACTTATATTGAGGGGTTAGTTCGAGAAGATCTGGTGGATGAAGTTTTGCAACGATTAAACAATATTGAAATTGATGCGGTGTTGGAAAGTAACTATATTGAAGAGCTTATTGACGATTCACCTACCTCTCCCTTTCTAACGGTGCAAGGGACTGAGCGACCTGACAAAATTGCGGCAGGTATGTACGAGGGGAAAGTAGCTATTTTTGTGGATAATACGCCCTTTGTTTTAATTGTTCCTACTCATTTCTGGACATTTTTTCAAACAAGTGATGATTATTATACGCATTACACAACTGCTTCTTATTTTCGTTTTATTCGTTACATCGCTTTTATCATCAGCTTAACACTTCCTTCTTTTTTTGTCATGTTGGTTAGTTTTCATCAAGAAATGATTCCGACTCAATTGGCGTTAACAATCGCTGCGGGACGAGAGATTGTTCCTTTACCTGTTTTAATTGAGGCATTGCTAATGGAAACCGCATTTGAATTAATGAGAGAAGCTGGTATTCGCATGCCAAAACCAATTGGACAAGCGGTAAGTATTGTTGGTTCATTAGTCGTTGGACAAGCAGCCGTAGATGCAGGGATCGTATCTCCAATTATGGTCATTGTTGTTGCTACAACCGGAATCGCTTCTTTTGCTATCCCTGATTACTTAGCATCTGTTTCCATTCGATTAATTCGTTTTCCGATCTTAATCGCATCTGGCTTTTTGGGATTGTTAGGGTTTGCAACTACATTTGTTTTGCTTGTCATCCACGCAATCTCCTTGCGTTCATTCGGGGAACCTTATATGGCTCCATACTTTCCTTTTAATAGTAGAGACCGTCAAGACACCATGATACGAAAACCATTTTGGGCGATCGAAACCAGACCAGCAGATGTGAAGGGAAATGAGCAAAGAGCAGGTAAAAACCAAAAACCATCTCCAAATAAAAGGAGAAAAACACGTTATAAGAGGTAAAATACGATGCGAATTATTCCAATTATTTCTATAATCTTCTTTGTTTTAGTTACACTAACTGGCTGTTTAGGAAAAGAAGAAATTAGCGATCTAGCTCTTGTTACTGCTGTAGGAATCGATAAAGGAGAGCAAGAAAATATCCTTATTACTGCGCAAATCGCTCGACCTGCAGAAGCTAGAGGAGATGCAGGGGCTGGTGGCGGGACTGGTGAACCGATGTGGACCGCAATTGCAGAGGGAAAAACCATCTTTGAAGCGATTCGAAACCTTGCAAGATTTTCTTCTCGACGAGTCTACTGGGGACATAATATGGTCATTGTCATTAGCGAGGAAATTGCTGAAGATGGCATTGTTGATGTGATTGATTTTTTCACTCGAAATAACGAACTGCGGATGAGGACTTGGATACTTGTTACTGAAGAAAAAGCACGAGACCTCATTCCTGTAAAAACAGGGATTGAAGTGTTACCAGGTGAGTCAATCGATCATTTATTCCGATATAGCCCGATTGTAGCTGAGGCACCAAAATCAGACGCAATGTCCTTATCCATGGGATATCTGAGAGAGTATACCCATCCTTATTTAGCTTTGGTTAACTTAAAATCGAGAGGGATTGCAGAAGGGGAAGATATGCCGGAATTCGGAAACCTTCCACAAGCAGAATTATCTGGCACTGCACTATTTCGAGATGACAAAATGGTTGGAAAGCTCAAGGATCGAGAAAGCAGAGGGTTTCTTTGGTTTATTGGTGAGGTTGAAACAGCGATTATACCGATTGAATTTCCAGAAGGAGATGGCAATGCAAGTATCGAGTTAAGAGATAATTCCTTTCAACTTACACCGAAATATGAAAATGGTGAAGTGAGTTTTGATATTACGTTAGAAACTGTTGCAGATCTTGTTGAGTTAGGCGTTCCAACAGGTAAGAGCTACGATGAGCTATTCACACTCTTAGAACCTATTTTAGAAGATTATATTCAAGAAGATATCGAAATGCTATTAAACAAACTTCAACAAGAGTATCAATTAGACTCGATTGGACTTGCTACTTACTTTCGGGCGAAGTTCCCACAATATTGGGATGACGTCAAAGATGATTGGGATGAGCTTTTTCCTGACATGGCTATCGTTGTTAATGTTTCAGCAGAGATTACAAACCCACAATTATTCAGGCTTCCTACAAAGCCTGTGAAGGAATGATTTAGATGAGTACACAAATCAGAACACAAATCTCAAATAGTATACTTTTGGCGATTGTGATTAATATTGTCTATGCAAAAGCAATAGGCGTTACTCAAGGTGCCATCGCGAGGCAGGTAGGGGCTGATATGTGGATCGTTACCATCTTATCGATTCTTTTCGCCTTGCTGATGATGTGGGTCGTTGTAATAATTATTAAACGTACTCCAGAAAAGAATATACTCGAACAATCCAAAGTTCTATTTGGAGCCTGGGGAGAAAAAATTTTTTCTGCTTTGTTTTTTCTATTTTTCTTAGGTGCCTATGGTGGGGTAATGATTACAATCGTTTATCATTTGATGGATTATTTCTTACCTGACGTGCCGACCGCAATCTTTATTATCGCAACAACAGGAGTTGGGCTATATGGCCTATCCAAAGGCATTGAGGTTATTGGTAGATTTGCTGTATTGGGTTTGTTTTCTATTAGCATCTTAAATATTCTAATTTTGTTCGGTTCCTTGGATAATTTTCATGTGCATCATTTTTTTCCTGTCATGCAAAATAACCTATGGAGCAATCTCCAAGCAACGAGCCATCATAATAGTGATTGGGCGATGGCTATTCTTATGGTTGCGATTCTCTTACCGATGGTAAAACAAAAAGAAAAGTGGAATAAATACACACAAAAAAGTGTACTTATAGGTGGCGGTTTAATTTTAATGTGGCCCCTTTTACAAGTTGGCACACTATCTCCAGAGGTTACCGGGCAATACATCATATCCTGCATGCAAATGGCCAGAAGCGCCGAAATTGGATTATTTGTTCATCGCTACGAATTAATAATGATTGTATTTTTCTCCATTTCAGCCTTAGTACAGGTGATGAGCTGTTTAATTTGCGCTTCGATTTCTGCTAAACATGTGGTGGGAGCAAAAAACATTAATAAACTTTATATTCCAACCGCGTTACTATTGGGCGGATTCGGGTATTGGATAGTGGATGATCACATGAGAGCGATGCACTATTTAGAAGATTATTGGCCGATCTTATCAATGTCAATTATTATCGGCATTACTGTATTGGTTTTATTATTTGGAACAATTTTTAAAAGGAAATTGGTACAAAGGAAAGGGAAATAATCGTATGAAAATACACAGGAAAAGCCAAACTAGAGGTAGTGATTTTTTATTCTCAAAAAAATAAGTAATTGAGAAAAACAACAAATAAAAATATCGTTATTCGTGAGCATATTTGTTTATTTCTCCCTTTATCTTCTATACAATGATACATGAAAGAACGGATTTACATGAGGAAAAATACCGGTTTGTCTGAAGGGTGATAATTTTTTTCTCGTTTCTCAATCATCTCTCTTGACAAAATAATCACTGGTATATAATAATAGGTATTGAATTAGAATTATTATAGCTAAGGAATGTTTCTACTTCTTATCAAGCTTTATAATTCTCAAAACCAAAAACACTAAGGAGGAAATTTATTATGTCTTTAATCGGAACTGAGGTACAACCATTTCAAGCACAAGCTTTCCAAAACGGAAAGGACTTTTTTGAGGTAACAGAGGAAAATTTCAAAGGTAAATGGAGTGTTGTTTGTTTTTATCCAGCTGACTTTTCTTTTGTTTGCCCTACTGAATTAGAGGATTTGCAAAAAGAATATGCGGCACTTAAAGATCTTGATGTAGAAGTATATGCGGTATCAACAGATACTCATTTTGTACACAAAGCATGGCACGAACATTCAACTGCAGTAGGTTCGATTGAATATATTATGATCGGTGACCCTTCTCAAACCATTTCTCGTAACTTTGATGTACTTGATGAGGAAGCTGGATTAGCGGATCGCGGAACTTTCCTTATCGATCCAGATGGTGTTATTCAGACGGTAGAAATTAATGCTGGCGGAATTGGCCGTGATGCAAGCACAATTATTAATAAAGTAAAAGCAGCGCAATATGTTCGTAAAAATCCTGGTGAGGTTTGCCCAGCTAAATGGGAAGAAGGTTCTGAAACATTGAAACCGAGCCTTGATATTGTAGGAAAAATTTAAGGGAGGTCACTAGCTGATGTTGGAAAAAGAGATAAAAGCGCAACTGAGTCAATACCTTGATCTACTAGAGGGCGATATCCAAATTAAAGTTAGCGCAGGAACAGATAAGGTATCTGAAGAAATGCTAGCTTTAGTCAATGAGATTTCTGACATGTCAGATAAAATCTCCGTTGAAAAAGCAGATTTACCAAAAACGCCTAGTTTTAGTGTCAATCGCGTCGGTGAAGATACCGGGGTAACTTTTGCTGGTATTCCTTTAGGTCATGAGTTTACGTCACTCGTGTTAGCGTTGCTACAAGTTAGCGGGAGAGCTCCTAAAGTTGAACAAAGTGTAATTGATCAAATCAAAAACATCGAAGGCGAATATCACTTCGATTCTTATATTAGTTTAACTTGTCATAACTGTCCTGACGTTGTGCAAGCATTGAACTTAATGAGTATACTTAACCCAAATATCTCTCATACCATGATTGATGGTGGGGCATTTAAGGAAGAAGTAGAAAGCAAAAACATTATGGCAGTTCCTACTGTCTACCTAAATGGAGAGGAATTTAGTAGTGGACGTATGTCTATTGAAGAAATTCTAGAAAACATGGGTAGCGGTTTGGATGCTTCAGAACTAAACGAAAAAGAACCTTATGATGTTCTTGTCGTTGGTGGTGGACCAGCTGGTGCTAGTGCTGCGATCTACGCTGCTCGTAAAGGAATTCGCACAGGTATTGTTGCTGATCGATTTGGCGGACAAGTGATGGATACATTAGGTATCGAGAACTTTATTAGTAACACATACACAGAAGGACCAAAACTAATGGCAAGCGTAGAAGCTCATGTGAATGAGTATGATATTGATGTCATGAAACAACAACGTGCGCAACGTTTAGAAAAGAAAGACTTTGTTGAACTTGAGCTAGAAAATGGTGCTGTACTAAAAAGTAAAAGCATTATCCTTTCTACTGGTGCGCGTTGGCGTAATGTCGGTGTTCCTGGTGAACAAGAGTTTAAAAACAAAGGGGTAGCATACTGCCCACACTGTGACGGACCATTATTCGAAGGAAAAGATGTAGCTGTTATTGGTGGAGGAAACTCAGGAGTTGAAGCGGCAATCGATCTTGCTGGTATTGTTAAACACGTAACTGTTCTTGAATTTTTACCTGAACTAAAAGCAGATGCCGTTCTTCAAGATCGCCTTCACAGTTTACCAAACGTAACAGTAATCAAAAATGCACAAACAACAGAAATTACTGGTGATGAAACAGTCAATGGAATTAGCTATAAAGATCGCGAAACAGAAGAAGAGCATCATATTGAACTTGCGGGAGTCTTCGTTCAAATCGGTCTTGTTCCTAATACCGATTGGTTAGGTGATACGGTTGAACGTAACCGCATGGGAGAAATTGTTGTTGATTCTCATGGCGCTACTACCCTGCCAGGTGTATTTGCTGCAGGTGACTGTACAACCAATCCTTACAAGCAGATTATTATCTCTATGGGATCAGGTGCTACAGCAGCATTAGGTGCATTTGACTACCTCATTCGAAACTAAATTTTATGTTATATGTAAAGCATCAAGCCTAATAAGGGCTTGATGCTTTTTTAGGTGGTGTATGATTCTTTTGCTGAGGATTGCTTTGTTATTTTGAACCAGCATACACAAGACCAAACAACCACATACTCTCTGCGATATAAGATAAAGTGAAATTTCAATCAGTGGGGATTTTTAGGTATTCCCCCACTGATTGTTAGCCCTAAAGGATGACCTAAAGGTCTTTGAACCATTCGGGGGGCTAGCGTCCGTTACTCCCACTTAAACAACTTGATATTCTCGTTGTTTTGAAGTGGGAGTCTTACGGACGGTTGCTCCGGGATAAATCGGGAAAACCACCCGATCATTTTAAAAAACAATAAGAAGCTATATTTTGCAAGGGTTGATGGTGACAAGCGAATGCTTGACATGTCACGCTATAGCGTGACACTTTCCAATAAGCAACCATCAGACCCTACTGTTATACTAGAAAATTTTTTGCATCTATTTAAAGATAAGACACCAAAAAAACCGGATAGAGCCAAAAACTCTATGCTTTCTTATCTTTCAAAAAAGCCACTCAACCGTTTAACCGAGTTAAGTGACTTTATACCAAAAATATTCACTGCTCTTTCCCCACCTCGAATTTCACCAAAACATAAGAGGTAATAAACGCAGTAATCGGAATAATGAGCGCAACACCAATGCCAGCACAGAGAATCGTTACCATTTCTGCACGAAACACTTTTGCATTCATGATTTGACCAAAGCTATAATTTAAATCTTTGAAACGAATAAGCAAAGCTAAGTAGCCTCCAAAGAAAGCAAAAAATAACGTGTTCGCACTTGATCCTAGTAAATCTTTTCCGATCCGTATCCCGGATAAAAATAATTCTTTTTGACTGAGATGCGGGTTATGACGATAAATCTCAAACATTGGAGAACTTATTGAAATAGCCTCATCCGCTACAGCACCAATTGTACTCATGATGATTACAGAGGCTGCAATTTTCACAAAATCTACCCCAAGATAAAACGAGAAAGTAGTTAACCCTTCAATTTCCTCATCAGCAAATCCCTGAATCATCGTTCGTTCTGTAATAAATGCAATAAAAAACAGTAAAAGCACTGTAGTTAAGATCGTGGACACAAATGCGGTCTTCGTTTTATGATTCACTTCATTAATAAAAAACAGTGTCGTGCAACTAATTAGTATACAGGCAATAATCGTTAACAAGATTGGGTTAGCACTTGGGTCTGTCATGATTAACACCGTAATTATGAGAACAATAAAATTAATGAACAAGGCAACAAAAGAACGTACGCCTTTTTTTCCACCAATAATGGTCATAGATACAAAGAGAATCAATGTTAAGAGAACTAAAGCATTCATACTTTCACCCGCTTTCGATTCACAAAGAAAATCGTGGTGTATAATCCGATCGGTATCGTTAACACTATGCCAATCCCACCAGCCAAGGCACGAGTTAACTCTAAGGAAAGATTCATGGATAACGCAAACCCAAGTGGAGCATCATTCATAAAATAGAGCAGCAAGGAAGGAATTGTCCCACTAACGTATGCGAAAAACAAAATATTGGTCATCGTGCCCATAATATCTTTACCAATTTCCATGCCCGAACTCTTCAGGTCTTTGTTAGATATCGAGTGATTTTTTTCATATAACCCAAAGAGTGATGAGGAGATGGTAACAGCAACATCCATAACCGCGCCTAAAGATCCGACAAGCAAACCAGCGACAAACACTGTTTGTGGCGGACGTGTAAGAAACGCCATTTCTTCATAACGAAGTCCCTGTTCTTCTGTTAACCAAAGAACGAACACCGCAATTAATAACAAAAGAAATGTACCTAATAAGGTAGCTACGATCGCTGCATAGGTCCTTTCATGAAAACCACTGATTAGCAACAAAGACAAGATTGTCATCAAAATTACCGCAATACCCATCATCAATAACAGACGAATATTCGATGTATGGATGTAGACATCTAATGCATAAGAGATAATGACTGCATTTACAAACAGGCTTATAACCGCAAGAAAACCTTGCCTCTTACCGACAATTAACAAAACGAAAATAAAAACCCAAGCAAGGAACAGTAAATCTTGATCTCGTTTCACATCAAGAATTCCTCCGGTTAACATTTCACCTGCTAAAGGTTGATCGATCACAACAAACAATTCGTCTCCCACACTGAATTCGGGGTGATAAACTCCGGACGCTGTATATTCATGAACTATATAGATCGATTCTCCTTTATAATCTCCATTCCTCAATTCCCCCAAAAGATGTTGAGTAAAAATGATATCTTGATTATCATAGCCATCCGTAACTTCCGTACGATCTTCTAGCGACGTCTCAACAATCTCAACAATTGCATCTTCGTAGAAAGAATGGTTATGGTAGACAAAAAGCATGGAGCCAACAAAAGCAAGGAATAAAAGCAGGAAAGAGACCCGTATGCGCCATAGACTGGCTAACTGTTTCTTTAAAGGCAACCGACACACCTCCCATTCTAGTGCAGCTTTTTTTATGTACTAGGGTGATACAACTTGAAATTTCTCTTTAGTTGAAATCCACCCACCGTTAAATCGCTAACATCATAAAGATAATCCCAACAATAGGTAGGACTACCCAAGCGATCCGCTGAATATCTAAATACAACTCTGAAGGCTCCGGGTTGCGCACCGATAGACAATGTTCTAGTTTAAAGAAGAAGAGCGGAAATTTATAATCAATCGCCGTAAAAACAAACAAAAGTAATGCTATCCCCAAGAAACCAAAATTACCTCGTAAAACATCATGCTGAAACTGAGCAACTTCATACACATGCTTTACAGGCACCTGATAATTCTCATTATAAATAGACCCTCCGTCATAGGTTATCACAAAAAACTCGTTACTCTCCATTCCCCCTGGTGCGAAACTTAATGGCTCATCAATAAACGCTCCTTCATAAATAATTTCTCCATTTTGATTTTCCAAATGTTTTATTTCGCTGTCCTGGTTATGACCACCATTAAATTGGACCGTATATTGACGGTACGTTTCATTAGGCAATGAGTAAACAACTTGTACCCGGCTTTCCTGTTCATCTTCTGTTACAGAAACAAGCATATCCTGTCCTTCAGCTCTTCCTTTATAGTGAACACCCACATCATCTAACTCTCTTTTTAAAAAATTATCATGCAAATAGATCGCGGTGGAAAAAAACGCCCTGAAATAAAAAAACACGATAACGACGATTGTTAACAAAAGGATAAAACGTAGGATTTTATTTTCTTTCCAATGTATTAGCACCCATCAGCCCCCCTAACACTTCCCCATATTATAACAAAAAATCATAAGCTTAGTTACGAAGACTTGATGCTTCCTGTAAAATGATAATCAGTACGTCTTCACAAAATACTTCTTTCTCAAATTAGATTCTTTGATTTTTTTGTTATGACACATCTGATCTAATTAGATTCTTTGATTTTTTTTAATAAAGTGAAAGCTAAATGCTTACTACAAATGTCTAATGAGTAGAAAGACAACAACAAATAGGAAATGAGAAGTAAACAATGAAGCTCTTGGATAAGGAAAGGTGTTGGTTCTTTGATTGAATTGGTTAAAAAAGCTCAAAAAGGTAATGAAGCAGCATTCATTACCTTATTTCAAAATTACGAGAAAGATATATATAGAATTGCTTTTGTATATGTGAAGAATCAAAATGATGCACTTGATGTCGTTCAAGAGACAGCATACCGCTCCTTTAAAACCATAAAAAAACTAAAAGAACCTTGCTTTTTTAAAACATGGTTAATAAAAATTGCGATCAATTGTTCCCTAGATCTGCTCAAAAAGCAACGTAAAATTGTACAACTAAAACCAACATTTGAAGAATGTATTCCGAGTGAATTGGATTTCGATATTGATTGGCAATTAACTCTTCACGATTTAATCGGACATTTAAATGAAATAGAGAAAAGTGTAATTATATTAAGGTTCTATGAAGACTTAACTTTTGAAAACATTTCCAACATCCTTGATATTCCTTTAGGCACGGCAAAAACAATTTTATATCGTGCGTTAAAAAAACTTCGTATCGATATGAAAGGAGATCATTTGAATGACTGATAAGATTAAACAGGCAATAAACGAAATTGATATTCCAGCAGAGTTAAGTGACCGAAGTGTAAAGGGAGTTCATCAAGCGAAAGCGAAGTTTCTATTTTATATCTTTCTAATCATACTTTTACTAATAAACTCTTTACTTTACAGAGCTTTTTCGTTATACATGTTTGGTGTGATTCCAACAAATTGGATCGGCTTTATGAACATATCGGTTATTATCATTTATCTCTTCGTGGTCATCCCCGTATCCGCATATTTAGCAGAGCAATTAGCAATACAAACGAGAAATAGAAGCGTTATTTTTCCCATTGCAATAATAGGCGTTCCCATTCTTGTTTTTTCTCTTCATACCATCAACGAATATAAAGTAAAGGGATTAGATGATATCTTAGATTATCATTCCTCAAAAGTGGAACTGTTAGTTATTAATGGAGGCCATCCTAACGATGAATGGAGTACGGATAATCGAGAACAGATAGAACAAGTCACCCACTTTTTCAGTCAATATCAAGGGAAAAAGATGAAAGATCGTGATTGGGATGGTGATGTTTCCAATGAAAACGGCTTTAAAGTTTCTGTTTACACAGAAGATAAAGTGATCGTAGCTTCTATCTACGAAGAACGTATACTAAGTTTGAATGCCGGCGCTTATTGGATTGTCGGTGAACCAGTTGATGTAGATTGGGTTCTCCGTTATATTGAGCAGAACGAACCCTAATCCAAACAAAAGCGCCCATTTTCATAGGCGCTTTTCAGTTTCACTATATGTGTTTTTACAATTCTTCACCATTTGTTGCAATAACGTTTTTATACCACTCAAAGGATTTCTTCTTTTTCCGTTCTAATGTTCCATGACCATAATCGTCTTGATCGACATAAATAAAGCCATACCGTTTCGACATTTCTGAAGTGCTCGCTGAGATAAGGTCGATACAACCCCAGCTTGTGTAACCAATTAAATCAACGCCCTCTTTGATCGCTTCTCCCATTTGGTCAATATGTGCACGTAAGTAATCAATCCGATAATCATCGATGATTGAACCGTCTTCTTCCACTGTATCGTAAGCTCCTAAGCCGTTCTCTACAATAAACAATGGTACTTGATAACGATCATACATTTTCTTCAGCGTCACACGCAGACCTTTCGGATCAATCTGCCAGCCCCAATCAGAAGCTTCCAAGTAAGGATTTTTCACTCCACTAAAGAAGTTTCCTTTTTCCCTCTTTTTGTCTGGAGACCCACTGGCTACCATACTCATGTAGTAACTGAATGATAAGTAATCAACCGTATGTGTTGCCAGAATTTCTTCATCACCTGGTAGCATCTCAATTTCAATATTGTTTTCTTCAAAATAACTTAGCATAAAACTTGGATAGTATCCTCGTACCTGTACATCCGTGAAGAACAAGTTCTTTTGATCTTCCTCTAAAGCAGCTAAAACATCATCTGGATTACATGTTTCTGGATAAACTTCCATACGTGCCAGCATACAGCCAATCATTGCATCCGGAATAATCTCGTGACAAGCTTTTACCGCTAGTGCACTTGCAACGAATTGGTGATGCAATGCTTGATAAATCGCTTGCTCTTTGTTCTCAACACGATCAATGAGCATACCGCTTCCAATGTATGGAGACAGTGTTGAAATGTTAATTTCGTTAAATGTTAACCAATACTTCACTTTATCTTGATAACGGTGGAATACCGTTTCTGCATAGCGTGTAAAGAATTCCACTACACGACGATCTTCCCAACCATTATATTTTTGCACCAAATGAAGTGGTATTTCATAGTGAGATAGTGTTACTAATGGTTCAATTCCATATTTCAACAATTCATCAAATACGTTATCATAAAAAGCTAGCCCTTCTTCGTTTGGTTCTGTTTCATCACCATTTGGGAAAATTCGTGGCCATGAAATCGACATTCGAAATGTTTTGAATCCCATTTCTGCAAACAAAGCGATATCTTCTTTATAACGATGGTAAAAATCAATCCCTCGACGTTTCGGGAAGTTTGCACCTTCATCCGCGTTTAATAATTCTTCTAATTCTGTTTCACTACGAACGTCCATTTCAACACTCTTTGTTCGCTCTTCTTTCGGAACAAATTCAACCATATCAAAAATAGATAACCCTTTCCCACCTTCGTTATACGCACCTTCTAATTGGTTGGCAGCGGTTGCTCCTCCCCATAAAAAACCTTCCGGAAAACGACTGTTACTCATATTTATTTCCTCCTCATTTATTGCTAATATTTTTTCTTATTCCTGTTTTTCCTGCCATTCTTTAATCATTAAGACTATATTTAGCATAAAATGATTTGGTGAACTTGTATAGAGCATCTGACTAGCTTGTTTTTAATTACACCGGTAGTAATTTGTGTCAGAGTTGTAACACTGTGTTTTGTGTCAAAAGGATCCGTACATGGAAGAACCTCCAAATGATTAAGGAATTTTCGGTCTAACAAATAATGGGAAGCTTAAAACCTTCAGTCACTTTATGATATAATCAGCATAACAACAATCTAAAGTAGGTGAAAGAATAGCCATGTTTTCTAACGATATTATTGCTTCTTTTAATGAACTAGAAACGTCTATCTATAATTATATTTGCAAGAACAGCGAAAAGGTTACTTATATGCGAATTCGAGAATTAGCAGATGAAACCCATGTTTCCACGGCAACCATTTTGCGTTTTTGTAGAAAAGTAAATTGTGAGGGTTATTCTGAATTTAAAACCAAACTGAAAATGCATATTAATAAAAACAAAGATACTCCCCCTCCACTCAAAGGGGTTCAACATTCCATCATTGAATTTTTTGAACGAACCCTGACCGGTGATCATGATGCAAAAATAAAAGAGGCGGCCGAAGTAATTGCAGCGGCCGACAACGTGATCTTTCTTGGAAACGGAAGCTCTGGTATTCTTGGAGAATATGGCGCACGGTATTTTTCTAATTTAGGGACATTCTCTACATACATTAAAGATTTTTCTTACCCTGTTCACTCAAAGCTTCGAAATAATAGTGTTGCAGTTGTGTTATCGGTATCAGGAGAAAATCCATTTACTGTCTCTCAATTAAACCAACTAAAACAAGAAGGAAGTAAGATTGTTAGCATCACAAATAATCGACTTTCTAGTATTGCAAAAATTTCTGATGTCAGCATTCCCTATTATATGTCAGAAGAGTTTTATGAAAATACGAACATCACTACGCAAGTCCCCGTCGTATACATTTTAGAATCTGTTGCTCGGGAAGTGCACAATCGATAAAGTGAAACTTCAATCAGTGGGGGTTTTTAGGTATTCCCCCACTGATTGTTAGCCCTAAAGGATGACCTAATGGCCTTTGATCCATTCGGGGTGCTAGCTTCCGTTACACCCACTGTAACAACTTGATATTCTCGTTATTTTGAAGTGGGAGACTTACGGACGGTTGCTCCAGGATAATACAAAAACAACCTTAGTTTCTCCTAGTGACAGACTAAGGTTGTTTTTGTATTCTTGCTTAGTGACGGTACATCATCCAAGTTCCAATGTCCTGAAACCCAAGCTTCTTATAAATGCTACCTGCCGATGGGTTATCATAAAACAAACAAAGTTCTTTTCCTTCCTGAACCAGATCCAGAATCAGTTTAGCTAAACATAACGTAGCATAACCTTTTCCTTTATAGCGGTTATCCGTTGCAACTGCGACAACCATCGCAGATTTACTATTTTCTGCAGTTGTGGATGCGGAAGACACCATTTTACCATCTTGTTCGAGATAATAACTACGTCCGACTTTTTGTTCAATACTGCGTTTTTTCGATGCTGCATTAGCAGCGGATTCATCTGCAAACTCAGGGATTCCATTGATAAATGCAACCCAGCGATCAATATCATCTATCGTAAGTAATTTCACTTCCTCTAAATCGGTATAAGGTAAATGCCATGTTGTCGTACATTTGGCATAGAAAAGTTCTCTCGTACTCGTAAAATCTGTTCTTAGGTGTGGGATGATTTTTGATGTAATTTCCTTTAGACCAGATAACATTGGTTTATTTTGATCTCGATTCAGAACTTCTGCAAAACCTGACGCATCAAAATCGGTAAGCGCAAATGGAATATAATTTTCTTCATACCGTAACAATACAGCTCTCAATTGATCCTCTTGCGTAAAATCCCCCCAAACCTCTTGGAAACTTTGACTATATCCAAATGCTTCAATATCACCAATTAGAAAAAGATTTTCTGCCGGATTTGTCATAATTAGTGCTTGTACATCCGCATCATCTGCTTGCGTTAACTTTCGTATCATTTGTCTCGATCCCTTCTTCACTCGTTAAAGCCATTATACCATCTCACATTGATTTTACTGTTTCGTTTTTTATCTTTTTCCCACGTAACTTTTGCTGAAAATTTATTTCCATGCGCCTGTTTAATTTGTGGTAAGATTTAAGGATGTAGGAGGCTAAAAAATGAATAAAAAAGATATTGCAAACATTCGAAAACAATTCAAACCAGATAATGATCTATTAAAAGTTAAAGAAATTTTTAATGTGTATATCATGAAAGAGTCTAGTGAGATTTATCATCAACAAAGTCAATTTTTTGATCGTTTAGATCCTGACGAACAAGAGCTGTTTATCCATAATTTCAAGAAAGTGTTAACAGGAACTGTCGACGAAAAACTATTTGCGTTAAAATTCCAAACCAACGTAGAAGATCCAACCCAATTGATCCTTCATCAAGGCTTATTAAGTGAAGAAGCAGATAGCTGGAAGGACTATATGTTACGTGTTGTTGAAAAAATGCTCAATGACAAACAGTACGAAATGGATGTTGTTGTTACTTTTGTTCGAGGTGAATATTTAAAACCGATGAAACGAAAAAATGAAGAAAGTGAAGAAAGTGAAAGAGATGCTGTTTACTCTCACTCTTTTATTCTTTGTAGTATCAATAAAACACAAGATCCAAAGAAAGAGTTGCATTTTGATTATGTGGAAAAAGCATTTAAGTACAATGTTGTTGTTGATCCTGTGATCAATTTAGATGCACCCATTGGTGGCTTTTTATTTCCGTGCTTTACAGACAATGCAGCTGATGTTAACCATATTCTATACTCTGCTGGAAAGGCAAATGAACCTGACCCACAGTTTATTGAGGATGTCTTAAATGCTGAAGAATCCGTAACAGCGAAAGAGGACAAAATTATCTTTGAAGAAATAGTCCGAGATGCTGTAGGACACCAGTTAAACACGTCTACGCTTGCCAATGTCTATGAAGAAATTAACCGTGTAGTCGAAGAAAATGAAGACGACGATGCACAAAAGCTCGATTATAAAGATGTGGAGAGAGTTTTAAAACATAGTGGTGTCGAAGAAGTGAATACCGAAAAAATTCAAACAGCTTTTCACAACGTTCTTGACGATGAAAGCTATGAGCTTAAAGCCAAAAATATAGTACCAAGATATAAGTCAAAATCAATCAAAATTAACACGAAAGTTGCTAATATCTCTGTCAGCCCTGAAGATCTACGTCACGTAAAACAAATCCACTTCAATGGGCGAAGGTACCTCATGATTGAGGTAGAAGAAGACACCGTCATTGATGGATTTACTATGATTCCTGAAGCATTTGGGAACAGAGATGTTGATTAGTAAGTTGTTCATCTAAAATAAGAATTAAGTAGAACCTATTTGTCTCAATCAATAACAGAAGAACATTTAAAGAAGTAGGAAGATTTATGATTCTTCCTACTTCTTTATAATCAAATGGGCTAATATCGTTAAATTAATAAAGTGAACACAAGAGTAACAAAATCTTTTTATACCCTCAACATTTTCTTTTCCAGTTTCTCTATACCGAAAACTGAGAGAGTACCAAAACAGCGCGAGACAACCTATTGTAATAGGTTTAGTTTCTCTATACCGAAAACTGAGAGAGTACCAAAACAAAGGTTTGCAATAACTTTGTAACTCCTGAGGTTTCTCTATACCGAAAACTGAGAGAGTACCAAAACGTGTTACGGTGGGAACCTCCCACGCATCGGTTTCTCTATACCGAAAACTGAGAGAGTACCAAAACTTTGATAACGCTGTATTAATTAACTTTGTTGTTTCTCTATACCGAAAACTGAGAGAGTACCAAAACAGAAGGTCAAATTCTCACAAAGTCGCCTTGTTTCTCTATACCGAAAACTGAGAGAGTACCAAAACCCCCACTACATAACACCTCGCCCCCTCTATGTTTCTCTATACCGAAAACTGAGAGAGTACCAAAACAGGATAACGAATTTGATTTTGGAGAAAAAAGTTTCTCTATACCGAAAACTGAGAGAGTACCAAAACATGTCCACTAAAGTAGTAATTACTTGTCGCGTTTCTCTATACCGAAAACTGAGAGAGTACCAAAACCGTTAAGCAAAGACGTGGCGATTATCGCAAGTTTCTCTATACCGAAAACTGAGAGAGTACCAAAACAACAGTAACCTCCCATCTCACATAATAACAGTTTCTCTATACCGAAAACTGAGAGAGTACCAAAACTCTTATAACCTCATCTAATTCCATTCCTAAGTTTCTCTATACCGAAAACTGAGAGAGTACCAAAACAGATGTGAGGGTAGAGTTTAACCCTAATAAGTTTCTCTATACCGAAAACTGAGAGAGTACCAAAACTATTGTAAATTCTTATAAACCGCACCTGCGGTTTCTCTATACCGAAAACTGAGAGAGTACCAAAACTTCCGCCATTAGCTGTATTGCTGGCAGGAAGTTTCTCTATACCGAAAACTGAGAGAGTACCAAAACTTAAGTGATCGACTGACCGCCTGCTTGGGCGTTTCTCTATACCGAAAACTGAGAGAGTACCAAAACCCTTAACTGCACCATATGTTGCAAGGTTCTGTTTCTCTATACCGAAAACTGAGAGAGTACCAAAACCTCATTTTTTATTATACCACACCCAGTTTCAACTTCACACTTGTGATTCAATGTAATTTCTTAGGTTAGGTGTGAACCCAGTCACATCAAGGTTTAGTGGTATATCTAAATGATTAAACACTGTATAAAGAACTACTTTTTTTGCTTGTTCCATTTCAGAAAGGGTAGGGAGGATTTCACTCTTAAAATTGCAGTTATCCACAAGCTCTAAAATTTGGTCTTCAACTTCTTCGTATAAACCTTCTTCACATACAAATGGAAGCTGGCTCTGTACTTTTCGTTTCATCATTTTCAAACTAGCTTTATGAATGATTTGATTTTCAAACAGATAGTTGCTAGTTTGACCAAGATTTTTTTGCGTAACAATTATAAAATGATAACCTATTTTGGACAACTGAGAGATATGTTCCATAAACTGATTTATTGCACCCACGTCTGCATACAACTCTGGAAGTTCTATGATAATTAGTGTCTTTTTATTCATCGCTCTTTCCGATAACAATTTTAAAAAAAGTAATTTATAATCATTTGGTGACATGAACGGTTCTAATGGTTGAAAGAACAAAGATTGCTTCATTTTTTTAGAATCAAACGCTTCTAATTGTAGGGACAATTTATATTTATCCAACTTTCGATTAGCAAATTGTAATTCTTCGTTTAATTCACTCCATACACTCAATAACTCTTGATAGGCAGGTGAAGCAACAATATCTTCACACAATTCATCCATTAAAGGATTTAATGGTGATTTAACTTTAAGTTTGTCCACTTGAAGATGCGCATCAAAAGGAATAAAGTGACATTCCCAATCTTTTTTTTGAATAATCTGCTCACCTTCAACTATCTTTACGTTCGATTGTTTATTTGTAAAGTAATCATCGATTAATCTAATTAATTTATACCAGATGAGGTTCGAGTCCTTTAATACTGTGATTGTATCAACTTCAATTTCCCATTCAGTAGATCCGTCTGTGATTTTCCACAAATTCATAATATCACCATAGGATCTTCTGTTATAACTTCTTCTTGTATGGTTTTTCCGCCAACCAATATTAACATTTTTTCATATTGCTTTTCCGTCACAGCCATCAATCGAACCGAACCTTTGGATGGGATTTGTCTTTTCAATCCCTCTATATATTGAAACAGACCTGCTCTGTTTGGAAATATTTTTACGTACACAGAAAATTGAATCATTGTAAATCCATTTGTTATTAAATATTTTCTAAATCGGGAATATATTCGACGTTCTTCCTTTGTATTCATAGGGAGGTCAAAAAATAATAGTAATCTCATAATTCTATACGGCGATGCCATCTCTGGGATACACCAACTTGTCCAGATCTTCGTTATTCATAGATTTAATAAAAGATTGTATATATAAATCAATGGCATTTAATACAGTATGTCTTTCTCCCCCAATAGTAACCTTTGCACTTAAACGACGAATTAAATTTTGTTTCATTTCCCTATCTAAGAAGTCTGTGTCACTAACCGTTAGATATACCCAAAGATCGATTACAGGTCTAAATATCTCCATACAATCATCCGCTAAATTGAACGCATTAAATTGATTACGGTGTCCAATTCCATACGCAGGATGAAGACCATAGGCTACAATTGTTTTAGTAAAACAAGCCCTTAAAACTATATAACCATAATTTAATGCAGAGTTATACGCATCAATGGCACTCTGTTGACGGTGAAACTGATCTCCAAATAATGCATTGAAATATACTTTAGCTGCATGTCCTTCTCTGTTTGTTTCATCCGCAAAAGCAACATCTCTTGATAGCGCGTTCATTTTCCCAATTGCATCTTTGTCTTTGTCCAAGTATTCTAAGATAGTCATTTGATTATGAATCTTTAACTTAACTATCTTTTTCCACATTTCTCCTCGCAGATGTTCATCCCATTTCAATTGTTGATTCAATACACCATAAACGCGATAATGGCTATACATGCCAAGTGAGAATACATTAGGCTTATGGGATTCATCACAAAAGATTAATAGAATGTGATAATCTGTTAATTTATTCATTAACCGCCCTGTTACGACTGTTTTAGAATTATCCACGATAATCGTATGGATGTCGGATAGTGGGATCAACACTTCTTGGTCCTCTTTGACGACTTTTAAATTATCTAAATACAATTTCATTTCTTCTGCTTCTTCAATATAGACAATTCTCCAACTCAATCTTATTCTCTTCCTTTCTATAAAAGTTATAGAAAAAGGAAAAAGCCCCATTAAAATGGGGCTGAGTTCGGGATAAACCCTTGTTTTGATAGGTTCTTCCCAGTTTTCGGTATAGAGCGATAGACGTCTCTATCGCTACCATTATTTTACCCCACTTAATTATTGATGTAAAGTATTTTTGAATTTTTCTTTTTCTATTTTATAAGTATTGCCTAGAACATCAACATTATACTTATAAATTCTTTGGATTGTCGATGGAGCTAGAAAGCCTTCTTTTTGTTCTTGTTTTTTTCTATTAACAAAATCGACTTCTATTTTATTTTGTCTAGGATTATTATCTCCTCTAAACACACGTTCAAAAACCTCTCCATTTTTTTCATAGGAAAATCTGTCATTCTTATAGAGGCTTAGTTGAAAGGTATAGCTATCATCAATTTTTTTATAACTTTTCTCTTTTTCTTCATTATATTTTTTCATATCTAAAAAATACTCACCATCTTTTTTTCGAAACCAATGATAAGGTACACCTAAATACTTATATCTTCCCTCTTGGTTTCTATAAACATCTACCCGCACACTTTTTACACTCAATAAAACAACCTCATTCTTTGCGTTTGGGTATTTTTCTGTTATGCTCATATGCACACCTAATCTTTGATCATAATACTTTAATCTTTTAACAGGTACTTTTCCATCTTTTAAAATATAGCCATGGGCATCATAAAAAGCTTTAAACGGATTATCTGCATCAGCGTGTTCTTTTACAATTTTTTTAATCAAGGTTAGTAATTCCGGGTTGTGTTTAGCAATCAAAAACTTAGTAGGTTCTTTCTCTAAACGTTTTAATACAGATTTGATACCTTTTTTGTCTAATTGATAAATATTAGCTGTTCTACCCAAGTAATATCTATCACCATCTTTTTCCCTAGTTCCATAAATAGTTTGATTGGACATCGATCGATTAACTTTTCGATCTACTTTGTGGGAGTATTTTATTTCAGCTTCATACTTCATAATATTACGTAAAAAAACAATAAAGTTATTAGAAAAAAACTCCTTTTCCTCTAATATTTCCCCTGTGTCTTTATTAACAACAACTCCTTGTTCGTCCATCCTAAACTCATTGAAAAACTCAAAAACTGGCATACGTCCTATAGCCGCCACAATTAGTGCATCAATTGCATGATGTGCATAACTATCATCACGGTCTTTGTTCATTTTTGCACGCCGACGCAACGCTGCGGTAAATGATCCCCTGATCGAGAGTACTCTTGTGTTGATATTCTGGGATTTAAAAAATGTTCGTAATGTCATAGAAAAGCTCCGCATAGCATATTGTGTATCTACTAAATTCCGATTGATAAATTCTCTTTGTAGTTCATCATTATAGGCAATATCTCGTAACTCAAGTAAATAATCTTTCTTTTTACTAGAAATCTTTTTACTTTTATACAAATTTAATACCTCTACTTTAAATTGCTCAAAAGAACGCGAGGCCTTCCCTGAATGAAAATACTGAAATGGTGTTAATTGTCCTTTGTTTTGGTTCTCACTATGTCTACAAAGCACTTTATTTTGTTGACTATCATCAAAGGACAATGATACTGGTAAAATATGATCAATTTCGAACGAAGAACGATCATTGACAATATCATTAATCAATATACTTTTTCCAGAATATATACATTTCCCGTCCTGTGATTCCCATAATTTTAAAGCCAAATGCTGTTTTCCGTTCAGGTGTAATTCAGCTAACTTCTTCACACCTAATAATTTTGCCATTTCCTTTTCATGTTTTCCTATCTTTCTTTGAAAGTCATTATACTGCTTCCGTTTCTCATCGCTGTTTTTTTCACGAGCTGTTTCAACAACGATAGCCTCTAATTCTCCATACTTCTCACGAATAGAATTTACAATCTTAACCGCTTCACGATGCGCCCTTTTCGCTACCGTACTTAAGATTGCGTCCTCATCAAAGACAATCTTATCCTGGCCTTTCAGCTTTTCTAATCTTTTTTGTTCAAAACCTCTCTCCGCAAAAAGCTCCATTTGGTTTTTATTTGTGTGCATTAAATCATCTAGTATAGAACTAATCGCTTTCTTTGAAAGTGCATGATACCCAACAAAAGCATTATTTTCTTTAAACGCACTTACAAGTCTGATTTTCATATCATCTTCATAATCAGAAAATAATGATCGAAGTTGCTCTTCCCTCCGAGTTAATGATTTTTCAGCTGTTAATATTTCAACAACACCGTCCAGCAAATCTATTTTTTCTAAAATATTAATAGGCAAATTGTTTTTATCTACAATCTTCTTTAATTCTTTATAGCCTTTAAACTCTGTAAACGTTGGTTTATCCGTCTTCATATCACGTCTATACCCGGTGACGATCGCATTTTCGTTCGCCCCTTTATACTTTAGAATTTGTAGGAGAGTGATATTCTTACCTTTTTTGATCAAATTTTCGATAAGATACTTTTTATCTTCAGAGGTAAGATAAGCACCATCTATCTGTAGCTTATTTAAATCTCCGCTCAACAAATTATATAGGTCTGCCGTGAAAGACATCTTAGCGATTCTTAATTCATCGGGAAAGTAAGTACATTTACCACGCATTTTATTTATCATCGTAGTTTCGATTAACTTACCGCTTTTATCAATGGAATATGGTCCATAAGGTGTTGGAGACTTTTTTGATCCTGGTCCTTCATAATACTCTCTTCTAGTTTCCATTAGATCAATTAATTGTTGAGAAAATTCCTCTGTTAATATTGAATACACCTGTTTCTGTTTTTGCAAAATAGCTTTTGCTTCTTTTACATAATCCGCAGTTCGAAAACGATTCTGATGGTTGCGCATTTTCTCTTCACTATTACCTATACGTTCCAATTGAATCTCACAGATATATTTCTCCTTTAATAATTTATTGTTTTTTTTAAGCTGTTCTTTCGTAGAGAGTTCATTTCCAACAGTTTTATCATCCTCAGTTGAATCAAGAACTGTTCCTCTTTTTTTGATTAAATGATAAAATGCTGCAACCAATTCTTCTAATGATACAGACCCATTTATCGCTTCATATCTAGCTTTATATGGATCTATCTTTCCAATCCCTGATACAGGTAAGTTATATGTATTAAAAAGTTGGTATGCTCTCTCTAGCCGATGGCTTCTTCTTCTTTTTAATCTTCGCGCACCACGAAACCCACGTCGATCTTCATTTGCATTCCTTGTTGATTCTTCAAATAAACGTACGCCCGCATCAATAATTTCACCAGAATCTTCATTTATAATACCCCACCCCACCGAAGAAACACCTATATCCAAACCAAGTACCTTTCTCATAGAACAACCTCCTGTTATTTAATAGAAATACTGGGAATCTTTAAACTTATAATACCATATCTCTTACTACATTTGTGAGTAAAATTAGGTACTTCATTATCATAAAGAGAGCTGCTACCTATACATTAATAGAGTTAAGAGTTTAGTCTGCTAGAGATGGTTTAATGCTAACTTACACATTTTCGGTTCGTATTAAACAGGAGAATTGTTGTACTCATTTTACATTGGATAATTCACGATTTAACAAAATATGATATAATTTTAGATAAAAAATTAGGAGCATCTTATGAACATCTATCATGATATTACACCAATAAATAGTACATTAAGATTGATTATTACATACCGATATGTTGCCTTTATCCTTGCAGCTGGTGTACTTTGGATTGACCGTTATTATCACTATGAATTGAATTTGTTTTTTGTTTATACAATGGTAATGATATTACTTGGAAGCATTTATAAAAATAACGCAGTTTTGCTTTTACAAAGTGGCCTTGTAGCTTTAACAAGATATGTCTTAGATCCAAGTAGTTTTGATATTTTCTTATCATTTTGGTTTACCTTTTTCATTTTCGGTTTCACGACATCATTAATGATCTCCAACTATATTAACCAAAACAAATCAAATATTGAGTTAACCAAAACACTGGTTAAACTACTTGATTCAAGAGATCCCTATACGGCTACACATTCAGAAAATGTCGCCAATTACTCAAAAGAAATTGCAAAACAAATGAAATTATCGAAAAAGAAACAAAATACCATTTACATGGGTGGTTTATTGCATGATATTGGTAAAATCGTCATTCCCGAGTCCATCGTAAACAAACCCGATAAACTTACCGAAGAAGAATTTGATATCATTAAACAACACCCGATAATTGGCTACAATGCGATGAAGCATATTCAACCATATCAAGACAATGGCATACTAGACATGGTATTGTATCATCATGAACGCTATGACGGTAAAGGGTATCCTCACGGTCTAGCTGGAGCAAATATACCTTTAACAGCTAGAATCATGACGGTTGCAGATGCCTTTGATGCAATGTCCTCTCAACGGGTTTATCGTAATGCGAAAGATTTAGAAAACATAATTGCGGAAATAGAAAAGAACAAAGGCACTCAATTTGATCCAATTATTGCAGATCATTTTTTAACCTATTTACATCATAACAAGCAGATAATTTTAGAGAAAATCAAACAATCGAATTAGTCGTGAAAAAACTTTTCTCGACTAAATACCGAACTTTTTTCATAAAACAGACTGACACAACTTAACAAGGTAGTGAAATTTGATTCAGTGCAGGTTTTTAGGGGCCCCACCCAGATTCTTAGTCCTAAAGAATGAGCGAAAAGCCCTTGAAGACTTTCGGCGAATCCAAGAGTTACTCCCCATTTAACAACTTTGATCTTATTGTTGTTTTATGGGGAGCTCGCCGGACGGGCGCTCTAAGATAAGCATTAGTTCAAGTGATTCTTTTTTATCGATGTGAATTCGAAGCATTTTGTTCTGTTTGTTTCACAAAATCAATAGCAACAACAAGTGATAGAATCATATGTTCATAGGCTTCATTCTCAATGTCAATTTCATAGGTATCGCCCCATGTGAACCATTTTTCATTAACATGCCCCACAACTGTTCCACGTGCCAAAATATCGAAGTGCTTATCCCACCAATCACCTTGGACCCGAATATCTTCTCCGTCCATCCGATAACGTGCTTTAAAGAAAGAGAACTCTTTATGAATCGTGACCACTTCTTTTCCATGAACCTCCACATAAAACTTTGGCAACAAGCTAAAAACCTTCTTAGTGATCACACCTACTTCTTGATGATCCGCATCTTTTATCGTAAAGGTTTTCGGCACCTTGAAAAAGCTTCCTTCAATAAAATACTTATCCACATCGCTTTGATCTTTCACCGTGAATTTTTCCCCTAAACTAAATACCTTTTGCTTCATATATAATGTACTCATTGTTTATTCCTCATTTCCGCTTTTTCTTACTTTCTATTATAATCGTTATTGCACTTTTTTCACAGATCGAGTGAAATTTCAATCAGTAGGGATTTTACTAATCCCTACTGTATGTTGAACCTAAAGAATGTTCAACATTCTGTGAGACATTCGATTACCAGCGTCTGTTGCTCCACGGAAATCATTTGAAATGAGAGTCCTTCTAGCGATTGCTCTAAGATTAACCATTATCTTGGTGGAGTTTATTCCCTGCAATACTAAGTTACGAAGTCTTCACTAGCTTTACTGCTTTGAACATTTTTCTATTTTTCAAGACCTAGATCGATCGGTTACCAATCACCTAGATTTTTTAGTATAATTAAAGCGCTATCATTTTTTTATTAAGGGGGATAACGTTATGGTGAAAAAACTTCAAGAAGATAAGATAAAACTAGGGGTCTGTTATTATCCTGAGCATTGGCCTGAAAGTTTATGGGAAGACGATTTTAAGCGGATGAAAGAGTTAGGATTTACCTACGTTCGTGTTGGAGAGTTCGCTTGGAGTGTTTTCGAGCCAGAGGAAGGTGCTTTTTCTTTTGAGCTTTTTGACCGTGCAGTAAACTTAGCAGACAAGATTGGTTTAAAGATAATCATGGGGACTCCTACTGCCACACCACCTGCTTGGTTAACAAAAAAATATCCTGATGTGTTAAATGTTACACAAGAAGGTATTACTATCCACCATGGAGAACGACGACACTATAACTATAATTCAGAAAATTATCGTAAATTATCCTCGATTATTGTTCGGGAGATGGTGAAGCATTACAAAGAACACCCGGCCATCGTCGGTTGGCAAATCGATAACGAGTTAAACTGTGAACGAGATGTTTTTTATTCAGAATCAGATCATTTTGCATTTAGAGAATGGGTAAAGAAAAAGTATCATACGTTAGAACAAGTAAATGAGGCTTGGGGTACGGTCTTCTGGAATCAAACGTATTCAGACTGGGATCAAATCTATTTAACACGAACAACCAATCAGGGCTCTCCCAATCCACACCATGCTTTAGATGAGAAGCGATTCATCTCGGATAGCGTCATTTCCTATGCAAGATTACAAGTTGACATTATCCGTGAACATACAACAAAGCAATGGGTCTCTACAAATGGCTTATTTGGGCATTTAAACAGTCATCAATTAACGAATGAATTGCTCGACTTTTTTGCTTATGACTCCTATCCTAATTTCGGAAGTGTAGCAGATGATAAGTCCGAAAAACCACTACGAGATCGAAAGTGGAGTTGGAATTTAAGTGTAGTACGAAGCATCTCACCAAACTTTGCAATTTTCGAACAACAGTCAGGTCCTGGTGGTTGGGTAACAAGAATCGGTCAACCCTCACCAAAGCCAGGACAACTTCGCCTCTGGACATATCAATCCATTGCCCACGGTAGTGACATGGTACTGTACTTTAGATGGCGTACAGCTACGAAAGGAACGGAAATTTACTGGCACGGAATTAATGATTATCATAATCAGCCAAATCGGCGGGTTCAAGAAGTCGATATCGTTGGTAAGGAAATCGAAAAAATTGGAGAACAGATTGCAGGTTCGGAGTTTTTTGCAGAGGCCGCCATTGTTATAAATTATGATAATGATTGGGACGGAGAGCTTGATGAATGGTACGGACCATATGCATCAAAAAGCAAGAACGATTGGTTTAAAGCTTTTCAATACAGTCATGTGCCTGTAGACGTCTTCCATTTAACCGGAGATACAACGGTAGAAGACTTGAGAAAGTATAAAGTATTGATTTTACCTCACATGGCAATCGTTGAAAAAGAAACTGCTAACGTGTTAACAGACTATGTAAAACAAGGTGGTAAAGTCGTTTTTGGTTGTCGAACTGGATACAAAAACAAGACTGGTCAAACGTATACGTTGCCTTTTCCAGGGTACTTAGCTGACCTAACGGGGATTACTGTAGAAGATTTCACAAGAGCACAACCTTTTGACGATATTACGCAAATTCACATGAAGAACGGCAAAGCTTTTGCGGCACATGATTTTAACGAATCCCTTCAATTAAATGGCGACCATCTTGAAGTTATGGCTACCTATGCGAATTCTTATTTAGAAGGAAAACCTGCACTAGTGAAGTGTACCGTTGAAGAAGGAATCAGTTACTATTTCGGTGGTGTCTTTGATTTAGAAATCGCCTCTATGATGATCGATGAATTAGCATTGAACAACTATAACCATTTACTTGCATTGCCTGAAAATGTTGAACTGTCGATACGAAGGAAAGACGGTGAAAATTATATCTTTCTATTGAATTATTCCGACAAAGAACAGGAGATTATTTTGAAACAAAATATGCAGAATCTATTAACTGGTGAAGTCATCTATGAAAAAGTCTTGATGAAACCTTTTGATGTACTTGTTTTGAAATAGGTAGAGCGTTTCGTTTGTACATTATAAAGTAGAAAATAGCGGCATACTTACTAACTAATGTTAGTGGTTGCCACTATTTTTTTCTATTACAATCGACAAATTCCACCAAAAACCGGGCGGTGCCAGGCACCATGTTTATTCTCCGTTTGTTACAGGGTAAACATAACCACATTATACTTTAGGAGGCGGGTTTTTATCATGGAAAACAACTACCAAAAGGACAGTATTACGCTCATAGGGGCAGTTGGTCTTGGTATTGGAGTGATGATTGGGGCAGGTATATTTGCGTTATTAGGTCAAGTTGCTCAAATAACCGGTGCATTATTCCCATTCTCTTTTATCGTTGGTGGTATGATTACTGCTTTTAGTGCTTATGGTTATGCGAAAATGGCCAATGCATATCCATCTGCAGGCGGAATCGGGATGTTTTTCGTTAAAGCATATGGTAAAGGAACAGCCACAGGCGGTGCCGCGCTTTTAATGGCCGTTTCTATGGTGATTAACCAAAGTTTGATCGCCCGTACTTTCGGGACTTATACATTACAATTGTTCGGCGTAGGTCCTGATACCTTTATCGTACCCATATTAGGTGTTGGCCTAATCATCTTTGCTTTTCTTATCAACCTAACCGGGAACAAATTGATTCAGACATTTACATCGATTGTTTCGATCTTAAAAATTGCAGGCATATCAATCTTTGCCCTTGCCGCCTTATGGGTTTCAAGATTTTCTTTTGACGGTGTTTTATCCGGAGACATTCCAGAACAAAACGCGTTAGGGGGATTTATCGCTTCGTTAGCACTTACAATTTTGGCATTTAAAGGTTTCACAACGATAACCAACAACGGTTCAGAGATCGTCAAACCACACAAAAACGTCAGTAGAGCTATAGCCATCTCCATCTCGATTTGTTTGGTTATATATTTACTCGTCACCTGGGCTGTTTCTAGCAATCTTTCAGTTTCAGAAATCGTTGCTGCAAGGGACTATTCCTTAGCAGAAGCTGCTCGTCCTACTTTAGGTGATTATGGTTTATGGTTTACAGTAGGCATTGCAATTTTAGCGACGATATCAGTCATTATCGCTAGTATATTTGCTGTATCTCGTATGACAGCCATGTTAACAGAGATGAAGTTAATTCCTCATAAACACTTTGGTTTACCTGGCAACCTTCAACAACATATGCTCGTTTATATTGCTACGATCGCGATATTTCTAACAGTATTCTTTGATTTAAGTCGCATCGCTACACTCGGGGCAATTTTCTATCTAACAATGGATATTATGTTTCATTGGGGTATATTAACACGACTAAAAAAGAAGATTGACGCAAAAATTTCTATTATTGTCGCAGCACTTGTCTTTGATGTAGTTGTACTCGGTGCATTTATCTGGTTTAAGATTACAACCGATTTATTGATTGCCATTCTTTCTATCGTTTTTATGAGCATTATTTTTGTCGGGGAATATTTTTATTTGAAGAAGCGATCCTTCGATGAAGATGATGAGGCTACTGTTGAAACACATAGCCATTAATCTTTAGTGATTTATATGATGATGTGTGAATTCATCTTTCTGACTAATTACTCACATATTTCGCCCAATACACATAAGGAACCTGTCACCGCCCGACCTCATTATCTTTCGACAAGAACAGACAAAAAACGGGCGGTGACAGGCACTTAATCTACTTTCTTGAATTTTGCTACGTGGTTAGATAATTCATCGACTATCTCTTTATTTTGATCTGCTTCATCAGAAATACTAGTGATCGATTCAAGTAATTGATTTGTATTTTCGCTAGAATCGACAACAACGCGAACACTCTCATCAACGGCTGATGCGATCTCATTAATTCCTTCAGCCATACTCGTTGTAATCAATTTTAGTTCTCCAGAACTTGTACTAAATCGGTCAAGCATTTGTTTGATGACGTCAACATCCTTTTTGTAGACATCTGCTGCACCCACAAATTCATCATAATCATTTAATACATTTTCCGTGATGTATGATATCACATGATTTGCATTATCTACTAATTCATCGACTGCTTTCGTTACGACTATACTAATACTTTGAATATCACTTGCCGTTTCTTTGGTGTTTTCTGCAAGTTCTCGGATCTCATCAGCGACAACAGAAAAACCTTTACCAGCACTTCCGGCTCTAGCAGCTTCAATCGATGCGTTTAAAGCAAGCAAATTGGTTTGTGCAGAAATTTCTAATATATTTGATGTAAGGATATTTATTTTTTCTACTGATCGACTATTTTCTATCGATGACTCCATTGTTTCCGTAATTCTTTGAACAATCTCTTCCGTTTGGTCTTTGCTTTGAATTGACTGTTCCCGTACAGTATCCGCACGTTCTACAATGGTTCCTACATGAATAGCATTTGATTCAGCATCCTCAGCAATACCATTCGCAGAGGATAACACGCGTTGAGCGCCATCATCGATGTTCTGTAATGTACTACTGATTTCTTCCATACTAGCTGACAATTCATTCAAAGAAGTAGAAATATTAGAAGTGGAGTCTTTACTTTCCAAAATATTACCTCTCGTATTTTCTGTCGACTGATATATTAATTTTGAGCCTGATTTGATCGAGATCATCACATGTTGTAAAGTATCTAGGAATCTATTAATTCCCTGTATCATCTGGCCGATTTCATCTTTAGAAAAGCTCTCAATTCGAGTCGTTAAATCACCCTCATCTTTTTCTAACTTACTTATGATGTCTCTTAAGCTTTTATTTCCTCTTACCAAAGGATTTATAATTGTCTTTACCGTGACCCAGAAGGCTACAATAGCAGATACAACAAATATAATTGCCATTGTCCAAATGATGATGGTCGATCTATTTACTCGAGAATTTATCAGATTCACTTCATGATTGATACTAGCACCCAATACTTCTCGAAAATTACTTTCCGATGTTTGTACCTGATCTGACAATGCCCGTAAGGACTGATAACTTTCATTTGCCCTCACGCGATTATCTTGTCTAATATGTTCTGCAATAGCCGTAGCTTCTTCCACATACATCTCCATACTTTCTAAATAAGGGGCATAAGCTTCCTGTAAATCATTGTTCATTGCTCGTTCAGAAAATTCAGCTGTTATATCAGCGATTTCATATATACTATCTGTTGCCACGATAACACTATTTGTTACGGTTTCTGATAGTTCTATATTATTCGATTCATCACTTAACACATATTCTTGAATAGATAATTCGATTTGCCCTACTTCTTCTGCTAAATTCACTTGCTCATTTTGTAAGTTAATGAAAGAATTCGAGATCAAATTCGATGATAATTGAACTTGTAAATTAGTGATCCCACTAAAAACAGTGTTTACTATGAAAATCATTGATAGAGCTATTAAAATAAATAGTATTCGTTTTGCTATCGAGTTACGCATGTAGTTCCCTCCTTATTATCAAACTATCCCTTTCAAATCATTATGTAATAGGATGATAATTTTGCTTTTTATAGTATATTTTTTCAAAAAAACTAGTCTTTTAAAAATGAGCGTACGAAGAAAAGGCACTCCATTAGACGAAAGCCTTTATTAAATCCCCACGACCATACGTGACACTTGAATTTTGTTACTAGAAAAAGCGAGAACATCATCGATGCTCTCGCAATATGTTTCTAATTAAACCCAATCATTTTTTGAGATACTTTGTATGCACCTACTGAAATGCGACGGCCAAACCAACCAGGCAGATTGGTTAAATGACCCAAAAACCCAAATCTAATATTTTGGTAAAGCAATGGATCTTTTGCTTTAATGTATCTCATTAATTCTTTTTTCTTTTTTAAATTCTCTCTTGTTCCTGAGCGAATCAAAAATATCGAAGAAATAACGGTGACAATTTCCAATTGGTGTAACATATAATCGTAAAGATTAATATTCTGAATCGACCGTAGTTCCACACTTTCCACCATTAACTTGTTAACCTTAATTTGTTGATCAATTCTCCTGATCATTACACTTTCATTGATAGACTGATCGTCTCTTCCAATAAAATAGCGATAAAAGTCAACATTCAAATAGTACATTTTCTTCACAAAAGGAAGGGGTTGATAGACATATAGATTATCTACATAAAAAGTATGCTTCGGAAGCTCAAGTCCACAGTCTTTTAACAACCTTGTTCTGTATATAATGGAATGCATCATCAAATATTGACTTTTGCCAAATTCTTTTATATCATCCCACGTAAAAACAACATCTTCAGGAAGGACATCGTCATATTTCATTACTTTTTTATACTTTGAACCTTCTTTTTCATAAACAAAATTACTAACCAACATATCTATCGACACTGTCTCTTCGTCAAAATCACGTAACGTCTGTAAAACCTTGAGATAAGCTCTAATGTCTACCCAATCATCGCTGTCTACTACCTTGAAATACTTTCCTGTTGCATTTCGAATACCTGTGTTAACTGCTTCGCCGTGTCCTCCGTTTGGCTGATGTATCGCTCGAACGATAGTAGGATACCTTCTCGCGTAATCATCAGCAATTTCCGCTGTTTGATCAACAGACCCATCGTTGACTATAAGTAGCTCAACATCCTCCCTACCGGGTAACAGGGATTCAATGCAATTTCTCATATACGCTTGAGAATTATAGCAAGGAATAACTACTGATAATAATTTCATTTTTCACATCACCTTTTCTAGATTTTTGGCTCTTCAGGTACTTGTTTAAAAATAATTTTAAAGATAGGGAAGAACACCCAGAATGATATTGCACTATTTATAATCATTGTCACGATATCTGCTGCTGTTTCTCCAGCGGATCCCCAACCCAAAGTATTCATGAAGAAGTTATACACTGGTGTTTGATAGAATCCTAAAGCGGCTGCTGCAACAATGGTAATTATAATATAAGCAACGAAGTACCAGAAAGCTGCTTTCCATACACTACTATTCGATTTAAACGTAATACTTCTTTGCGCAAAAAAGTTAATAATCTGTGCAACAGCAATACTAATCTGTACTGCTAGGAAAAAAGCGAGACCTCCGCCGCCACCTTCAGAGATAGGTCCGGCCGCAAAGTCAAAAATATAATTGGGACTACCATCCACTGTTGTTCCAACTTGCCAGATTTGAAAGTTCATATTCACTAATGCTGTTTCTGCAAAGATGCTTCTGAAAAGAGGCATTAACACCAATTGAAGCACCGTTACACCATTACTCAACAGAAAGAACATCAAAAATTGAGCGCTATTCGGGTATTTTTCTTTGATCCCTTTCCAGAGACCCGTGACTCCAGAAGAGGAACTCGTTTTATTTACATTTCCTTTACTCATAATACCTCTCCTTTGTCATCTTTTACAGTGTTAATTGTTCCCTCAGCCTTTTTTTGTGCTTTTACTAATTTTTTTCTTTCTCTTAGCACATGGCGTAACCCTTTAAAGAAGTTTCCATTAACGATTATTAACATTCCATCTACCATTGGCATATTAATGATACCACCCGTCATTCGGGCATAACCTCGAAACGGCATATGATAAACAGACATCATAATAAGGTTTGCTGTATCTCTTTTTCCAATCTTCCATAAAAAGGAGTGAGAAAACTTGATCAATTTGAATGCAAATCGAGCAAATAGGCCTTTTGCATACCTACACTGAGCAATGGTGTCATTATAACCAAGTGGTCTTGTTCTGTCCCATTTGCTTTCCGGTAACTTATGACCAAGAAGTGCCTCAAATTCTTCAACACTAACTTTGTTTGCTTTACCAGAATAGTAGGAAGGTAATTTCTCCTTTCGATAAGGATACGGTACATTTGTCCCTTCGATAAAAATAGCACCTTCTAATCGTATATCCGCAATCGATGTACCAATCATTATGTTGTAATTAGCTGTTTCAATTTCCCATCGGTTCGTTATCACATTAAAATAACGGAAGGTTTTATCGTCAAAAGGAATGGTAACTGTTTTAGTTTCACCAGCATTTAAAAATACTTTTGTAAAACCTTTAAGCTCCTTCTTTGGTCTAAAGATGGCTTCAGATTGGCAACCTACATACAATTGAGCTACTTCCATTCCTGAGACTTCCCCAGTGTTCGTGATGTTGAACTGAACTTCGTCTTTATTCACTTGAATATCAGAATACGCAAACGTTGTGTAACTTAATCCATAACCAAATGGGAAAAGAACATTCACATTCGCTGTATCATAATAGCGATAGCCGATAAATGGACCTTCTCTATACTCAACACTCACTTCCTTACCTGGAAAATGATGATATGCTGGTGTATCTTCATAGCGAAGAGGATACGTTTCTGCTAATTTCCCTGATGGATTTACTTGTCCAGTAACAATTCTTTGGATCGCCTTCGCGCCAGCTTGACCACTTAAATAAGCATGCACTAAGCCTTTCACCTTATTAATCCATGGCATTTCTACCGCTGCACCACAAGAAAGGATAGCTACAACATTAGGATTTACCTCGTGTAACGCATGGATAAGCTCAATTTGATTCTCTGGAATCCCCATGCTTTGACGATCCAACCCTTCAGCTTCTGTAACCTCATCCAAACCAATATACAATAGAACAACATCTGCTTCTTTTGCTAGTGCACAAGCTTTATCTATTTTTTTCTTGCTTTTTTTCCCATATCTATCAAAACCTTGTTCAAAACCAATACTATTGATCCCAGATTCCTTTAACGAATCTAATGTATTATCTAAGAAAGTTGGATTAACAATAGAGGAACCTGCTCCTTGATACCTTGCTTCTTTTGCAAAATCACCAATGACAGCAACTTTTTTATCCTCTTGAAGCGGAAGAATGTTCTCTTCGTTTTTCAAAAGAACAATCGACTCTTCTGCAACCTTCTGCGCCATCTGATGATGTTCCTTTTTATCGATGGTTTTTGATTCTTCTTTAAAGGCTTTCTCGGTAGTAAAAACTAAATCAAGCAGTCGGTCTACACATTCATCTAACACTTCTTCACTGATTTTTCCACTTTCAATTGCAGAAACAATTTCCCGATTGGTTTCTCCTGCTGTTGTCGGCATTTCTAACTCGTTGCCTGCAACTAAACCAGCAACGCGATCATTACTTCCGCCCCAGTCAGTGACAACAACACCTTCGTAATCCCATTCATTACGCAAAATCTCTTTCATTAAATGAGTATTTTCATTCGTATACTCTCCGTTTAACATGTTATAAGCGGACATTACCGTTTTTGTTTTACCCTCTTTTACTGCAATTTCAAAAGCAGTCAAGTAGATTTCTCTTAACGTTCTTTCATCCACAATCGTATCGATGGACATTCGTCTTTCTTCTTGATTATTTACAGCAAAATGCTTTACACAAGCAGAAATTCCGTGGAATTGAATTCCTTTTATCATGCCAGCTGCGAGCTTACCAGCAAGATAAGGATCTTCACTAAAATATTCAAAATTACGTCCAGCTAAAGGACTTCTTTTCATATTGATTCCAGGACCAAGAAGAACATTGACTTTCTGGGCAACCGCCTCTTTACCTAGGTATTCCCCCATTTGTTCTCCAAGCTCCGTGTTCCAACTATTCGCCACTGTTGCAGCAGTCGGAAAACATGTTGCTGGAATACTTTCGTTAAGTCCTAGATGATCCGCCGCTTCGGCTTGTTTTCGAATACCATGTGGACCATCTGCAAGAAATATATTAGGAATTCCCAACCGTTCAACATCCATCGTTTGCCAAAAATCTTTCCCTGACATTAAGGACGCCTTTTCTTCTCGTGTCATTTTGTTAATTATCTCTTTGTATTTCATGGACATCCCTCTTTTTTGAAATTGGTGGTACTTATAAAAAGTACCACCAACGTGTTTTTCGGATCATGATTCAACAATGTCTTGACACACTTTCACAAGCGTTTTTCTATCTCATATCGTTTTATTTGTTTATTTACGCTGCTGTTACTTCGTTGTTATTCTTTTTTTTACGAAATGTGAAATAGAAACCAGCTGCAATTGCTAAAATCAATAGAATATCAACAATAATTGTAATAACAACCCATGTTGGCATTTCAGTACTTAAATCATCATCAACACTTCTACTATTAGCAACTGTATATAAAATGTTGTGCGATGCATCACGCATTGCCCACAAGTTATCATTGCTACTCGTATCAGCTTCTGGTACCCCCATTGGTGCAACACCTGTTAACATCATGTCATTTCCGTTACGGATTGCTTTTTCATATACCATGTACGGATAGAAGTCGCCGATATACATATCCGTAATAACTGTGCCACGGAAGCCCCATTCGTTTCTTAATACTTCTTGAAGCAGACTTGGATTGGCACCAGCCCAAACCGTTCCGATACTGTTAAAGCCAGACATCATACCACTTGCTCCGCCTTCTTTTACTGCAATTTCAAAAGGTTTCAAATAAATATCTCGCATTACTTGTTCATTACTCCAAGTTAAAACCGCATTCGTTCTGTTCTCTTCTTGGTCATTTAAAGCAAAGTGTTTCATGTATACGAATCCACCTTGGCTTTCGTAACCACTAACTGTTCCTGCTGCCATTTTCCCAGAGATTAATGGATCTTCTGAATAATACTCAAAGTTTCTTCCACTAAATGCTGTACGGTGAATATTCGCACCGGGAGCATACCAACCGGTTGTACCATAAGCCACACCTTCTGCACCTACTGCTTCACCCATTCTTTCTGCAAGCTCGATATTCCAAGTAGAAGCAAGTACTACTCCTGCTGGGAAAGCGATACCTGATACTGGTGAATTAGAAATATATGCTGTAATTCCAGAAGGACCATCATAGTCTACTGTTGCTGGCTTACCAACTGATTCAATCTCATACGTTCTGTAACCACCTAATGTAGTCAAGTTAACTAGATCATTGACAGACATTTGATCTAACAGGTCTTCCCACATCGGATCATCATAGTCTACGTCCGTAAAATCAGTAAGCGTCAATCCATTATCAGCATCCGTTGTTGGAGCATCAGATTGTGTATCTTCTGGCAGGTTATATCTAGCTGTATTAATTACATCTACAAAGCTAGGATCTATTATTCTACCTCTTAATACTTGTACTTCTCCATCCTCATTCGTAACTGTAAATTCTTCGTGATTCACTAGTTGATCAAAGTTTTCAAATCCATTTTCTCTTGAAAGATAAGTAGCAATACTTCCCTCACCCATTACATACTCATCGAATTGGTTTACAGGTGCTTGCTCATCCGTAGATCGTCCTGAGTCAAAAACTACTTGAGACAAATCTCTTGAATCTACTTCTTCAATTACTTCATGTGAGTTTTGCATGAGATAAACTCCATACTCACCTTCCTCAAGTACATAAGCACCGTCGTTACTGTAAACACGATCATAATCATAAACAGCCATATCCTCTACTTGATAAGAAATAGTAATTGTTTCAGATGCGCCTGGCTCAAGCATATCTGTTTTCGCAAATGCTGCTAAATCTCTAGCAGATCGTTCAATATTACCTGTGTATGGAGCGGAATAGTAAACTTGTACGACTTCTTTTCCTGCCACATCACCAGTATTCGTTACCGTTACATCAAACGAAATTTCTGTATCATCCCATGATAAGCTTCCGTCCACTACTTCTTGTTCGAAAGTTGTGAAACTTAACCCATAACCAAATGGGAATTGTACTTCATTATAGTAATCAATGATCCCTTCTTCTGCAGCGGTTTCATAATATCGATATCCTACATAGATACCTTCTGTATAATCTACATATTTTAAAGGAACACCTGCTTGATCGAAGGCTTGTTCATAAGATCCATCTTCGTTTTCAAGGATATAATTAAAGTCGCCAAAATTCGTTATCGCAGGCGCATCTAAAAGATTTCTTGTGTAGATATCTACTGTTCTACCAGAAGGATTCACTTCACCAGCTAATATTTTTCCTAGTGAATTGAAACCACTTTGTCCCGGACCTCCAATAGAAATAACACTCTTAATTTCATTGTAATCGTCTACCCAGCTAAGTTCGAAAGTGTTACTGCTGTTAACTACTAGAACGACATCTTCAAAGTGTTCCGTAACGATATCTACCATGTCTTGCTCTCGATTCGTTAATTGTAAATAATGTTTATTTGGATCTAAGTCATCTTCATGACCGTAGCGACTACCTGTTGCACCGAAAGCGCTACCTTGTGGGTCAAACGTATCTGGACCATCCATTACTCTTGGAAGGTCAGCACCTTCACCACCAGAACGAGCAATAAAGATTACTGCTGTATCTGAAAATTCTGTTGCTTGTTGCATTCTCTCTGCTGTATAGAAGTCAGCAGCTATCGGTTCTGTAATCGACCAGTCTTGACCATCCATATCGATTAGTGGACGTTCCATTCCTAACGATACGTAATCTTCATACAACTGTTCATTAATCTCAAAACCTGCATTTGCAAACCCATCTCTAGGTGTAATGGCTGTATCCGCATTCACGCGACCGGAACCAGTTCCCCCATACACAGGATCTGTGAAACTCCATCCAAAAACATTTACTCGATTTCCATCTGTCGACAATGGTAATAGATCTTCGTCATTTTGTAGTAAGACTATACCTTCATCTGATATTTGCTCCGCAATGACTTGTGAATGCTCCCGAGCTTCAATCGCTTCAGGACTTTCAATATCAATCTCATTGAAAAATGCTGTAATAACATCTGAATAGTATGCTAGTGCCACGTTTCCGGCAACTCCTATTAGAAGAAGTGTGGATAATACGACACTCATTATAATTCGAAATTTCTTCTTACTTCTTTTTCCTGACATTTTTTTGCCTCCTCAATATAATTCTGATAAATAATTTCTTTACTTTGACTTATCTATACCTATCTAAAACAACCAATCTTTTTTGGAAGAATGCCAATATAGTAAACGCAATCATAAAATAGAAATCGAATCAGAATTCAAATGTTAACGTTTACTAAACTTCCCTAAGAACTTTTTTCATTCTCGATTGAATAAATTACTTAGAACGGTTGTGTCAGAAAATATAGATACACACATCGGATTGAAAAGGTATTCATTTCATAAAAGAATTTCTCCTCGATGTGATTTATGAAAAAATTTTAACATATCTTTTGCTTTATGCAGATAACTTGCATGAACGGTAGCGATTTTTGCACAACGTGTAAAAATAAAGTGAAACTTCAATCAGTGGGGGTTTAGTTATTCCCCCACTGATTGTTAGCCCTAAAGGATGACCTAAAGGCCCTTGAACCATTCGGGGTGCTAGCGTCCGTTACTCCCACTTAAACAACTTGCTTTTCTCGTTGTTTTGAAGTGGGAGTCTTACGGACGGTTGCTCCGGGATAAAAGAAAAAAAGTTTGGATATGCAGCGATAGCTATCCAAACTTACTAAAAACGCTATTAGTTATTTACTTCTACTTTTCTTTTTGGGTCAGCATGGGGATCAGAATCTTTAACTCAAACCAATTGTTTTTCTGGTCGACCTTCGCCACACCGTCATATTTTTGTACTGAATAACGAATACTCTTTAATCCATAACCATGATAATATTTGTCTTTCTTTGTTGTTAACGGCAAATCTCCTTCAAGCTCTAGGTTGCCTTCAAAATAATTTTCTACTCTTATCATAAAGAACGTTTTTTGAGCAAATACAGAAACATGAATTAACCTTTTTTCTTTGTCTTCCACCTTTTTTTCGTACTCAATTGCATTGTCTAAAGCATTACCAAAGATCGTACATATATCCATAACATCCATTCCGTTTAACAGTGTTCCGTCTGCAACACAAGTTAACGTAATTCCATTTTTAATACAGTACATATTTTTGCTTGCTAGTAATGTATCCAAGACTTTATTACCCGTTTTATACTGTGCTGCAAATGCTTGAATATCTTCTTCCATCTTGGTCAAATACGCATTTCTCTTCTCCGGATCTTCTTCGGCTCTTAGTGCAATGATCTGGTTCTTTAAATCATGATACTTATAATTAATTATTTCAACACTTTCTTTTGATTGCTGATATTGAAGGTATTGATTTTTTAATATGTTTTGGACTGCTTCAAGTTCGCGCTTTATTCGTATTTCGTTTATTTGTATATGATAAGCAAATAAGATCGCAAATCCACCTAAGTCTACTAGTGTTCGAATATTAAGGATCTCCTGGGCATATTGTCCGCTAAATGGGGTTCTGGATGTTACAAAACTTAAATTACTAATCACAAATACTGCCACACCGATAACGACAGTAGCCCTTAATTCACGTTTATTCACATTCAACCTTCCATTGTCTGGAATATGGCGTTTTTCTAACATCCAGATGACAAAGAATACACCACCATACATGATAATTAATAAAAGGACTTCTAAAAGTAAATTGCTATTCGTGTCATACCATAAGTAATACTGTACTTGCCATTGAAAGGAAGCAACTAATTCTGCTGCTACAAATGCTTTTACAGTAAAATAACCAGCTTCTGTAATAGTTATATCACAACTTAAATATATCAGTAAAAACATCATTCCAATAGCTATAATCATACTTGGAATCCAAAAAGGAAGTGGCAAATCTCTTGTTACAACTAAGAAAGCAGACTGAAGAACCAAACCACCGACTAAAAAGGCACCCAGTCTCCATCCAACTATTTTCCTTCTCAATATCGAGATATAAACAAGACAAGCTAGCCATTCTGCTAATGCTGTATATATTCTAGGGATATCAGGGAAAATATCGGTCATTTTATCACCTCTCCCCAATAGTTTGCTAATGCTTCCATGAATTCTTTTCGCTTATTACGACTAACTGGTATGTCTTCTCCATTTACAATAGCACTACTATCCTTCATACCATCAACATGTTCTAGATTGATTAAATAACCTTTATGACCACGAAAGAAAGGGTACTTTGCTAACTCATTTTCTAGATCCTTCATTGTTCCGATCGAAATTAACTCCTCTTCTTTTGTATAAAAAACAAGCTTATGTCTCTGACTTTCCACATAATAAATATCGGAAATGTCGATCCGTCTCACTCCATCTTTCAGTTTAATCGTAATATAGCTCGACTCTCGCTTTTTCATTCTTTCCATCGCTCGATTCAGTCGTTCAGAGAATGAGAAGTAAGAAATAGGTTTCAAGAAATAATCCAATGCATCAACAGCATATCCTTTGATCGCATACTGAGCCATACTCGTAATAAAAATAATGACTACTTCTGAATCAATTTTACGGATCTCTTCTGCTGCAGACATACCGTCCATTAACGGCATTTGTACATCCATGAAGATGATGTCAAATTGAGCGTTATAGTTTCGGATAAAATCATCACCATCAGAAAATATTGCTATATCAAAACTTTCCCCTTTATCTTGCTCAAAGGCCTTTAAAAAATTGCTCAATTCTTCTTGATAATGTTTTTCGTCTTCAACGATTGCAACGCGGATCATTGTACCACCTCCTCTTTGGAGTTGCTTTAGCAAATATTTTTATCGAAAATTTAATTTTAACATGTACCGAGACGAATCGCACAGGATAATATCATTTTAAGAACGCATGATTTTTTTCTCTTCATCTACTCTGATAATTCGTTTATCTAGTGAATACTTTCTTGTTAATTATATCGGTTAGAAAGGCGGTTTTCTCTACTTTTTACGAAATAAATCAAATGGTAACTTCATCTTTCCTGTCAATATTTGTTGCTAAATCTTTATTGTTATGAAAAAATAAACAAAATAAGAGAACAAACAATAGAAGGAGACCTATCTATGTATGATTATTTAATCGTTGGTGCCGGATTGTTCGGATCTGTATTTGCATATGAAGCAAATAAACTAGGGAAGAAATGTCTTGTTATTGATAAACGAGACCATATTGGTGGTAACGTATATACGGAAAATGTAGAAGGAATACATGTCCATAAATATGGGGCACATATTTTTCACACAAATAATAAACAAATCTGGGATTATATTAACCAATTTGCTGAATTCAACCGGTACACCAATTCACCCGTTGCAAATTATAAAGGAGAAATCTATAACCTTCCATTCAATATGAACACTTTTAATAAATTGTGGAATGTAATTACACCGGAGCAAGCAAAACAAAAAATTGAGGAACAAAGAAAAGCAGCGAATATTGCAAAACCAACCAACTTGGAAGAACAAGCAATTTCGTTAGTTGGAACGGATATTTATGAAAAATTAATTAAAGGATACACCGAAAAACAATGGGGAAGGCCTGCTACAGAATTGCCTGCTTTTATCATTAAGCGATTACCCGTTCGGTTTACTTATGACAATAATTACTTTAACGATAAATACCAAGGAATTCCGATTGGTGGCTATACTGCAATCATTGAAAAAATGCTGTCTGATATTGATGTGCGATTAAATGTCGACTTTTTTCAAGAAAAGGAAACGTTCGAAGCACTTGCAGATAAAGTTATTTTCACCGGAATGATCGATCAGTATTACGATTACCAATTTGGCGTACTTGATTATCGGAGTTTACATTTTGAAACGAGAGTAGTAGACAACACAGACAACTTTCAAGGAAGTGCTGTCGTCAATTACACGGATAGCGAAACCCCCTATACAAGAATCATAGAACACAAACATTTTGAATTCGGAAAGCAAGATAAAACTATAATTACTGAAGAATATCCAAAAGAATGGAAACCTGGGCTAGAGCCTTATTATCCCATCAATGATGAGAAAAATAATACAACTTATAAAAAATACAAAGCGCTCGCCGAAAAAGAAACAGATGTTATTTTTGGAGGAAGATTGGCTACTTATAAGTACTATGACATGCATCAGGTGATTGGAGAAGCGTTATCTGTTGTCCGTAATGAATTACTAACATAGAACGACGCTTTGGTAAAAACAAGGAAAAGGGAAGATGAAATATGCATAAGCAAGTATTTAATCCATTCTTACCTAGTTACGAATACATTCCCGACGGGGAACCTTATGTATTCGATGATCGATTATATCTATATGGTTCCCATGACCGATTTAACGGGAAACTTTTTTGTTTGAATGATTATGTCTGCTGGTCAGCACCCGTGGATGACCTAAGTGACTGGAGATATGAAGGGGTTATTTATCGGAAAAAGCAAGATCCGTTAAATAGGTTAGGTTTCTACCAAATGTTTGCTCCCGATGTTGCGAAAGGTGTGGATGGGCGGTATTACTTGTACTATACACTTGGGTTTCGAAGTATTATTGGTATTGCAGTAAGTGATACACCAGCGGGAGATTATGAATTCTATGGCTATATAAGTGACAAATTTGGTGATAAATTATGGAACCAAAGCGGAGATCCTTTTTTATTTGATCCAGGTATCTTTGTTGATGATGATGGAAGTGTTTATTTATATTCTGGATTTGCACCAAAGAAAGGGGTCCCTTCTTTTTTAACAGGATGGAAGAAGCGAACGTACGAAGGTGGATATGTGATCCCATTAGAACAGGACATGAAAACTGTTAAAGAGGAGCCAAAGTTAATTTTCCCAAAAGTCGGACATGCGCAAGGAACGGGTTTTGAAGGACACGAATTTTTTGAAGCAAGCTCGATGCGAAAAATAAACGATACCTATTACTTTATCTATTCATCCATCAACGGTCATGAACTTTGTTATGCTACCAGCAAAAGTCCTATTGGTCCGTTTACATATAGGGGAACGATCATTAGCAATGGGGATCTCTACATCAATGGTCATACGAAAGACAATGAAGCTTATAACTATATTGGCAACAATCATGGTAGTCTCGTTGAGGTGAGAGGGAAATGGTATGTTTTCTATCATCGACAAACGAACAGACATCATTATTCCAGGCAAGCTCTCGCTGAACGTATTGTGGTTAAGGATGATGGCTCCATCCCCCAGGTAGAAATGACGAGTTGTGGACTAAATAATGGTCCATTAGATGGATCTGGAACATATGAAGCTCGGATTGCTTGTCATTTGATGTCAGCTAATGGTGCTGGAAGGTATGGCGTTTATTTTGGAAATATTACATTCAAGGATCACCCTTACTTCACACAAACAGGGAAAGATAGAGAAGAAAATCCAACCCAATATATTGCGAATATGCAAGACGGGGCGGTTGCCGGGTTTAAATACTTTCAGCTCAAGAATTTGCAAGAGATCTCGGTCTTTGTTCAAGGCAATGCAAATGGCGTGATGCTTCTATCCACCTCCCTTGATTCAGAAGCTTTTGCCAAAATAAAGATTCAACCGAGTCGAACGTTCACCAGCTTTGGTACAGAAGTAAAAGGAAAAGACGGAAAGCACGCACTCTACTTCACCTTTAAGGGGACGGGCAAGTTAGATTTTCAATCGTTCACATTAAAGTGAGGAGGGGAAACCAATTCCCCTCCTTTTCATTCGACATATTTCATCAAAAACCGGGCGGTGCCAGGCACCTAATTACTCGTTGGTGATTAAAGACCCAATATTTTATCTCTTATTTTTTTGGCTAGCATTCCGCTGTAGACTAGTCCGTTATCTCCATAGGCAAACAAGAAATAGCAGTTAGGAAATTCCTCGTATTCACCAATCATCGGTAAGCCATCGTGCGTCCCTCCATAAAATGCCCCGAGATAATATTCCGGTTGAACATCTATTGTCGGGAAAAGCTTGTTGAATTCCTCAATCAACTGATTTTTTTTATGAATGATTTTTGCGTCACGCTTTTCAGGATTCGTGGTGGTTTCATCTAGCCCTCCGATAATGATTCGGTTATCTTTCGTTGTTCGCATATAAATATATGGTCTTGCAGTCTCCCAAATTAATGTGCGTTTGTACCAATCATCAAAATGTTCTACGGGGTTGGTCACAACTGCATACGAACTGGAAAGCACAGCGTTTCTTTCTTGTTTTATTTCTAAACCTTCGTATCCACAAGCAAAAATGACATGTTGCGCTTCAATAGAATAACCATTTTCCGTATAGAAAGTTGCTTTCTCTTTTTCTAACTTTTTTCCATTGATTCTCGTTTGCTCGTAAACACGAACCCCTTTTTTATAAGCCTCCTGCAATAATCCATGATTGTATTTAATCGGGTTTAGCTCAGCGTCATCATAGGTGTACAAAGCTAAATCTGTTTTAAATGGATACCTTTCACTGATTTGTTTTTTATTTAGCAGATCTGCTTTAAATCCATGCTTTTTTAAATAAAAATATTCCTTTTTCAACTTTTCCACACCAGCTTTGTCACTGGCATAATAAAGCGTATCTCTACGGGTAAACTCCGAATCGATCTCCATCTCAATCGACGCTTTTTCGATATCATTCATTGTCTCTTCACATAACTTTGTATGTACTATTGCTTCTTCTTCTCCAAAGCTATTTACTAGTTCAAACAGCATTTTATCCCCTAAATATTGAATAAGTGCCGTATTAGAGCTCGTGCTACCAGATCCTACTGCCTGCTTGTCAACAACGACAACACTAAGGTCCGTATCACTTAATAAGTGCGCGCATTGAGCGCCAGAACTCCCACCACCAACTACCAACACATCACATTTTATATTTTCCTCCAATGCAGGATAAGTAGGTTTGTTAGGAAATGTGGTAGGCCAATATAAATTTCCGCTTTGTACATCCATTTCTCCAACTCCTCATATTTAATCATGTTATAGTATGAACCATTAATGATTACTTATTAGTTGGATAAGAAAAAACTGTCACCACTCGTTTTTTGTCGAAAAGCGAGTGGTGACAGTTAATTACATCATCTACACAAAGAAGACAACTGAAAAGCTTAAACGGCCTGGTTTCTTCCTAGCTATTTCATACGATAAAAACACTCCGTTGGGCCGAGGTAGCTGTTGGCTGGTTTATGACCTTTACGGTAGATCACCAGTTTTTCCAGAACGAACCCTGGGCTCATTGCATAAATTCGCAATGTATTTAACCCTTTGTCACACGAAATCATGGTGTAACATTTACGAATATTATTCAGTACACCAGCTTCCCAATTGTGATCATCAACACGATAGCCATCAGGAAGAAGATCAACTTGATTGACATCACCTTCATTGATTTGAACACCACAACTTATCGTCCCATCGCGCGTGACAGGGTTTGATGGTTGCATATACAACTCGACCTCATAAATCCCATCCTCTTTAACCGCGAAATGATAGTCGAGGTAAGGGGCGTCTTTTCCGATCGTGAAATAGGCTGTTGTTGGAAAAGCTTTTACAGCGGACAACGTTTTTCCATAACCTTTAATCACTTCAAATCGATTCAGTGTTCCCTCTTCATTCGTCTTCCCTTTATTAACGGCAAAATGCTCCGCTTCAATCGAAACATATCCATTTGTTTCCACGAAAGTCATCTCAGGATACACAGTAAAATCCAACTGTGCTACCTTGACAATAATCGTACAACTCCCAACTGGCATTTCAACGACTATTTCGCCTTCTGTTTCACCATTGAGCACACTGCGATCAATATGAACGTCAATGACATCACTTGTTTTTTCTTGACCATCTAAACGCCCCTGCATTTTTGAACACGTCAACCATGGCTTCTCGCATGTCACCTGATAATCTGCAACTTTATCACTAACACTAGCAATCGTGAATGAAGCTGTTTCAACATCGGGATGTAAAAAATCATTCAAATATAATGTATTTTTATGCCATGGGCTACCTTCACTATGTTGACCTGTCCCGTCAATCGTAACAACTAACCTCGGCTTATTCGCTGGTAGGACATTCATTACAATCGGATTTTGGCATTCGTCCTCATTCCAGTGAACAAAACCAATATGCTCGGAAAGTCCCATACCGTACCACTTGCCTTCAGCGATTGCATGATACTGTTCAACAAGCTCTCGATCCCGTTTTAGACAAGCTGCAACCTGATCAGCATAATTATTTGCCTCCATCTTACCTAACTTTGCATCATAATGATTTTTACCATTCAAGAGCCACATCTTTTGTAGATTAAGATTAGCTACAGTTGGATAGTATACGAGCGAGAAATAGGCAGGTAAATACACTTCATCAACTGATTGATAGAGTTTCTTCGCTTTATCCAAAAGCTCATCAATCTGCTGTAACAGATCATCCGTTTCGTTGTAATTGACCGGATGATAGACATCAACATTCATATGCTCTGGTCTTCGGTTATGGGCAATTTTTGTATAACCAGTCAAAAGTTCAAAGACGTCTTCCATCTCATCCGGTTGAAAAACACCCGCAAACTGTTGTTCAATCCATTGCTTTGTATAAAGATCCGTCTTATTCAAAGCATGAGTTCCCCATTTATCAAAATCATAAGCCAAATCAAGGAAATAGGATAACGGAAACTCCTGTGTACAAATGTCGCCAACATTAACGATCCACAAATCACGAACACCAAAATCATACGCCATTGTCATCTGTTCCCATATCTTAGGCAGGTAGGAACTGTTGACCCATTCATACGAAATCGGTCCGCCATGATAATCAAAATGATAATACATTCCATAACCACCTTTATGGCTACGCATCGCTTCTGTCGGCAAGGTTCGAAGGTTACCATGATTATCATCACAGAGCATTAAAATTACATCCTCTAGCACCTCCGAACCCATTAATCCAGGTGTATCTTGATCTCCATAAAAGAAAGGTTCTACTTCTTTATACAAAGCTAGCATTCTTGGAACTTCTGACAAGTCAGGGTTAACATGCTCTTTAATCAACTGATTTTGCGTCTGGATCACATCTTTAAGCAAACCGATATTGTCCGCTAACGTTGCTTCCTTGCCCATAATTGATGTATCTTGTTCACCACGCATCCCTACAGTAATGACATTCTCAAATGTACCACTTCGCTTCAGCCCATCTTCCCAAAACTTAGTGATGCCTTCTCTGTTCGTAATGAAATTCCAGGCATCACCATAAACTGAATGCTCCCCACGCAAATATTTATACTCTTCACCATAGCGTAAACAAGGCTCATGGTGAGAGGCTCCCATTACAACGCCATATTCATCAGCCAGTTCTGCATTCGCTAACCCTGGCCCTTCATCACTGAAACGAGCGGACCACATCGCAGGCCAAAGGTAATTCCCTTTTAATCTTAATAATAATTCAAAAACGTGATCGTACATTTCGGCATTAAAACCACCGAAATTCTCCGTTGCCCAATTTCCAAAGGCTGGCCATTCATCATTGATAAAAAAACCTCGATAACGAACAGAGGGCTCTTTCGAGATATATTTCAAATTACCATATAAAGAAAATGAGTTTTTACGTTTTGGTTTCACATCATTCCAATTGACTAACGGAGAAACACCGAGTCTTTCAGATAAATGAAAAAGCCCGTAGATTGTCCCACGCTTATCACTCCCTGCAATAACGAGCGCTTTTTCAACGCCTTCAAATGGCTGTTCAATTACCTGGAACAGATAAACTTCTCTTTTACCTCTTATTTCGGACAGGTTGATCAGCTTGTTCGCTTCCAATTCTTCAAGCATTGGACTTTGATCAACCGTCCCATACAAAATCGCATGAGCACTCAGCTCACTTTTATTTGTGGTTACTTTTGGTAAACAACCAAGAACACGTTCTACGTCATGCCTTACCTTTTGAACGATTTTATTTACGCCACTATAGGCCTCATTCTCCTGATAAATCAACGCACGGGGAGGTTCGTCATCCCTCGTTATTATGGTCTTTAACATGGTCTGATTAATGACAAAATCCATACTAACTGTCCTTTCTACCATTGTTTTTTAAAAAGGTTTTGTTTACTCCGTTATTCTTATTTTTTTAAAAAGATAGCATGATACCAGCGATCATTATTAGCTCAGAAAATAGAGTGAAAGCCAATGAAACTTTTATTCTCTCTTTGATCTTTAGTAAGCTTAAACTGAACGTAATATACCAAAATACATGATAACGATTACATTATTTTGTTTAGATTAGACTGTTACACGACTCGGCATCTATATTACACGAACGGACAAAGAAAATTTCGTTAGCAAATCCACGCTTCATCTTAGCAAAAAGCAAGTTTTCTTTGCGTAAACATTTTTACAACCCTGTTTTAAATATGCATCTTACCACCTATTTCCCAGCGATAACGATTTGCTGACAACTACGTTAGAGGACTTGTAGATTCCCGTTGTCCATCTCACAAACTGTATCACATAAGGCTTCAATGTCTTCTGCATAATGCGAAGAGAGAATAATGGTAATTCCTTGTTCATTTAAACGCTTCAATAACGCACGAATCTCAACAACTCCATATTTATCTAAACCATTCATAGGCTCATCCAAAATAAGAAGCTCTGGCTTTTCCATAATCGCCTGGGCTATCGCTAAGCGGTGACGCATTCCTAAAGAATATTTACCCACATGCTTTCTATTATTCGGATCAAGTCCAACTTCCTTGATCGCCTCTATTATCTCTTTATCTGTGATTGATCGTTTTATCGATGCCAATAGCTTTAAATTCTTAAAACCATTCATACTATCAATAAACCCAGGCTCTTCAATGATAATACCAATATCCTGTGCAGCGGCTAACTTAACTGGTTTACTATTAATCAAAATAGTTCCCGAATCTAGCTTCATAAAACCACAGATAGCCTTAAACAACACGGTTTTACCTGATCCGTTCCGACCAATGATGCCATGTATCTTTCCTTTTTCAAATCGAACGTTCACTTGATTTAGCGCTGTGACCTCTTTAAATTTTTTCACCGCTTGTTCTACTTCAATTAAATAGCAGACCAAATTAACCACTCCCCTTTAAATCCATATCTTTACGAATAAAAACTTTGTAGGCCGCACCACTCATTACCAAAATAGCAATAAGCAATGTAATCAATGCATAACTTGGAGCAGGTAACTGTCCATCATCCCAATTAAAGGTCGATATGCTCATCCAACTTATCGGTGAGAGATAATAGATTAAATAGCCGATACTAAAGAAACCTAAATAATTCGAAAACAAAGAAACTGCAACAAGTATGCCCGCAACAACGATACCCGCGGTCTTAGCTAAGACTGTATTAAAACACAAGATGACAACCCCGATAAATAGGGTAACAAGAAAAAAATAAAATACACTGATTGTTGTAGCAGCTATCGGTGTTAACTGTGTAAGTAAATTAGGATTGAAAAAAATCGTCACCGTTTCAGGAGCTAACGTAACATCATGGGCCAATGATTCAATCACAATCCCCCATTCTAACGAAAATTGAACAGATGGTAAGAGAACAACCACAGAAGTTACAAAAGTAAAAAGAGTAAAAATAATAGATGCCCATACAAGATAAACAAGTTGACTAATCATCCAATTTTTTCGCCCTGTACGTATGATCACAAAAGGAGCATGATGATCTTTAAAAGGAGCATCACAAAATAACAGAATTACTAAAAAAGCAAACACCTGTAAAACAGGTGGTGTAAATAGATGTGGAAAGATCCAAGGCGTTAAGTTGTGACCTACTTCTCGAGAAAAGCGAGAAAGTTCATAAGAATGATAGAACAAAAAGGCAAACGTAACAATGAAAATTGTATAAATCCTCGGATTAACGAACCACTTTTTCAAATTTATTTGGGAGCAAAGTAAAACAGATTTTACATCATCCATATGCAACCCTCCTTTTTATATTTATATAGGACAAATAAGCTAAAGGGAGTGAAATGATCAAAACCGTCATCAGTTTCAAAAGAAATGAAGACCATACTGTTCCAGCATCATAGACCGACTCAAAAATGTACATCGCTTTAAATTGAATCGGGATGTTTAGACTTGATGTTAAACGATGCATCAAGTAATAACATACGACTGGTGCAGCGAGGGTAACATACCTATTGGGCATCATTGTTGATACCCAAAAAGCAATCATAGCAAACAATACCGAACTAAGAGATATATGAGCAATGTAAAAGATAAGATACCGGATCACTTGTCCATTAACTAGGTATATACTATAGGCTTCTGTTCCTATTCCATGTTGATGGACAGGTAACCAAATCGACAAAATTAACACAGCGAACGCCAGACCAATAGCGGTTGTCAAAAAGGCTGAAATTAAGCTTAAAGATAATTTACCTAAAGCATATGATTTAACACCTGATCGAATGATCCAAGGTAATATTGCTTTTTGTTGATACTCCATTCCAAACGATAACGTGAAGGGTATCAATGGCACGAGAGCCAGTACTAACATTAAGTTTCCCGACGATCCACCTAAGCTCGCTTCTAATAATTCAATAGCTCCTTGATCTGGATGAATTAACGGTATACTGGTGAAGATAACGATTAAGCAAACAAGAATACAACACGCAAAAAATCGGACAGAAAAAAGAGCACGCGATACATTTCCAAGCTGTAAATTAAGGAATTTTTTCAATTCGAATCACCACTAACATTTATAATTCGCTCACCTGTAACCGCATTAATAATATGGTAATGGTAGTCAACATATTCTTGTGCAGGATCTATATCCGTTGGTTCTGTTTGTTCTTCTCTTGATATTAGGAAGACCCATGACGGCACTAAGCGATAGTTTCCATCCTCAAAAAAACTAATGTAAGTAAGCTCCATTTTCTCAATCCGTGTAGCTGATTTTAGAAGCACTGCGTTATAATAATCAATCAGTTTCTCTAAGGCTTCCTCCTGACCAATAAGTGTTTGTGATTCACTTGCATCAGTCGTTTCATAAAACCCTACAACTTCAAGCGTATGTATACCGCTTTCTTTGTAAATAGCCGTTAGCCTCGTGTACGTTATTTCATCAGATTCCAGGATTCTTGTTTGCCAAATATCATTAATTAAAGGAATACCATCAACTACTTGTCTAAACTGGAATAAATAGGCCTCATCATCATCTGTCCATTGAACAGCATCTTCTCCACTTCCAGCCATTAAATTTAAATAATGCTCATAATGTGTGGTGATTGTTTCATAATCCAACCCATAAACAATCTCCGTTTCTACACCATCAATACCTAATGAACTTAACTGATCTATAATCTCCTGTTCCGCTTCAGAATAAGAAATAAAATCTAAATCAGTGAAAGTTTGAAAATTGTTATTTTGCTGATATAAACTGAATTGAGTAGACTGATCGGGCGGACCAGGTGAAGTGTGAGCCACTTGCTGATAATTCACCGGATGATCTATCGAGTGATTCCAATAACCAAACCCTCCCTCCATACCGCTTTCTACCCCAAAAGTCTTACCCCCATCATAGACAGTTAAATATTCTTCTTGTGCATCTCCTTTTGTTTGATAAGAAAAACCAAAGGCATTTATTTCTTCATTGACTAACGATTCCACAAGTATTGTGTTCGCTACCACATCTGGATCTAACTCTAGTGAATTCGCAGTATAGATTTTAGCCTCCTTTACCTCCGTAACCTCTTCCATATCAAAAGCTATTTCAAGTCTTTCCGGAAGCTTAACCCGAGAAGATGCATCATTATTCGAATCCTCCCCCTCACATCCCACGACCAAAAGTATGATCACAACGTAAAACCAAAAACGTATCCACTTCAATTCATTGCACCTCTTTTAATAGATTTATAGATTTACCTTAACATTTAACCCATCTTGACACATATATCGTTTTGTGAAGCGCTTTCATAATACAGCTTTGTTCATCCGTTAAACTAACTATAATTAACATTCTATCCTTGTTGTTTTTTTTTGTCAATCATACAATTACTTTAACAATTTAGACTGGGCCTGAATCTGTGCGGAGTTTTGATTACACTGCTGGGAGGGGTTAGAGGCAGTTAGCGCGTGGAGACAGCTTCAATTGGTTGCAAAATAGCCATTGGAATAATAATGTCTTCTCCAATGGCTAAAGGTTTTGATCTTGATTAAGTTGTGATATCAAAAAATGAAATTTCAAGCTAGTGGAGGCGGTATTCTCTCACGAATGGTCCGGTGCAAACTTCGGGGTGAAAGCGTGAATTGTTACCTTGTATGCTACTTCGATGTACTCACTGATTTGAAGAGGATGTTTTACGGACGGTTGCTCCGGGATAATTTCAAAAAAAACCTTTTTAAAAATTAACCTTCCAAACAGGATGATTTTATGCTAAATTTTATTGTAAGAAGTTTCTGTATATTCCGCCTTTTTATGATGCCGCGCAATTGGCGGTATTTTTTACTGCCAGATTTTTTGACAGAGATAAATGATTTAATAGCTCTGTAGCATTACATTGCCTATTTTTTATACATCTTTTTCCCTTGATCACCGTTCTGCATCAGGTAGTGTAAATATTTGAAGCTTATATTAAACAGAAAAGGAGAACAGAATGTGAATTTTATAAAAATCATCAAAGATATTAACGATATTTTGTGGGGACCAATTATGTTGTTTCTCTTAGTCGGAACAGGGGTCTTGTTTACCTATCGACTAAAAGCAATTCAAATCAGAAAATTTAAACAAGCATGGAAGATAACTTTTGGGGGTCTCTTTAAAAAAGGGGAAAAAGCAGACGAAGACGGCATGTCATCGTTCCAAGCACTAACCACCGCAATTGCAGCACAAGTAGGGACAGGCAACTTAGCAGGGGTTGCTACAGCTGTTGCAGCAGGAGGACCTGGTGCTGTTTTTTGGATGTGGGTCAGTGGTTTTTTCGGAATGGGAACGATTTTTGCGGAAGCAATACTTGCTCAGCTCCATACAGAACGCGTAGATGGGGAAATTACTGGTGGGCCAGCTTACTACATAAAAAAAGGATTAGGTAGTAAATTTCTTGCTGGATTTTTTGCCATATCTATTATTATTGCTTTAGGATTCATGGGAAATATGGTGCAATCCAGCTCGATTGCTGAATCTGTACATGTTGCTTTCAACATTCCTAATATTATCACCGGCTTTATCGTAGCGGTTCTCGTTGGCTTAATCATTGTTGGTGGTATGAAGAGAATTGCCTCTTTCACAGAAAAGATTGTACCGATCATGGCAGGTTTTTATATTGTTGGAGCACTAATTATTGTTCTTATGAATGCCGAAATGATTATTCCTTCTTTTCGAATGATTATACACGGTGCCTTTAACCCCTCCGCAGCAACTGGCGGTGTTATTGGTGTTACGATTAAGGAAAGTTTTCGTTATGGTATCGCAAGAGGATTATTTTCGAACGAAGCCGGAATGGGATCTACACCACATGCACATGCGGTGGCAAAGGTGAAGCATCCAGCACAACAAGGTCTCGTATCCTTCATGGGGGTCGTAATTGATACAGGCGTTGTCTGTACATTAACTGCTCTTGTCATTTTAACAACAGGATCTTTTTCATCTGGATTATTTGGTGCACAACTTACGCAAGAAGGTTTCACGATTGGCTTTGGGAATTTCGGAACAACCTTTATCGCTATTTGTCTATTCTTCTTTGCATTATCTACAATTATCAGTTGGTATTACTTTGGGGAGGCAAATGTGAAGTATCTCACAGGAAAAAAAGGAATTTCTGTCTATCGAGGAATCGTATTAATATTTATTGTAGTCGGAACAACGATCAATGCAGAAATCATTTGGGAACTTGCCGATACTTTCAATGGATTAATGGTCATACCAAACTTAATCGCCCTAATCGGCTTATCCTCACTAGTCATCAAAGTAGCCAATGACTACGAAAATAAATTCTAAGTGCCTGTCACCACCCGATTTTTGTCGAATATTTTTATATCAGAAGAAAGTCTACCATTTAACATATTGGTAGACTTTTTTGTTACGAATTTTCATTTTCACTTTTTTCTGTCAAAGTTCACTTTTTCTTGCTAAATGACTAGATCCAATCCACATTGTAACAAGAGCGATTGAACTAACTCCGATTAGCAGAAATAAGGGAACGAATCGAATATAAACAATGAAAAAAATGAATAGTATCAAGGCTAAGGCTATTGTATGAATTGGTCTTGACAATGCATAAACGAGTGCAAATTTTGGATATTGAACGATTGGGTACTTGTAGTGTACAAAAAGTGGAAAAACCGTACTAAGGCTTAACGCCACAACAAACAGGACAAAAATTAATATTCCAACCCCAAGCTGCGTCCATAACGATGGGGTCATCATTTGAAGAATTCGATAATACAAATACAAACCACTTATGCTTAGGGTATACATAAGCCCTAGAATATTAGCTGTTAGAAATTCCTTTATATAATTCTGCCAAAAATTACGATAGAGATATTGATCATCTTTCTCCAAAATTAACTGTTTTGAAGATGCAAATAAAGCAACTAAGCTTGGAAAAAAACCTAAAACTCCGATACCTAACAATACTCCTAACCAAAAGAACACATTTAAAAGGAGGAGATGAAAACCCAGTGTACCAATACGAGTGAACCATGAATTTTGATGCATTTTCCGCTCCTCCTTTTCTATCATTCAAAATAATAAATACATTACTGCCTGTCAAGTACTATTCATTGTAACTAACGAGAGTAGAGATACTTCAAACAGTAAGAGTTTTTATCAATATCCCTACTAGTTATTAGTTAAACCATTCGGGGTGCTAGCGTCCGTTACTCCCACTTAAACTACTTGATATTCTCGTTGTTTTGAAGTGGGAGTGTTACGGACGGTTGCTCCGGGATAAAAATTGCTGTACATCATCAAGCGTTGGTATGTTCATTGCACCAATTCTCGTACAAACTAGTGCTGCAACAACATTACTAAACGTCACCAAATCTACTAACTGTTGTTCATTTGTTAGCATACCAAAGCAATCCGTCTCCTTGGAAAACTGATATAGCAAAGCACCAATAAACGCATCCCCAGCACCTGTTGAATCTATAGATTTGATGTTTATACTCGGTACCATTCGATTGAAGCTAGGTGTAGATAGATAGGTACCTTTTGCACCTAGCGTAACCGTAACGACCGCAACTCCCAACTGATGAAGCAAGGCTGTGCCGCGACTTAAATCCGTCTCCTTAGTAATTAAAGCTAGTTCATCTTCACTCACTTTAACTAAGTCAGCATTTCTACAACATGCTTTTGCTCCTTCAACGAATGCATCTATATTACCACCCCAAAGATCTTCACGATAATTCGGATCAAATGAAATGAATTTATTTTGTTTATCACTATTTTCCATTAATGAAAGATACGTCTCTCGAAAAGGATCCGATAATAACGCTGTTGCTGAACCAAAGTGGAACATTTTGATATCGTCTAATTGATCGTTATCAATATCTGTAAATTCGTAGTATTGATCTGCGCCTCTCGCAAATGTGAAATCTCGTTCTCCTTTCGCATCTAGCGAGACAAAGGCTAATGTTGTGTGGTGATGTGGATCTTTTTTTAACATTTTTGTATGAACCCCATGTTTTTGTAGGGTTTTTTCTAGATACTGTCCAAATGCGTCATCCCCAACTTTTCCAGCAAAATGCGCTTCACCACCAAATGCAGAGATAACTGAACAAACATTTGCAGGCGCCCCTCCCGCTTGCTTCATGAAAGTATTTCCTTCCATTACTGTCGCGTTCACATCTTTACAGAAAAAATCAATAAGTAACTCACCAATACACGCTACCTTCATCATTTCCTCACCCTTCTCATGCATACCTTTAATCGGATCAATCATTTTTCAGTTGCCTTATTTCACCTTCTACTAATTTTGCTTTCAAACTATCTGTTGTTACCGTTAACGTGTCAAATGCCGAACGGGGATAGACTAAACTTGTCAATGCATAGTTCCCCTCATTAATGAAAATTTCAATCGATGAATGATCACATATCATTTGTAAATGGTATCGCTTTTCTATTGAAATAGGGAGCACTTGTTCACAGGAAAACAGATCCGAAAATTCAACAACACCTGAACGACTTCGATCCAGTACGAGTACTTCTTTACGATTGTCTATCTTCACAACAAGCTCTTCTCCAGAACAGGTCTGTAAGGTGAAAATAATCTCCTTTGCATCAGCTGGAGCAACGATTACATCTATCATAAATGGGTTCTTTACTATAGGGAGTGTTAAATTAACTAAGGCTTGATTTGACGGTAGTTTAATATAGTCTTGTGCGTAATTCATCAACTCTTCCACAGGCTTTTGATTTAATAGAACACCCTGATTTGTTTCCACCAATGAAAGTTTACGAGGAAGGGTCATTTGACTACGCCACTCACCTGTAGGCACTTCATTAGCATAACGCCAGTTGCTCATCCACCCCATATAAATACGCCGACCGTCTGCTGGAAGGATATCAGAGAAACTGACTCCAGCATAATTATCTTTTCCGTAATCTAGCCATCTTACCAGCTCATCATCAGGCGTAAAAACTTCTCCATCAAAGTCACCAATAAAATATTGTGTTTTTGAGCCCTCTTGTTTATGCGGGTTGTCTCCTACACTTACTAACATCACCCACTTCTTTAAACTTGCTCCTTCCATACCAAGTTCAAATAAATCGGGACATTCCCAAACAGCGTCTTGATAACCCCTTCCTTCTCCAAATTCACTTGCAAATTGCCAGTCGATCAAATTTAATGATGTATATATCATGATAGTTTGACCTGTTGCAAGCACCATAACCCAGCGTTGAGTGTCATCATGCCAGAATACTTTTGGATCTCGAAAATCCACTTTACTCTCATGTTTCAAGACTGGATTGCCACTGAATTTCACCCATGTTCTTCCTTCATCTTTGCTATACGCTAAGCTTTGGTATTGTTTTGGTGGTCCTGAAGATTGATCTAAATGATGTGTAAAAATAGCTACCATTCCTGTTTGATCATCAAAAAAGCCCGTAGTATTGTTCCAATCGATGACAATGCTTCCTGAGAAAATCATTCCTAATTCATCTGGGAAAAGCGCAATAGATTGCTCTTCCCAGTGAATCATGTCTTTACTTATCGCATGTCCCCAATGCATCGGTCCCCACACACTGTCCTGGGGATTGTGTTGAAAGAACAGATGATAGAATCCATTAAAATAAACCATCCCATTTGGATCATTCATCCAATTTTTCTCCGGTGCAAAATGTATTTCTGGTCTGTATTGATCTGTTTTTTGTAGCAAGCTAACCATCCTCTCTATTCGTTCGCGCGATCATAACCGTTCTGTTTAATTTCTAACCATTCTTGGACATGAAGTCGATCTAATTCTTGTAGATAATCTTCCCATTCCTGATCTGCATTTCCATTCGTAATCCACTCCGCTTTCTTTCTGCGAATATAAGGGATTAAATCTGCCTCTATTGTTGATAATCTATCTAATTCATCTTTATCAAAAAAGACATTTGGATAAATGTTATCCGCCTGCATATGTGGAACCATTACTTCCTCCATTAAGTTAAGTCTCCACGCTGCATCATCAGGCATCGTTGTCACTTCTCCATAATAGCTATCTAAAATAGCAAGTGGTCCCCCTGCTGATGTTTTTTCCCTCAACTCGATAGGTGATACCCCATCAAGCGGTAAATGTCTTAACATATTATTTGACTCATCATATTCAAAGATATTCTGTAACTCATCATCACCATACGTTCCCCAGTTATTTTGAACAGATTGTTTTGGATCGTATAGTTGATCAATCCACTTTGCAGTTAATTCAAGATTCTCATTCGCGCTTGTAATTACCATTCGTGAACGATCAAAGCCCATTCCATTTGAGCGGGGAACATTTACATGTCCATCCGGTCCTGCAAGGGGGTTCATTAGGTCATAATCATCACCCATACCACTGATATTTCCTTTATCCCACGTAAAGTATAGGCCGTACCTTCCTTCTTGACCTTTTGCCACATAAGTCGGCCAATCATGTTCGAACGCTTCAATGTCAATCAGCTGTTCTTCATACAATTCATTCATAAAATTAATCGCGTCTCTGTACCCTTCTTGCATCGATGTAAGTAATATCTCTTCATCATTTGTTACTACTGTATGGTCCCAATTATCACCGTATCCGAATGAACCAAATAAGAAGCCTGGATCTTGACCACCATCATTAATAATGAATGACATTGGGATTGTTTGGCCATTCCCCGCAGGATCGTTATCCCTGAATGCGATCAACACTTCTTTTAATTGTTCTGTTGTTTCTGGCATGTCTAGACCAAGTTCCTCTATCCATTCCACATTAATCCACGGAAAATTATCTACAGAATGAATACTTTCTCTTCCTTCACCTAGCTCCTCTATCCATGGGAAAGCATAAATATTACCATCCGGAGCTGTCATCATTGCCTCATATTCTGGTGATGCTTCAAGTACCGCTTGTAAATTCGGCATATACTGATCAATCAAGTCATTTAACGGAATAATGGCCCCGTCCTCCGCATAATTCAATAACTCATAATCACTAAATGCTGCATTTTTGATCGCATCTGGCATCTCCCCTGTAGCTAGAGCTAGATTGCGTCGCTCACCAAATATTTCACCCGTAAAGTTTAACCAATCAATATGCACGCCTGTCTCTTCCTCTAAACGCTGATAAATTAACTTTTCATTTGGATCTGCTGGTGCCGGTGGTGGACTTTGCGTCATAAATCTCAGAGTTACCGTTTCTTCTAGTGGAAAACTGATATTCTCAAGGCCATAGTCTTCAGAATGTGCTTGGTCCTCCTGATTACAACCTACTAGCGAAAACGCAACAACAATTATGATTAAACTTAGAATTTTTTTCATAGTTAACACTCCTCGTATATTATTTTAATGAGCCAACCATAACTCCTTTTTCAAAATACTTTTGAAAGAATGGATACATCACCATTAAAGGCAAGCTAGCTACCACAATCGATGAGTACTTAATCAATTCTGCAGCACGTTGCATTTCAGCACGAGCCAACTGATCTGCAATCATTCCTGGAGGCACTTCATTTTGCACCAGTATCTCACGTAACACCAGTTGAAGTGGATATAAAGAGCGGTCATTCAAGTAAATCATGGCATTAAAATAAGAATTCCACTGGCCAATAAACGCAAAAAGTGCGATTACAAATATAATTGGCTTTGAAAGTGGTAAAATAACGCTCAAAAATATACGGAAATCTGATGCACCATCAATTTGTGCTGCTTCCTTAAGTTCCTTTGGCACCCCCTTAAAAAATGTTCGTGTTAAAATGATGTTCCAGACTCCCACTGCTCCTGGTAAAATAATTGCCCAGGGTGTATTGATTAGCCCTAACCCTCTAACCACTAAATACGTAGGAATCATTCCACCATTGAAGAACATAGCGATTAGGAAGAATATCGTAATGATTTTCCCACCGACTAATGTATCAACCGATAAAGAATAGCCTGCTAAAACGGTAAAAACAACTGCAACAAATGTGAAGCCAGATGCATAGAAAACGGAATTCAAGAAACCCCTTACAATCGAACCGTCTTCAAAAATACGTCGATAGCCATCCAGCGTCCAATGCTCAGGATTAAATGAAATCCCTTGATTCAGTAATATATTCGGTTTTAAAAATGAACCTAAAACAACATACAATATTGGAACCGTTACAGCTAACACGATCAAGATGAGTACTATTTTATTTAAAAATAGTAGCGTTCGATCCACGCGTGAATTATTTATAGGCGATTGCTTATACATTACGTCGCCACCTTTCTTTAATATAGCGTTTCGCCATTGAGTTTTTTAATTATTCCATTTGCAGTGACAAGCAAAATTAAGCCAATAACTGTATTAAACAGACCAACTGCTGCACCAAACGACCAGTCACCAGAAAGTAAACCTCGTTTATAAACATACGTATCAATGATTTCCGATGCAGGAATGTTCATATCGGTTTGTAACAAATACGCTTTTTCAAAGCCTACTCCCATTATCCCTCCAATAGCTAATATGAAGAGGACGGCCATAACGGGCTTGAGTACTTGAATATCGATATGCCAGGTCCGTTGTAAAAGCGAAGCGCCATCAATTGTTGCTGCATCATGTAATTGTGGATCGGCATTAGATAAAGCAGCCACATATACAATGGACGAAAAACCTGCTCCTTGCCATATACCAGAAATAATGAAAATACTTCTAAAATAATCCGGATTAGACATAAAGGATATTGGGTTACCTGTAAACTGTGTAATCAATGCGTTAACCGGACCAGCCGGGGATAAAAAAATAAATATCATTCCCGCAATAACAACCGTTGAGATAAAGTGCGGAGCGTAAATAATCAATTGGATGTTCTTCTTAATCTTCGAACGTCTAACTTGATTTAACATTAAGGCAAGCAAGACCGGTACAGGAAATCCAATAATTAGTCCATATACACTTAGTTTGATGGTGTTTGAAAATATTTGGAAAAAATTCGGTGATGTAAGAAAACTTCTAAAATGGTCTAATCCCACCCAACCACTTCCAAAAATCCCTCGTGTTACACTAAAATCCTGAAAAGCGATGAGAACACCATACATAGGAATATAGTTAAAAATAAAGACTAGCGATACTGCTGGAAGTAAAAAGAGGTAGAGCATATAATTCTTTTTCATGTACTGCCACTTACCATTTTTCTTTCTTTTTTGATTGAATTGAATGTCTCCCGTTAGACCTTTATTCATTACATCTTCTGGTTGCTTCATCATATCAACTCCTTCGTTTAATCAGTTCTCGTATACGCTTACATAAATGTCCCTTTAATATGTCAATCGGTTGACATATAGGGCAAAAATAAATATTTACACCTTGAGTTTAGCTTATGACAACATATATGTCAACCGGTTAACATATATTATTTTTAAAAAGGTGCGAGGCAATGTCTATGAGGATTTCAAGTCGATCAACGATCATTTCTTTTCAGTAAAGGTTATGTACATCTCAAGAAAAAAACGATCACACCGTTGGGAACGTGGCTAAAACTGTTCGGAAAAGTTATCAAAACCTAAAATTTTGTCATTTGCCAGCAATAAAGTGAAACTTCAATCAGTGGGGGTTTTTTAGGTATTCCCCCCACTGATTGTTAGTTGAACCATTCGGGGTGCTAGCGTCCGTTACTCCCACTTAAACAACTTGCTTTTCTTGTTGTTTTGAAGTGGGAGTCTTACGGACGGTTGCACCGAGATAAAAAAATAACCCCACAGAATAGGTGAGATTACTTCATGTCGTTTTTCCTTGAATTAACTCCACCGGTAGCGTAATATTTTCTACAGCTGTTTTTTCCCCCTCATTAATTAACTTCACTAAAAGATGCACTGCTTCCTTAGCCATTGCTTCAATAGGCTGTTGAATTGTCGTTAAATCCGGGAATAACATACGTGTCATATCCGCCCCATCGTAACCAATTACTTTTACGTTTCCAGGTACATTGATTCCTCGTTTCATTGCTTCTCTAATCACGCTACCAGCGATTAAGTCATCACTAGCAAAGACCCCGTCTATCTTTGGATTTTCATCAAACATACGCACACTATAATCATCGACATTTACATACGTTTTGTAGGGCATTTTATGTTTCTTCATCGTTTCCTCATAAGCATCACGTCTTAAATTAGCTGGTGTTTCTAATGAACGTCGACCATTAATATGAAAAATATGCTTACAACCTCGCTCAAGTAAATGTTGTGTTGCCAATTCCCCTCCACGATAGTTATCACTTGATACAACGGGAATATGATCGGCTAAGAAACGATCCACACTTACGATAGGCATTCTCGAGCGATGATACGTATCAATTCCTCTATTGTGTGCACCAGCGATGATTCCATCCACTTGGTGGCGTTGTAACATTTCCAAGTAAGCACGCTCCTTGTCTTCGCGCCCACCACTATTACATAATAAAACTTTATAACCTAATGCTTCACAGAAATTTTCTAGGTGATAAATGAGTTGTCCATAGAATGGATTATTTGTTGTTGGAAAAATAACACCAATAATGTATGTCTTGCTAATGAACAATGATCTTGCAATTTCATTTGGATAATAATTCAATTCTTCCATTGCTTCATGAACCTTTTTTCTTGTCTTATCCCCAATGTAACCTCGATTATTCAAAACACGAGAAACAGTGGTAAGTGACACACCCGCAAGTTCAGCTACGTCTGATAGTTTTGGTTTATTCATTGATATCCTCTACTTCTCTTTAATATTTTTGTTAAAAAATTTATAATGTTATGATAAGGCTTACTTTACTCTATCATGTCCAAGAAAAAAGAAAAAGAACTTTATCCTAGATCGATCTTCCGAAACTAACAAATTTCATATTATA
>NZ_JAPRAT010000019.1 GCF_026805325.1 Natronobacillus azotifigens
TGTTACTGCCTTCGCTTGCGACAGCTTTTATATTATATAAAACTAAGACATTAAAGTCAAGAGTTTTTTAATAATATTTTCACCGCCTTAATTAAGAATTAATTTTGGCGACTTGATTAATATAACATGTTGGAATGAAATAGTCAACACTTAATCAATTTCTATCGTTCTATTATTTTTGCAGAACAGAAACTAATATAACACCTGAAATCAAATAAAGCAAGCACACATTTTTTCCAATAAAACTATATGAAAAAACAAAAGAACCTCTACATAAGGTTCTTTTGTTTTTTCATGAACCAACCACTCGCAAGACTCCCACTTCAAAACATCAAAAAGATCAAAGTTGTTTACAGGGGCGTATCGGACGCAGCACTACGAATACCTCCAGAGTCTTTAGGTCATCCGTTAGGACTAACAATTAACAATGAAGATCGCGAACCACGGCTGAGTAAAGTTTCACTTTATTAAAATTCACGGTTACGCATTTGCGGGAACAATAACACATCTCTAATAGATGGTGCATTTGTCAATAACATAACAAGGCGATCAATTCCGATCCCTAAACCACCTGTTGGTGGCATGCCATATTCTAAAGCTTCTAAGAAATCCTCATCCATTTCATGAGCTTCATCATTTCCCATTTCCTTCTCTTTAACCTGTGCTTCAAATCGTTGTCGCTGATCAATTGGATCATTCAATTCCGAAAATGCATTTGCATGCTCACGTCTAACAATGAAAAGCTCAAAGCGATCAGTGAATCGCTCATCTTCTTTATTCTTTTTAGCAAGAGGCGAAATTTCTACTGGATGTCCGTAGACAAAAGTTGGCTGAACGAGTTCTTCTTCTACTCGCTGTTCAAAAAATTCATTAACAATATGACCGAACTCCATCGTCTCTTTTATTTCAATTCCGTGTTCCTCCGCTAGAGCCTTTGCTTCTTCGGTAGACATATGCTTCCAAAAATCCACGCCAGTGTATTCTTTTATAATATCTACCATATGAACCCTTTTCCAGGATGGTTTTAAATCGATTTCTTCATCTCCGTACATTACGGTAGTAAAACCGGTTACTTCCTTCGCAATGTGTGCAACCATATTCTCAACCAAATTCATGATATCATGATAATCCGCATACGCTTCATATAATTCTAACATTGTAAATTCAGGATTGTGACGCGTGGACACTCCTTCATTACGGAATACTCGGCCAATCTCATAAACTCGTTCCATCCCACCAACAATCAATCTTTTAAGATGTAGTTCGATGGCAATACGCATATAGAGAGGGATATCAAGAGCATTATGGTGCGTAGTAAAAGGTCGCGCCGAAGCACCTCCAGCGATACTATGCATCATCGGGGTCTCCACTTCTAAAAAGCCTGCATCATCCAAATAACGTCGCATGGACTGAATAATCTTGCTTCTCATGATAAAAGTTTCTTTACTATCATGATTCGTAATTAAATCCAAATAACGTTGGCGATATCGTTGTTCTACATCTTTAAGCCCGTGAAATTTTTCAGGTAATGGACGTAGAGATTTTGTTAACAGATGAAATTGAGATGCTTTAACAGACAATTCTCCTACATTTGTTTTAAATACAGTTCCAGTGACACCAACGATATCTCCCAAATCAGCTGTATTAAACAACTCATAAGCCTCGTCACCTATCGCATCTTTTCTTACATATAGTTGAACTTGTCCACTTAAATCCTGAATATGAGAAAAACCAGCTTTCCCTTTTCCACGCTTCGTCATAATTCTTCCCGCAACCGTTGTTTTGATTGATTTTTCTTCTAACTCTTCCTTTGAAAATTGATCGAAAGAAGTTTTAAGGTCCGCGGCTAAGTGCGTTCGCTCAAATTTATCTCCAAAAGGATCCATTCCTTTTTCACGAATTGCATTCAACTTATCAAGCCGAACCCGCATATGCTCGTTTAATTCTTCTGACATTACTATATCACTCCCGTTTGATTTGTTTCATTATATAATATAAATAATAAAAAAAGCGAATTTACCATAAACTGATCATAACATATGTATACAAGCAATTAAAAGACCGCCAGCAAGAACTGACAGCCTACATTCTACGTTAGTATAGGAAAAGCAGCCAACACCTGTCAACATTAATATTTAGGGTATCGATATATGTGCATTCAATTGTTCTACATAGTCATAAAGCAAATCTACTAATTGATCACGCGTTTCCATTTCATTAATTTCTTTTCGAATTTTCCCGTTTCCTTTTAACCCTTTTAAATACCATGCTGCATGTTTACGCATTTCCATGATTGCCACCTTTTCAGACTTAATACGAATCAGTCGGTCTGCATGCAACAAACACACCTTAATTTTTTCTGCTGGATTCGGTTCCTCAATTAGCTCACCCGTTTTTAAATACGTAGCAATTCGATACATAATCCACGGATTACCTAGTGCAGCTCTGCCAATCATAATCGCATCAACACCCGTTTCATCCATGCGTTGCTTAGCCATTTGCGGCGAATCGATATCACCATTTCCTATTACAGGAATAGATACACTTTGCTTCACTTGTTTAATTACTTCCCAATCCGCAACTCCTTCATACATTTGCTCTCTCGTCCGTCCATGCAATGCCACAGCTTTAGCACCTGCGGCTTCTAACGCCTTTGCATTTTCTATGGCATAAATACTGTTTTCATCCCACCCCGTACGCATTTTCACTGTCACTGGCTTATCGACAGCAGATACAACCGCTTTTACAAATTCATACATCTTATCTGGATGCAACAACCATCGAGAACCAGCATCACATTTCGTGATTTTAGGTACTGGACATCCCATGTTAATATCAATGATATCTGCATTCGTATGTTGATCAACGAACTTAGCTGCTTCCACCATAGACTCTCGTTCCCCACCAAATATCTGTAAACTCATCGGCTTCTCTTCTTCATCAATATATAACATATCCATTGTTCTTTTGTTTCGGTTAACAATTCCCTTATCACTAACCATTTCCGCACATACTAGCCCGGCACCAAATTCTTTCACTGTTAACCGGAATGCCCAGTTACTCACACCAGCCATCGGTGCTAACACAACAGGATTCGGAATCGTTACGTCACCGATTTTGAACATTATTTATCGCCTCTTCTCCATACATTTACTTCGGTTTGAGTTCAGCTATTGCAATATCTAGTGTTTCCGAAGTTTTTAACAAAAACTCCTCTGAGGGAACACGTTTTCCCCGTTCAATCTCTCCAACAACGGAGACGGAAACACCGATTGATTTTGCAAAATCTATTTGCGTATACCCTTTAAGTTTTCGAAAAGCCTTTACTCTTCTTCCCCAACTGGTGCTATCCATTTCACTACGCCTCTCTTCTCTTCTGCAGGTAATTCTGTTAACACTTCAGAAACCTTCTTTTCCAAGCCCGGAATCTCTATGTCTGGGTTCACGTCCGCTAAAGGAACCATAACGAAAGCACGTTCTCGCATGCTTGGATGCGGTAAAATTAATTGCTCCGTCTCCATATTTTCGTGATTATACAGCAAAATGTCAAGATCAATTGTTCGAGGGCCCCATCTAATCTCCCTTTTTCGGCCTAAAGAAAGTTCAACTTCTTGGCAATATGCCAATAGTTCTGTAGGCGTGAAGTTCGTCTCCACTTCAATAACCATATTAAGAAATTGACCTTGATCCATAAACCCAACCGGCAAGGTTTCATAGATGTGAGATCTATTTGTAACCTTAATTTGATCACAACTGGCAAGGTTTTTTTCTGCTTCTTGCAAATAATAGAAACGCGGAGTAATATTTGAGCCCAAAGCAATATAAGATCGATTTTTCATCATGACCGCACCCGGTATATTTCAACCGCTACCGATTCATAGTGACCTGGGATTGGGGGATCGGGTTTAACTACTTTTACACGACAAGCAGTTAGTTGAGCGAAATTACTTAGTAATTGAGCAGAAATCTTTTCTGCTACCGCTTCAATAAGTGATAACCGCTCTCCCTCTACAACTTCTTTTGTTAGTTGATAGACCTCTCCATAGTTAATGGAGTCTTCCATTTCATCTGATATACCCGCTGGCTTTAAATCCAATTCTAATTCCAAATCGACATAGAAACGCTGACCTAGTTCACTTTCCGCTTTAAACAATCCATGATATCCATAAAAAGATAATCTATTCAAATAAATTTTATCCATATCTATTTACCCCTTCCCAACCAACACATCCATCATTCTAGCCATTCGCACATTTAATTCCACGTTGTGAACCCTGATTAGATCTATACCTTTCATTATCCCGTAACAAGTGGTCGCACCTGTCCCCTCATCTCGTTGATCTACTGGTAGATCGAGAATTTTTCCGATCATTGATTTTCGAGAAGTTCCTAACAATATAGGATAACCGAGTTGAAGCAGTTCATCTAACCCTTGCATAACAAGAATATTTTGTTCAACAGACTTTGCAAAACCGACACCAGGATCTAAAATGATTTGGTTAGTTGGCACTCCTTTATTCATTGCGATACGAATACTTTCTTCTAAATCTTTTATCACATCAGGTAAAAATTGCTTGTATTTTTCCTGTTCTCTATTGTGCATAAGAATAATCGGTACATTATACTTTGATGCGACAGTGGCTATTTCAGGCTCTCGTCTTGCCCCCCATACGTCGTTGATTATATCAGCACCAGCTTCAACTGCATATTTGGCTGTCTTTTCTTTAAACGTATCAATCGAGATAGGAATAGAAACTTCTTTGTTAATCCGTTCGATAACTGGTATCACCCGTTCAATTTCTTCTTCTTCTGAGACAGGAGTATACCCCGGCCTAGTGGATTCACCGCCAACATCAATAATATCCGCACCTTGACTTTCCATTAAGATCGCTTTCCCCACTGCTTGATCGATATGATTATACTTTCCACCATCAGAAAAAGAGTCTGGGGTAATATTCAAAATACCCATTACGGCTGTTTTTTGACGTAAATCAATGGAGCCTTTCTTTGTTTGTATGATTCGGTTCAACTTAATCGCCCCTACTTTTTCCCTTTATTTTAACATCAAATATGACAAAAAAGCACAAAATTTGCCCTTTTTCTTTAAGAAACTCTCATTTAAGCGGAAAGGTACAAAAGCGCAGAGCGCCGATTAAAAACGTAGCAACTGGAGATAATCAATGGAGATAAAGGAATCACGTTTTGCTTGCGAACCGATGATGACTTATCGCGGATTGGTACGTGAAGTTGCCTAGTTTTTGGTGCTCGGAGCTGAAGGAGACTATATTCTGTCCGGAAAAGTTATTCACAGCTAACGAATTTTGTAATCCTAGAAAGTAAAAAAGCTCACCAAATGGCGAGCTCTTACTAAAACGCATGATTTCTACATGGACGATATAACACTTGAAAGACCTAATAACCTAAAATGCAGCTAAAAAGAGACTTTTTGATGTAACAAATTACTCATCATCAAATTGATAAAGTGGTGTTGATAAATAACGCTCTCCATTACTCGGAACAACAGCTAATACTTTTTTCCCTTTACCAAGCTTTTTAGCTACTTGTTTAGCCGCAAAGATTGCAGCACCCGAAGACACGCCACCAAGTAGTCCTTCTAAACGAGCAGCTTCTCTAGCTGTTTCATATGCTTCGTCATTCGAAACGGTGATAATCTCATCGTATGCTTTTGTATTTAATACTTTTGGCACAAAGCCTGCACCAATCCCTTGAATTTTGTGAGGACCAGGTTCTCCTCCTGATAAAATCGCAGAATCTTTTGGTTCAACTGCATAAATTTTTATATTGGAATAGGCTTCCTTTAGGACTTTTCCAGCACCTGTAATTGTTCCACCCGTTCCAATACCAGCAACAAACGCATCCAATTCCGACCCCATTTGTTCAACAATTTCTTTCCCAGTAGTACGCTCATGGATGGCTGGATTTGCTTCATTCTGAAACTGTTGCGGCATGAAGTACCCATTTGCTTCACGTAATTCTTCTGCTTTCTTAATCGCGCCCTTCATTCCTTCAGAACCTGGTGTTAAAACTAATTCAGCCCCGTAAGCACGCAATAAATTTCTACGTTCTAAACTCATGGTATCTGGCATTACCAAAATTGCTTTATACCCTTTCACCGCTGCCACCATCGCAAGCCCAATACCTGTATTACCACTCGTCGGTTCGATGATAGTGTCCCCTGATTTTAATTGTCCACCTTCTTCAGCAGCTTCCACCATCGCTAATGCGATCCGATCTTTTACCGAACTACCTGGATTCATGAATTCTAACTTTACATAAACCTCTGCATCCTCTTGACTAGTAATACGGTTCAGTTTAACAATCGGAGTGTTACCAACTAAATCTACCATCGATTTTGCTATTTTCATGTAAATCCCTCCTAATTCCGAGTATTCTTATTTGTTTAATTAAATTTTATACCTTGATACAATAATTGTCAACCGATTCACTAATAAATCCATTCGACATTTAATTCATTCCAAAAATCAGTCGGATTAGGAGCAGGGTGAATTTGTTCTAATGCCAGTATTCGACGGATGTGATTGCGAACCTGATCATAAGTTAACTCAACACTTGGAAGATTTCGATGTAAATAGAGAATACCTATTCCCTCACCTGTTTGAAAAGGCTCACTGTATTCATGTTCTTCCAACGCCGTTGCACGCTCAAAATAACCAGAAGGTAAGAAACTATTTGAAGCGGTAAAGTAACCTAAGTAACCCCCATCACGTCGTGTCTCATCATCAATTGTATATTCTCGTGCTAATGCGGAAAAGGAAGCACCTTGATCTAGTTCCTCGATCACACGATCCGCTGTAGATCGATCCGGAACAATGATATGCGAGATTTGAATATGTTGAGAAAAACTATATTGATTTCTATACCGGTCATAATATGCCTGAATTTCTGCTTCTGGAACATCGACATCCATCGTAGCAAGCTCTTCAACAGACAAGCGATGCTTAATCATTTCTTCCCATTCCGCTTTTTTTTCTTCTACTTGAGTAGACGTTAGCGTCCCTTCTAATGTAAACAAGAAAGATGTCTCCAGGTCTAAAATACCTTGCTCGATCGTTATATTATTCTCTTGAGCTAATTGTTCAATCACGTGATGATTAATTATTTCTTTCAGTGCTTTACGTCCATATGATTGTTCTAAGTGATCAAGCCAATATTCATAGCTAATCTCTTCACCACCTATTGTCGCTGCTACTTGATTTCCCTGATTACCTTCCGTTGTTCCTCCGTGCATTCGTCTGTTTTCTTTCTCACCACTATTGAGGATTAGTAATGTCACAACATTAGATACGAGCAACAATGCAATAACGATCCACAGTAACTTTCTTTTCATTCTCATTTACTTATTCTCCCCAGTTTGCTTTAATGATTCAAGGTCAGATTCCGTTAATTTATATTGTTCATTACAAAAATGACAGGTTGCTTCTGCTCCCCCATCCTCTTTGATCATTTGATCAATCTCATCATCTCCCAAACTACGGATAGCATTCTTAATTCGATCCATGGAACATTTGCACAAAAATTGTATAGGCATTCTTTCTAAGATCTTTACCTGATCTTTCCCAAACAAATCAGTTACAATATCTTCCGGTGATTTTCCTTCGCGTATTAACGATGAGATTGGGGGGATATTTGCGATTTGCTTTTCTATTTGGTCAATTGTTTCTTCTGTTGCCCCTGGCATTACTTGGACAATAAATCCACCCGCAGCTAAAATTGTGTGGTCAGGATTTACTAAAACTCCTGCGCCCACCGCTGAAGGCACTTGTTCTGAAGTAGCAAAATAATAAGTGAAGTCTTCACTAACTTCCCCTGAAACAATCGGTACTTGTCCAGTAAAATGGTCTCTCAGACCAAGGTCTTTTACGACACTTAAACTACCTGATGTTCCGACAGCACGGGCTACATCTAACTTTCCGTTACTGTTCAAATCAAAATCAACATGTGGCTGTGTGATATATCCACGGACTTCTCCTTTTGCATTTGCATCAGCGATAATTGGACCTGTTGGACCATCTCCTTCCAACTTGACTGTTAACTTGTCCTCTCCTTTAAGCATTGCACCCATCATCGTTGTGATCGTAATTGTTCTGCCCAGAGCAGCTGAAGCAGTAGCCCATGTATCATGACGTCTTCTCGCTTCTTCTACAGTATTTGTAGACTGAATCGCATAGGCTCTTACTGTACCTTGGAAAGCTGTTGCCTTAATTAAATAGTCACTCAATTTCCTTACTCCTTTTTATCATGATCAGATTTGTTGTTTGCTTGTTGAACCTTTTGATAAATAATATATAATCCTTTTAATGTTAATGCGGGGTCTGTGATGTCAATGGTATTTGATTCGTCCGCAATTAGCGTGGACAACCCTCCTGTAGCAATTACTTTTGGGTTTGTTCCACTTTCCTTTTGAAATCTCCTTACAACTTCGTCTACTTGGCCTACATAGCCAAAATAAACACCCGATTGCATCGCTTCAACTGTCGATAAGCCGATGATTTCTTTAGGGTGGGTAATTTCTACTTTAGGTAATTTTGCCGCATTGGTGTATAAGGCATCCAATGAAATTTTAATCCCTGGAACAATTGCACCACCAACGTAAGCAGCATCTTGATCGATATAACAATACGTAGTAGCTGTTCCGAAGTCAATAATAATTAGTGGAGCACCATATTCTTGAATTGCACCGACCGCATTAACGATTCGATCAGCTCCAAGCTCATTTGGATTTGGATATTTCATTTTTAGATAAGATCCAATCGGATAGTCTCCCACCACAATTGGCTTTTGATTGAAGTACTTTTCAGCCATTCGTTCAAACGAATACATAATCGGTGGTACAACAGATGAGATAATGATTCCCTCTATATCTTTAAATGAAAGTGATTCATGTTCAAATAATGATTTAATTAGCATGGCAAATTCATCTTCTGTCTTTTCTCGATCCGTCTTTATCCTCCATTGATATGCCAATTTATCCTCTTTAAAAATACCTAATACTGTGTTTGTATTGCCTACATCAAAGACAAATATCATTTACTCAACTCCATGTACGTTTCTAAATATTCTCCCTAACACCTTGCACTACCTATTTTACCGATGTTATAGGGACGATAACAACAAAAACGCTGATTTTTCTTCTAGTTTCGTACATTTTATCATTAATTTTCACGAAAACAAACCAAGATTCATCCAAGACTATTTCGACAAAAGAAAAAGATCGAAAAAAGCGAAATTTCAGTCGTAGGGGTTTTTAGGTATTCCTCCACTGATTGTTAGCCCTAAAGGATGACCTAAAGGCCTTTGCACCATTCGGGGTGCTAGCGTCCGTTACTCCGAGATAAATAAAAGGACTGATACACACACCGAATTATGGTTGTTTGTATCAGTCCATATTATACATTTATTTTTCTTCGTTTGAATCTCCATCTTTTGCTTGCTCATCAATATCATTTGCTTGATCCGAAACAACAGTGGAGTCTTCTTCTGGTTTTGAATGGATATTTACCTTTACATCCTGCTGCTCTTCTTTTGTAGCAGCTTCTTCTGTTGGTGGTGTTCCATCTTGTTCTGACACAACGGGATCAGGTAACGCCCCTGTTTCAAATAGAGATTTAATTTGATCTGCATCAAGTGTTTCGATATCCAACAGTGTTTTTGCAACTAATTCTAACTTATCTCGGTTTTCTGTTAGAATATCTTTTGCACGTTGGTAACATTGATTAATAAAGTTTTGCATTTCTTGGTCTATCTCATAGGCAATTGCATCACTATAATTTGCTTCATTTTGCATATCTCGACCAAGGAACACTTGGCCACCCGCACTGCCAAATTGTAGTGGTCCAATTTTATCACTCATTCCATACTCTGTTACCATTTTTCGAGCAATGCCTGTCGCCCGTTCAAAGTCATTATGGGCACCAGTACTTACTTCCCCAAAAATAATTTCTTCCGCGACGCGACCACCTAGTAATCCAGTGATTTTATCTAGCAGTTCTGGCTTCGTCATGAAATAACGATCTTCACGTGGTAGCATTACCGCATAACCACCTGCCTGTCCTCGAGGAACTATCGTTACTTTATGAACCATGTCTGCCTCGTCAAGAACCATACCAATTATCGTATGACCACTTTCATGATAAGCAACAATGTTTTTCTCTTTTTCAGAGATAACTCGACTCTTCTTCGCTGGCCCTGCGATAACTCGATCAATGGCTTCATCAACATCGACCATCTCAATTTTTTGTTTATTACCTCTAGCCGCAACTAGGGCAGCTTCATTAAGTAAATTTTCTAAATCGGCACCTGAGAAACCTGGAGTTCTCATCGCAATGGTTTTCAACTCCACATCATCTGCAAGTGGTTTATTACGAGCGTGTACTTTTAGTACATCTTCTCTACCTCTTAAATCTGGACGATCGACTGTAATTTGACGATCAAAACGACCAGGTCTTAGTAAAGCTGGATCAAGGATATCCGGACGGTTTGTTGCAGCGATAATAATGATACCTTCATTTTCACCAAAACCATCCATTTCAACGAGCAATTGATTCAGTGTCTGTTCACGTTCATCGTGCCCGCCACCTACACCTGCACCACGTTGACGACCTACTGCATCGATCTCATCGATAAAGATAATACACGGCGCATTCTTTTTCGCATTTTCAAACAAGTCACGCACACGGGACGCACCGACACCAACAAACATTTCTACGAAATCAGAACCACTGATTGAGAAAAATGGTACGCCAGCTTCACCAGCAACTGCTCGAGCTAATAAGGTTTTCCCCGTTCCCGGAGGACCCACAAGTAAAACACCTTTAGGAATCTTTGCACCGATAGCAGTAAACTTACGCGGATCTTTTAAGAAATCAACAACTTCAACCAGTTCTTGTTTCTCTTCATCTGCACCTGCAACATCTTTAAAGCGCACTTTCTTTTTCTCTTCACTGTACATCTTTGCTTTACTCTTCCCAAAGTTCATCACTCGGCTTCCTCCACCTTGTGATTGATTTATTAGGAAAAAGAAAATTAAGATAATTATAATGAACGGCAGCATCGCCGTGAGAAATTGAACCCATCCACTTGGTTGTTCTTCTCCCAAAAAGCCGATAACTTCCTGACTTTCTGCTATGGACGTAACCTCTTCTACAATTTGCGGATTATTTGGAATATGTGTAATAAAATTAGTTTCGTCTTCATCAGCTAGCGTACCACTTATTCGCATAACACCATTATGGGGACGCATTACCATTGATTCAATTTCACCATTATCCAACTTTTCGGTGAATTGATGAAATTTGTATTCTTCTGTTGAAGCGTTTTGACCTGTAATCATATTCATTACAGAAATCAATACAAGAAATATCACAAAATAAAAAATTATATTACGAACGATTCGATTCTTCATCCCTTACCTCCTCCCAAGCGAGAAAACTATAGTAAATAGTACCATATTTGAAAGGCTGATTACAACTAAAGCGTGTTTGCCTTTTAAAAATATGTTACGCACTGAAAAAACATGTAAAACAAATATATTTACTCTCCACCATAAATATGTGGTTTTAACACACCAATGTAAGGGAGATTACGATACTTCTCTTGATAATCTAACCCATAACCGACAACAAATTCATTCGGAACTTGAAAACCTACAACATCTGCTTTAATGTCAACTGTTCGTCCTTCTGGTTTATCCAGCAAAGTAACAATCTTAATTGATTTCGCTTTCCGATATTTGAACAGATCAACGAGGTAGCTAAGCGTTAAACCGCTGTCAATGATATCCTCGATAATCAATAAGTCTCTACCCTCAACTTTGGTATTTAAATCTTTTTCAATTTTGACTTCTCCTGAAGAACGCATTTCACCACCATAGCTAGAAATGTCCATAAAATCCATCTCTAAATATGTATCCATATGACGAAGAATATCTGACATAAATGGTAAAGCTCCCTTTAAGACACCAATTGCTAAAGGATAATGATCTTGATATTCTTGTGCTAGCTGTTCTCCTAATTCTTTGCATTTCTCTTCAATCTCTTGTTGTGATACTAATATTTTTTCGATGTCGTTGTGCATCCCGATCCTCCTAAAGTTTTTGTTACGTCTTCCTTCTATATTCCATTTGAACAAACCGATCTCCATTTAAGCGGTATGAACCACTTGGCGTCCCCTTCGCGAGACCTACTACCCACAGCACCTCACCCGTTTTTTCGACAACTAACGGCCAATCATCACGTTGATACACAGGTATTTTTTCATCAATAAAAATATCCTTTACCTTCTTTCGACCGTTTAACCCTTGTAAATATATACGATCCCCTGGTAATCGATAGCGAATAGCCAAGTCGCTTTCTTGAAGGTTGTTATGAAGTGGGAAAAAATAATAATCTTTATGCTTTTCCTTATCTTTCGTTTTTTGATCAGATGAAATAATTGATGCATGTACTTCCGCACCAGTTGGTAGCATCACCTTACCCGGAATAGTTAGGGTTTTGAAAAAATCAACTTCTTTTTTTTGATAAAACTGAAAATGAAGGTTTTGATAGGATTTAATCATGCTTAACTTATTAGGCAAATTCACGGAAACATTGGCTCGTTCACTATGTAAAAGGTCAAAAAACTGTGTCTCATGACCATAAAACAGTCCACTGGGCAGGGTATCATATAGATAATTTAATATTAGATGAAACATACGCCTTTGTAAAGCATAGGGCTGTTTTTTTACTTGAATAATGGAACACGTTACTTGTTTTGGATCATCTTCATACTGAATAATTTCATCACTAACTTTTCGTGCTTGTTCATCCAAGAAATTGCTATCATCCGTCATATTTTCACTTAATTTCTGTACGGATTGGTGTAAATTCGGATTTTGATCTTTTAACAACGGCAAAATATGCATGCGAAAATAGTTCCTTGTATAATGATCCTCATGATTGGATGGATCTCTTCTTGGCACAAGATCATTAGCCGAACAATAAGATTCAATCTGTTCTTTAGTAACAGATAAGAATGGGCGAACTAGTTTACCTGTAGCAAAGGTTCGACTTATTGGTATCCCTGTTAACGAAGCCGGGTTTGCTCCACGGGTCATCCTCATAAACATTGTTTCGACTTGATCATCACCATGATGGCCTAGCACAAGATAATCCGCTTGGTTTTCTTTCATTTGTTCCTCAAAAAATTGATATCGCATTGCTCGAGCCGCTTCTTGCGTGCCTAATTTATGTTTACTTTTATAATTCGGAACATCTAGTGAAACACCAACAAATGTTATCGATCTTTCTTCACAATACTGTTTCACATACTGAAGATCAGCTTGTGACTCTTCCCCTCGCAACTGATGGTCAACAGATAGGGCAACCAAGTGAAAACCCCAATCGACTTTCATGTCATATAAATAATTCAAGAGAGCAATAGAATCAGGGCCACCCGAAACCCCAACTAATAAAGTAGTAAAAGGCTCAAACAATTGGTGTCGTTTAATAAACTGATCTACTTCTTGCTTCATTTCTTTTCCCTACCCATCCTCAAACTTGTCCAATCCTTTCATTACTAACCAAGTATATCCTAACATGTTCATACCCCAATAGAAAGCATCAACTACAATTAGATAAAATAATAGATGATCCAAAATAAGCTTGCGATGATTAAAATGATTAAACTTTCTAGCCAAGCAAGCTTAGCACTGAATTTTGTGATTGGCCTTTGCCTTTTTCCACTGTTCTGTACGGGTTCTCTTTTCGGTTGAGATTGAAGTAGGATTTTGTTTAGATCTTTTTTCATTGCTTCACTCGATTGATATCGACCTTGCAACGCTTTTCGTAAGCAATCTTGATACGGAGCCAACAGTCTAGCACTTTTCACTTTTTCGATTAACGTTTTTGATGGATGACTACCTCGATCAAATTGATTTGGATATGCGTAATGTAGTGCAACCATTGCCAATGCAAATAGGTCATAACTTGGATCAGCCTTCCGGGAACCTGCTTGCCAATAACCACGATCATAAAACTCTGTATACTCCTTAATCGACCTGCCAATTTGCGTCGTCCCACCTACATCAATCCACCGTAACTTAGGGGGAGAAGAAGCAACAATCAAATTATCTATTTTCAAATCACCAAAAACCCACCCCTGTTGATGCAGTCGCTCTAAATCCTCAAGCAGTTGGATGAAAAGCAAACCAAGCCATTGATCACCACGCGAACGAAGGAATGATCGTAACTCATTTCCTCTTACATACTCCATAGTGTAAAACGGATAGCATTGACCTCTTCGATCAATCCAATCGTCGACATCAAACAAAGAAGGTCCGAGGGTAGATCCCTGGACCTTTGCTAAACTTTTCAATACATTTACCTCTGTTGTGATCGATGCGGTTTTATCACTGATTTTCAGTGCAACCATCTTTTGATCTGATTGCTTTGCTAGGTAAACGGATCCGATTGCCCCTTGCCCCAAGCACGCATGGATATGGTAGCTTTTCTTATTCCACTTCCCGGTAATGACCGTTCCAGGCTTTAAATTAACTTCCGAATTCTTCAAGGTTTGATTCATCATCTCGTTTCAAACTCCTTAGAAGACCTGTTTTGCTAAACTGATGCATGGCTTCTTTTAATGCAGGACCTGTTGGGGTAATGCCTCCACTTGTTAATTTAGGGAAAACAGACGATACTTTATCCAGTTTTTCTGACCAATCGATTACTTTGTTTATCGCATTTCTTTTTCCTGGGAATGTATAGATAGAAAATCGATTCTTCCCAATTCGGGCGTTCATACTAACCGACAAATCTATTAGTGCTTCTTTAACCGTGGGCAGTTTATTTTGCATACTAGCACTCGTATCTACTAAAACTAATACTTCTATATTAGAAGTCTCACTCAAGTCTTCCACAACTTCCATCACTTCTCCGCGTTGTTCAGGTGGCAAAGCATCGATTGTTTGGTTATCACCTAAGATATGCTTTAATTCTTTATTAACAACTCCCTGTAGGGTCTGTGTCATTGCTTGTCTTGTAACTGTTTGAACCGTCTGTGACAAAGCTTGCTTATAAACAATCTGACTAACGCCACCTCCTGCCAACGCAATTTCTTCTACTTCTTCTAAACCAACCGGATTCTCACTTTGGTCATCTTCCAATACCCCAATTACGTTTACAGTAACTCCTTGTTGCTGAATCAATGTTGCTACCATGGAAGGATCTTCTCCTTTATTTGAACACCCATCCGTTATTAACAAAATTTGCTTCAAAGTCCCTGTTTTCATGTGATTCGCTCCTCCTATGCCTTGCAGTGTTTTCGTTAAACTAATCTACTTAGCACCATTGTCGACGAATCTATTATTATTTATACGCAAAAAGTGAGAAAACAGGTTTTATTCTTGCATGTTCTTCCTTTATCAAACCTGTTCAAAAAGTCGGCGAGAAAATGGGCCGTTTAACATTTGATAGCTTTTTGAACAACCTCTTCATGAAGGAAGAAATTAATTGGCTTGTTTATGATATAGGGGGACATTCGCCCATTTGGCTTTATATTTATCTATCTTTGCTACTAAGATCGTCATATCATCTTCAATTTTTCCAGCAGTTGCTCGAACTACTTCCTCTAAAAGTAAATCAGCAATTTCTTGGGGATCATCGGTGGCAAAATTCTTGATTTGCCGCTTCAACCATAGATCGGGATTCTCGATATGCTTTGGCCCTTCAAAGATTCCATCACTGGTCATAATTAAGATATCTCCGTCCTTTAATTGCTCGTCTACCACATCTACATCAAAATCTTTAATGATACCAATCGGTAAATTACTAGATTCAATCATATGCACTTGATTAAATCTTTTTACGAAGCTTGGCGTAGAACCTATTTTCAGAAACTGCACATGTGCTGTTTGCAAATCAACCATTGCTAAGTCCAATGTTGAAAAGATTTCGTCATTTGTCCGTAATGATAAGATAGAATTGATCGATTTGATTGCTACTTGTTCCGCAATACCTGATTGAAGAATTTGTTGTAACAAGCGCAATGTTTCCATACTCTCCTCACGAGCACGTTTTCCATTACCCATTCCATCACTAATTGCTAACGCATACTTCCCAGAGCTTAGTTCCATTGTTGAATAACTGTCTCCTGAAATAAATCCTCCTCCAAGTGCAGCATGAGCAACACCAATCGAAAGTTCGTACTTTTTTGCTGAATGGAAAATTAAATAACAATAACCATTTGGCATCGGCGATACTTCTTCCTCTTTTACCACAATCGTTTCTTTCAAGATATCAGATAAAATCGGAGCTATTACCTTTTCCCCTTCACCGTGATATTGATAGACCGATAAAGTCATCTCGATATCTATCTCTCCTTTTCTAAGGCAATAAATATCTAGTTGCTCTATTTCCATCCCGATTGATTTTAGTGCAGCAATTACTTCCGCTTCTTGTTGTTCATGACTTTCTCGTTCGTTTGCTATTTCCTTCGCAAAGTTCTCCATAACTTCAGACACACCTAATAACTGGTCTGCTACAAAACGCCTACTTTCTCCTACCTGTTTCTTCAATTGTTGATTTGCCTCGTAATAAGAAAGTTCCTCTCGCATTACTTCTTCTACTTTCTTTGCCTTGACACAATGGTTAGCAAACTTTGTTTGTAGCGCTTTATTCGGTACCGACCCTTTTTCTAAATCTTCCTTAAGTGAAGTCATCTGCTCATAAGTTTCATCAAAGTGCCTCGCCCAACACCAGTCTTTTTTAAAACAGGTTTGACACGTTCGTTCCGTCACATTGCTTAAAAAGTAATCCGTCTCTTTCTCCTGGTTATTTTTCTCATGAAGTTCGGGCATTTTGCCAGTGAAACTTTGAGACAACGCTTGAAAAACACCAGAAAATTGTTCCATTCGATTCGCTGTTACATCCCTTACCTTTTGAAGATACTTCTGTTGCTCTAATGCATGTTCACTCGTACCGGGAATATAGCGGGCTAGACGATTGATCCAAACTTTCGGTGTACAGAATAGAAACGCAATCGCAAATAATGATTGCAAAATCGAGGGGAATAATGGTTCTGATCCCCCACCATATATCCCTAATAACATCGTACCTACAAACAACCCAAACCCAACCCCTAACTTGTTTGCTTCTTTTAACAATCCACCAAGTAAACCACCAAATGCTAATAAACTCATTTGCGTTAACGTTGCTCCATTTGCCAAGCTTATTATTAAACCAATCACCACACCTACAGTAGACCCCATTGTTGCTCCACCGATATAGGCAAATAGGATAACGAGATACCTTGCCACAACTTGATCTACAAATACTCCTTGTATCTGCCAACCAACCATACCACTTAATACCGATGCCACTAAGATGATAAAAGAGATAATTTCTTCATTTTTTAACGCTGGTTTATACCTTTTTGGTGATAATAGTGGAATACTTTGCATAAATATCAATACTAGCACCGCAGATAAGATTGCCTCGGTGACAGCCATTGCACCCTCATAGATTGTCCACTGTTGAAAAAGCGTATAGTATACTGCCCTTGGAATAAGACTTGCGAAAAAAACAAGGAATGGCAACTGTTTTTGTTGATTAACCCCCTTGCCGATCATCGTAAATAGTACAAAGATAAGTGCGGCCATTACAACATATAGGCTATGTAAAGGTCCGACAGTTAACGCTCCGACTACACTAAACACAATCGTTGGGTTTGATTTTCGTTTTTGAACAAACCAAACACTTGCTAGAAATGCTAGCGAAAACGGAGATAGGACTTCTAAGATAACGGCCCGTCCCAATAAAAATGCAATAAGATATAAAAATAATCCTTTATCCATAAACAAGAGACGTAATTTTTCCGCCCATTTCCCCTGTAGGTTGTTTAACTTCAGCCCTGATAACTTCATGTCTTTTACTTCTGATACTGTATCCAACATACATTCACTCCCCGCATAGTATGTTGCTTATTAAACCATACTTCCCTCTCACTTTTTGTCAAAATCAAGGGTCCATTTAAAAAAATAGTTCGACGTCTTTCTTTGAAAATGATCGTCATTCAACAGGAGACGCAAACATTATTTAACCTAACCTGCGCTTAGAACATGAAAATTCTAACGCATACATACTCGCTATTATCTTTACTATCCATACAGGGTATCATTTCGTTCCTTTGAAGAAAAATCGGTCAACGCGTTGGTGCGATCTCTTCAAAATGAACACTCGTTTTTGTAAAAATATATTGACACAGTGTGTCGGCTGTTGTAATATATCACTTGTGACTTTTAATTTTTCCGTTGTGGCGGCGTAGCTCAGCTGGCGAGAGCGTACGGTTCATACCCGTGAGGTCGTGGGTTCGATCCCCTCCGCCGCTACCATTTTCACCAACCCATTCCATAAATATATTTGTAGAAAAACTTAGTTCCTTGCCACTTTATTGGCATAACTAAGCTTTTTTTATTTCGGATTCTTTTTCGTTTCATGAAAATAGCGCCAGTGAGTAGAAGCCCACTGGCGCTATTTTTCTTGATTGTATCCCGTACTGCGTTACTAGAAGATAGATTTCTGCCTGCAAGAAAAACAATTAAAAGCTATATTTTATAAAGGTCTGATGGTTACTTATAGGAAAATAACCATCAGACCCTACTGTTATAATGGATTTTTTTTACACCTTTTTAATGATAAAACACCCAAAAAGCCATCCATCAACTAGTAGTATGCCCCAATCCTATTAACCAACATAAGCATGGCAGTCAATAACAACATGATTATGATGGACACTGTGTCATACCTTGTCCATGTTAATTGACGAAAACTTGATCGTGGCTTGTCCGATTGATAACCTCTTACCTCCATCACATCCGCCATATCTTCTGCTCGTTTCAAGGAACCAACAAATAGCGGCAGCACAATTGGCACAAGAGTCTTCATTTGTTGGATTAATGTTCCCTCTCCAAACGTTGTACCACGCGCTCGTTGCGCATCCATTACCTTTTGTGTCTCGTCTAACAGATTCGGAATAAAACGTAGGGCAATGGATAACATCAAAGCAAAATCCTCTACCGGCACTTTAACTACGCGCAGTGGTCGAAGCAATGCATGAATGGCATCTGTTAAGTCAATCGGTTTCGTAGTTAATGTAACGACTGTTGAAATAAAAATGATCATGACAAACCGAAGAAAGATGAATACACCATTGATGAGTCCGTAACTAGAGACGGTGAACGGCCCCCAATCAAAATAAATCGTCCCTCCAGCGGTAAACAACACCTGTAGGGTTACGGTAAACAAAATCAACCAAATAAGTGGCCTCACACCACGTAGATAAATTTTCAAGGATACGCCTGACATTTGCATTACCAATAGAGTGAACCCTAACAATAATAAATAACCTATCCAACCTTCGGCAAAGAAAAGGATACCTATAAAATAAATAGCAGCAACTAATTTTCCTCGTGGATCGAGTTGATGTATCCAAGATTCCCCCGGAAAATAACGACCTAAGATTAATTTGTTCATACAAGCTCCGCCTCGATCAATGCCGAGGTAAGTTCCTCGATCGTCAAACAAACAATCGGTAGTTTTCTTCCTGTCTTAGCCTCTATTTTCAATTGAAAACGTCTTGCTTCAGGTAATTCGATTGCCCAATCCATTGATTCTGTTAGCTGTTCAAAGAAATCTCGGACCTTTCGATGAGCTACGACAGAACCTTTTTCCATCACCAAAACATCTTCTGCATACAAAGCAACATCATCCATATCATGCGTTACAAGCAAGGTGGTTATCTTTTTTTGCTCATGTAGCTGCTTAATCAGTGCCATGATTTCTCGCTTTCCTTCTGGATCTAAACCTGCTCCTGGTTCATCCAATACCAAAACTTCAGGATTGGAAGCAAGAATACCCGCAATAGCTACGCGCCTTTGTTGTCCTCCTGATAAGGAAAAAGGAGATTTCTTTAATACATCTTGATCCAAACCAACTAATTGTGCAGCCGCTTGTGCTTCCTTGATTGCTTCCTCTTTTGATAAGCCAAAATTCATTGGGCCATATGCGATATCTTCTTCTACCGTTTGAGCAAACAATTGCGCTTCAGGAAATTGAAAGACCATGCCAACTTTTTTTCTTACCTGCTTCAATGATTCTTTGTTACCTTCTCGTGTTATAGTGGTATCTCCAACCACTACATTCCCTTCACGAGGCAGCAGCAGTCCATTAATCAGCTTTAATAAACTGGATTTCCCTGCTCCTGTATGTCCAATAACTGCGGTAAAGGAATGTTTAGGGAGTAGTAGATCGAGATCTTGAATAATATTGGCGCTTCGAATAGGACCCAGTTGATAGTCTGCTGTGACATGATCAAATTTTATTTGCATAACCACTCCACCAACTCATCCTCTGTCATATATGTCTCAGGAACATTACGACCGCAGGACTTTAAGTTGCGTCGTAATTGTTCTGCAAAAGGTGCATCTAACTTTTCTTGCTTCGCAAATACCGATGATGGTTTATCCACTTGAATTAACTCCCCTTGTTCCATAACTATTATTCGATCTGCAAGAGCTGCTTCATTGCGATCATGCGTGATAGAAATTATCGTAATACCCTGTTTTTTTCGTAAATTTTGTAGGACAGAAAATAAACCTCGTCTACTCTGTGGATCAAGCATGACAAAGGCCTCATCTAATAGAATCAATTTCGGTTGCAAAGCAAGTATCCCTGCAATTGCCACTCGTTGTTTCTGTCCCCCTGATAATTGTGAGGGATCTTTATCGCGCAACTCCAACATATCTACTAATTTTAGCGCAGCTTCTACACGTTCTTTCATTTCTTGAAAAGGGATATTTACATTCTCTAAACCAAAAGCGACATCATCCTGGACCGTTGTTCCGATAAATTGATTTTCAGGGTTTTGAAATACGATTCCAACTTGTTGTCGCAAACTCCATTTGGACTGTTCTCCCAATACACACCCATCGATCTTTATCGTTCCATGTTCTGGATCAATTAACCCAACAAGAAGGCGAGACAAGGTTGACTTACCTGATCCGTTATCACCCACTACTGCGATCCATTCTCCAGGATCGGCAGAAAAAGAGACAGCCGATAAGGTTTTTTCTTCCTTGCGTAAATCATAACGGAAAGTGAGATCCTTTACTTCTAGTATAGCTGTAGGTTTCATCGAACTGCCCTCCTTCCCTTTCTTTCCTTTTTATGTTTTTAAACCGCCACGTAAAGCATCTGAACATGTTAACAGATGCTTTACTGGAATAATAACAGGGATAGAAATAACAAAGCAACAAAAGAAGCATTTACTAAGACTAAATTTTTTACCGCTACGATAAAGGTCTCTGTTTTTTCTTGTTTTTGATTAAACTTCTGTACTTGTTGATAAACTGGATAACCAACAAGTAAAATAAACAATAATAATGGTGGTAATAAGTTAAGCAAAACAGCTAAAATAAGCGCTACGAACGATAAGGCATATAGTGCGTTAAACAGCCATACTGCATATTTTTTACCAATGTAATATGGTAGGGTATAGCGGTGATTATCAATATCTTCTTCTAAATCACATATATTGTTTGCTAACATTAGATTCGCAATCGTAAATATGCAAGGCAGAGAAATTAAGACAATTTCAAACAGAAGCACTAAATCTGCATAAAAGCTCACCGTTCGTCCTTCCCAGATCAATTGCACAATTCCCTGATCGTACGCATTTACATATACAGCAAGAAAAACAATGCCAAATCCCATTGCAACACCAGAAAACACTTCTCCTAATGGCATTCTAGAAAGCGGAATCGGTCCAAATGTATAGAAAATACCGATAGCAAAACAGAGCATACCCACAAATAGTACAAATAAGTCGGTTCGAGAAACAAGCCATATTCCCAATGATGAAGCAATTACGAGCAAAGAAACAATCGTTAAAATTACCGTAGATTCAGCAATTTGCTTTTGCCCAATAATATTCCGCTCTCTTCGATACACTTCTGATGATGCTTTAAGGTAGTCCATATAATTATTAATCGCTGTTGTAGTAAGATCAAAACAGAGCATAGCAACAAAGAATATAATCGTATTCATTAAATGAAAGCTTCCAAATCGATAGTTTACAAATAATATACCTATCAAAAACGGAAAAACACTAGCAATCTTTGTTTGTATTTCGACGAGCTTTAAAAAAGTCGATAATGTCATAACCGTAACCCCCATCCACTCACTAGTCTATAATATCAAAATTATCATTCACCAACTCAAAATTATCTTCTATTCCAGATGATAATACTAATTCTCTGTCCCTTGTTACAAAGATTACTTCCACATCATCAAGCGTTTCAACTAGTGCCAATCCTTCCTCAATTCCTTTGGCAAAAACAGTCGTAGCTAGTGCGTCCCCATCTACTAACGATTCACATATAATAGTTACACCGGCTAACTCATTGTCAATAGGATATCCATCAATTGGATTTAATAAGTGATGATACTGTTCCCCGTCCACCTCTACATATCTTTCATATATACCTGAGGTGATGACAGCCATATCTGAAGCTCTCACTCTCGCAACTAACTCGCCTCTTGATAGGAAGGGGTTCTGAATACCAACCGTCCAGTCGTCTCCTGTCGGCCGACTTCCTAACACATAAATATCTCCACCTAAATCAATAATAGCACTTGTTACTCCATTTTCGTTCATTAGTTTCTGTACTTCATCTCCAATATAACCTTTCGCAATACCACCTAAATCTAACTGCATACCTTCTTCTGAAAGAAATACTGTTTGGTCCTCATCATCAACAATAATCTTTCGATAATCAACCAATGGTAAAACCTCATCTATCTCTGCTTGTTCTGGTCTCCTTGCGTCATCATGACCAATACGCCACATAGAAGTTAAGCGACCAATCGTAACATCGAAAGTCCCATCCGATAGTTCACCATGTTCAATGCTATCTTTTATTAATGAATACAATTCATCTGAAACTGGTACAGGTTCAATACCTGCATTTCTATTTATATTAGAAACTTCTGATTCAGGAATCTCTTCACTAAACATATGTTCCAATTCATCAATACGTTCAAAAGCAAGTTCTAAGACATCTTCTTTATCCTCATCATATATACTCAAAGTAACTAGTGTACCTATAATAAATTCTGACTGCTTATATGGATTTGATAATAATCCATTGTTATTATTCCCACACGCAGATAACGTAAGAATAGCAACAACCAATAAACCCAAAAGAATTTTTTGTTTCATTAATACAACTTCCTCTCTATAATCTATGCTGTTATTTTTCACAAAAAAAGCTATTAATGTGAATCGATTCACATACAATAAACCTGCAGTGAGTATATCATCGGTAGCGTTAACTGTCCACAATGATGAACAGCAGAACGTAACAGTGACAACCTGCTAGCCCTATTGTATCGGGTTTTTGACAATATGTGAATAGTTAATGAACTTTTTGGTATGCAAAATGTGCAAAGAATCGTCACACTTTTTACATTTATTTATATATAATCTTTAAAAACCCTAGACATCATCGAAAAACACCTGTACAATTATAGTCGGTTGTTCAAGTATTCACAACGTTAATTTATGTGTTAATAAATCTTTAGAAGGAGTGAATAGATAAATGGCAAATAAAGATATTGTCATTATTGGAGCTGGTTATGCCGGAGTCCATGCAGCAAAGAAACTAGCAAAAAAATTCAAAAAAGATGACTCTGTTTCCATTACGCTAATTGATCGTCATTCGTATCACACAATGATGACTGAATTGCATGAAGTTGCTGCTCACCGTGTAGAACCAGATGCTATCCAATTCGACTTACGCAAGTTATTCAATCGTACGAAAGTAAACCTAGTAACAGATAATGTAACGAAGGTAGATCACGACTCGAAAGTAGTAGTTACAGAAAACGGCAAGTTCAATTATGACCATCTTATTTTAGGTATGGGTGGAGAGCCGAATGATTTCGGAACACCTGGGGTAGGAGAACACGCTTTTACGTTATGGTCTTGGGAAGATGCAGTAAAATTACGCGAACATATTGAAAAAACAGTCGCAAAAGCGGCAACTGTTCATGACGATGCTACTCGTCAAGCGATGTTGACTTTTGCAATCTGTGGTTCTGGCTTTACTGGTATCGAGTTAGCCGGTGAAATGATTGAATGGAGAGAACGCTTAGCAAAAAACAACAAAATCGACCCTGAAGATATTACCCTTTATGTGATAGAAGCTGCTCCAACTATCTTAAACATGTTAGAACGTAAAGATGCGGATAAAGCAGAAGCTTATATGCTAAAAAAAGGTGTAAAAATTCTAAAAGATTCTCCAATTGTTGAAGTAAAAGAAAAAGAAGTACTTTTAAAATCAGGAGAAACGATTCCTACACACACACTTGCTTGGACTGCAGGGGTGAAAGCAAATTCTGATACGGAAGACTACGGAATGGAAACTGCACGTGCTGGCCGTTTGAAAGTAAATGCTTATATGGAATCTGAAGAATATGATAATGTTTATGTAATCGGTGATCTTGCTTATTATGAAGAAGAACCTGGAAAGCCAACACCTCAAATCGTTGAAGCGGCTGAGCAAACAGGAACGACCGCAGCGAAAAACATTATTGCAGAAATTAAAGGGGAAGAAAAAGTTGCTTATGAAGGTAAATATCATGGAGTAATGGTATCCCTTGGTGCTCGTTATGGTGTTGCTGATGTAATGGGTATGCATCTAAGCGGATGGTTTGCGAATTTTGTCAAACATATGGTTAATCTTTATTATTTCTTCGGTATTGGTAGCGGCTATTATATGTTTAAGTATGTTGAACATGAATTTTTCCACACAAAAGATAAACGTAACATTTTCCGTGGCTTCTTAACTCGTTACGGCAATGTACTTTGGAGTGTACCACTTCGTATTTATGTCGGTTGTTTCTGGCTGGTCGAGGGTGGTGCTAAACTATGGGGTTATGAACGATGGGAAGAAGCAACTTCTAGTCTATCCAATATCGGTCAATTATTCCGCGGGATCGGTGAAGACTCCTGGTTTGTTTCTTCCACGATTCAAATGGATTTTGATTGGCTTCAAGATGCAACGAGTGCGGCAACAGAGGATGCTGGTGAATGGGCTACTCCTATCTTGAGTGAAATGCCTGGTTGGTTCGAATGGATCATGCAAATCATGATGCCTACACCAGAAATGGCTTTGTTCATGCAAAGAATGATGGTTATTCTTGAAATTGCTGTTGGGTTAGCACTTATCGCTGGACTATTCACATGGTTAGCGAATGTTGCTAGTATAGGCTTCCTTGCAATGTTCACCTTAACTGCTATGCTTGGATGGGATAAAGTATGGCCAATCCCTGCCTCGATCGCATTAATGAATGGTTCTGGACGTACTTTTGGATTAGATTATTGGGTTGTACCATATATCCAACAAAAAGCTGGTCGTTGGTGGTACGGTAAAGAAAGGGCAATATACAGAGATAAATAAATAAGTAACCTAATGATAAAAAGATAAGCGATTGGCTCTTTTGGAGAAGAGTCATTCGCTATCTTCTTTATTTTCATCAGAAAAATTCAATTGCTCTACTACAATAAAACCTAATTTCACCATTAGTAAAAACAGTAAAGGGAAAACAGGAAAATGGATCTGAAACTTATAGGAATATCAATTTGGCTTTGTTATTATTTCTTCTTTACCTTTTACTGTTTTTGACTAATCAACTTTGCTAATGTTGAGTATATGAATTGATATTTTTTGTTTGATTAGAAATAATAATAATATAGAGAAGTAACGAAAACTGATTTTCGAAGATAATTATCAAACAAATGATTCTTTTCTAAAAAGTAAATGGAATGATGATACCTTGTCCGAAGTAGACTTGGTAAATTTAATCACTTCAATAGATTGGACATTATACAATGACTAAAAACCAACGCCTCGTATATATTGCTTTATTAGCTGCCCAGGCGGTTATTATTAGTTTGCTCGAACGTTCGATTCCTTCACCGTTCTTATTTGCACCCGGTGCTAAATTAGGACTAGCAAATGTTATTACATGTATGGCAATTTACACACTATCTGTTAAGGATGCTAGTAAAGTTGTACTTATCCGGCTCGTCTTAGCAACTTTATTAGGAGGAACTCTTTCAACGTTTATGTACAGTGCTGCAGGTGCAATCATTAGTTTCATTGGCATGCTTTTCGTAAAAAATGTAGGGTTCTCAAGGGTAAGTCTAATTGGTGTTAGTACAACAGGAGCCGTTCTTCATAATATCGGCCAACTAACGGTTGCGAGCTGGATTGCCCAAACATGGACGGTGATGCTCTACCTTCCTGTTCTTTCATTTGTAGGTATTCTAACTGGTATCGCTGTAGGAATTACTGCTAACTACCTACTAACTCATATCGAAAAATTGCACTATTATATGGATTTACAAACATTGAAATAATTACTATTTGTTTTTTATTTACGAATAAATCAATCCAAGAGATTTTATGAAAGAGGTTTTTAACCATGCAGATACACCCCATGTGGAATGATTTCCCTTCCTTAAAAGAAGATTTACCGAAAGTTATTCAATTGATTGATCAACATATTAAAATTCGTGACACCAAAATTCGGTCTACACTCAAAGAAGTGGTACATGCAGGTGGTAAACTGCTAAGACCTGCATATTCTCTCTTGTGTCATGAAATTGGCCCGGAGAAAAATAAAGAGAAAGCGATTGCAATAGCTGCGGCGTTGGAGACCCTTCATATGGCAACACTAATTCATGATGATGTGATAGACGACGCTGCTACAAGACGTGGACAAGCAACCTTACAAAAACTGCATGATAACAAATTTGCTATTTATGCTGGAGATTATTTATTTTCTATGTCATTTACTATTTTATCAAAATACTCAAACTCATTATCTCACCTAGAGTATAATTCGCGTAGTATGGAAAAAATATTGATCGGAGAGTTAAACCAATTACATTCGCGATTTCAGTCACCTAACAGTGTGAAAAGTTATCTATCCCGCATTTCGGGTAAAACTGCTCAATTGTTTGCTGTTAGCTGTTATACAGGAGCTGTCGAAAGTAAAGCGACTCGTCGTCAAGCTCGTAATGCTTGGAATATGGGACATTACATAGGAATGGCTTTTCAGATTATTGATGATATTTTAGACTACCAAGGAGATAAAGAGACCATTGGAAAGCCAGTTATGGCCGATGTTCAACAAGGAGTATACACGTTGCCACTAATATATGCGATGCAGGGAAGTCGTCCATTGTTGGAGCCAATTCTAGCAAAAGATCGACCGTTTAATGACGATGATTTAGCGATCATTAGTAAGGCAATCGCTGAACAAAACGGAATCGAGAAAGCTTCAAAATTGGCCGAGCTCTATATCAATAAAGCATTAAAAGAATTAAGCAAATTACCTGATGGGGACTACAAAGAAACCTTATATGATTTAACCAATCAAATGCTAAAGCGAACCACCTAACACTAGGTGGTTTTTTCTATTACAATAGAACTTAAGAAAAAATGGGAAATCTACAAAGTGTCTGCATGGCACTCCAGTTACAGACTGTCGCTTTCCACGGGCGCGGCCTCAGCTAAACAATTTTAGTTTTCTCGTTTTTTTGAAGTGGGAATCTGAATCTTACCGACGGTTCCTCCGGGATAATAGCTCTTAACCCTCGGTATATCAACAAAAATTTTATTCTTTCTTATCTTGTAAGAAAAACCGGGAAAACCACCCGGTCCTTTTTTTAAAAAATAAGAAGCTATAGTTTGTAAGGGGCTGATGGTGACAAGCTACCGCTTGTCTTGTCACGCTATAGCGTGACACTTTCCAACAAGTGGAGTGAAACGACAGATGACCATGAATGGTCATCTGTCGTTTCACTCCACTTGTTGGAAAGCAACCATCAGACCCTACTGTGATACTAGAAAATCTATTGCATCTATTTAATCATAAAACACAATAAAATATCGCCATAAAGCTAATTTTTTTAAACTTCTTATCTTATCAGCAAAAAACTAATGTTTCCTATACTGCAAAAAAAGCTACCTCAATGAGGCAGCTTTTTCATCTACTATTATTCAACTACAATTTCTCCGTTTACTGTTCCAGCAACGTCTGCAGATGCTTCGTACTCTTCGTTAGCGAAGATTAGATCGCCTTCAACTGTAGAAGTTTCGTGTAGTAAGAATCCATTAGCTTCTACATAGATATCGCCATCTAAAATACCACCATGGAAGTTCGTATTTTCACTTTGAATTGTTAATTGTGGAACTGTTATTGTCCACTGATCGATAATGTTACGATCATCATCTTGTGTGTATGCTGCAATTTTACGATAGAGGTCACTATCCTCATCATCGTTATTATAGAAAGTTCCTTCAACTACTACTTCTTCTTCAATTGTTAGGTCACCATTAGGAATAACAATCCAAGTTCCGTTTTCACTAGTAGATAAAGCAAATTCTTCAGGAGTATCTACGAACGATGCAGCTGTAACTACGTCAGAATCGTTTTCGCCTTCTCCATTTTCATCGTCATTAACAGCACAAGCTGCTAGTAATGCTACAGCAAGAATCATTGCTAAAAATAATTTGAATTTCATTTCTTTTACATCCCCTTCTAGCTTTTTTCTTTGACTTACAAAACTATATTAACATACTTTTTAGACTTAGTATATCTTAATGTGCGTCAATGTAGTGAAAATATGCACAATTAATTATGGTAATTAGTATGCTCAGTAAGCAGAAAAACTACTACCCAAATTCATATGGTAGTAGTTTTAATTTAAATTGAATAGTTAAAAGTGCTCATTATAGCATTTCTTTATTCTACTGACAGCAAGTTTTAGCCTTTTTTAGCACCTCGACCCCCACGTTTAGATTCCGTATGTTTGCGCAAAGATGCTAACCGATCTTCAGACTCCTTAAGGAAACGGTCCATTTTCGATTCAAATGATTCTGTTCGACCTCGGTTGTTGTTTGGTTTACTAGTATTAGGTTTTCGACGATTTTGAGTTGGGTTATCTTTTGCTTTCTTAATAGATAGTCCGATTTTCCCATCTTTTTCAACCGTGAGAACTTTTACCGTTATCTCGTCTCCAACAGATAGGTGTTCGTTAATGTCCTTCACATAATTATCGGCAACTTCACTAATATGAACCAAACCTGTTTTTCCTTCTGGCAGTTCAACAAATGCTCCGAAATTAGTGATACCTGTAACTTTCCCTTGCAACTTGCTGCCCACTTCGATTGACATAAAAAAAATGCTCCTCCTTAAGAATTAAAAAAAAGATATCGTACATTTATATTATAGCCAAGCTATGAAAACAATGTCAATAAGCAGGGTTCTCCTCAGGTATGTTGAAAATTATTTCGCCTTCTTCGGTAAAAAAGTAATTGGTTCTAGCAATTTGTAGTACATAGGATTCATCTTCTAATAATCTTATTTCTTCTAATAGGTCTTTCTCCTCGTTTTCAAGTAATTCCAATCTTTTTTGCAATACTTGAAATGCTTCCTCCTTCTCTGTATACACTGCTCGTTGATTCGTATGATGGATAAGGATCGAAGCAAACGTGATGATGGTGATAACAGCAAATAATGTAAGGCGGCGACGTAACCTTCGTTTCTTCTTCCGTTGTCTTTCCATATGAGCATCGTATTGATTCATGTATGTAGAATTGATCCGAGAAACTTTTCGTTCTTTAAGCCCCATTTGTATGTTACCTCCACTTCTCCCAAAGTCTTTTCCATTTATTTATTATCCGATTATTTATTATATTCTCTATTTTACTATAAAATCCTGCTAATGAAACTAAGCATTTTTGCGCATTTTTGGGTAAAATCATCCAAAATAGCTTAAATATCGTTCGGATAGGTACATAAATGAGCATCCATAGAAGAGAAATTAGACGACCGATCAGTGTAAGAAGGGCCAAACTGATTGCAAGTAATACTTGTAATAGCCAAATAACAGGCTGAACGAGTAACACCTGCGTACACCGATAAAAGAACTGATAGATTGCATTTACAACTTTTATGATATACGCAAGTACAACTTTGTATCCCCTTGCTAAAAAATGTTGATAAATAGTGAATCCAATATAAATGGCTACTAGAAAATAAAAATTAATTTCCCCATTATTAATCACTAACAAAAGATAAAACATGAACAATGTTTGTAATAACCAAAAACTAATCTCGATGACATAGGAGAATATCTTTTTACCTTTCCAACGAGGTGAAAACACCTCAATGGTGTCGAACATACACCCAAGGTAAGCCCCTGCACTAACCATTGTTACAAGTGAGAGAAACTGAGTGGATAAACTCATTTGAATAGCTTGCTAAAGAATCCTTTAGCTTTATCTCCCTGATGCTCGTCCAAGTAAGAAAAATCAACTAATTTTCCTTTTATCGCAACATTTCCTTGACTAACATCTAGCGTTTTAATTTGTAAATTTTGTCCCCGAATCATCAGATAACCTTGTACGGTTTCCAACAAAAATTCTTCATTGTCAAAACTATCAACTTCTTTTACCCCACTGATTTCAATTAAACGTCGATTATGAATACGAACCTGATGTTCCGTCTGGACAGTTGTTGGTGAATAATGATTATGTTCATTTGCCATAAAAAAGTCCCTCCCTTTATATCTATCAAGATATGTTGGGAAGGACAAGTTTAGAACCAACTTATTCTCCTTCTACTTTTTCTTCTTTCATCACTGTATACAGCGTAGTTGCTTCATCTTTACGAACTACTTCTTTTACGGATTCTACACGAATCGTTACAATTTTTTGGCCAAATCGAATCGCAAGCTCATCCCCTACCACTACATTTGATGATGCTTTTGCTTGGGAACCATTAATCGTAATTCTTCCTTGATCCGCTACTTCCTTTGCTAACGTTCGACGTTTAATTAGCCGTGATATTTTCAAAAATTTATCTAAGCGCATAAAATTACTCCCTCTCCCTATCCCCTTATTTTTGATTCATTCCAAAGTACATCCAATTCTTCTAGTGTCATTTGGCCAATATCCATTTTTTGTTCTCTTACCTTTTTCTCCATATACTGAAACCGACGAATAAACTTTTGATTGGTTTTTTCTAAAGCAATCTCACTATTGACTTTATAATATCTTGCTAAATTAACAATAGCAAACAGAACATCTCCAAATTCTTCTTCTATTTCTCTACTATCGGTTGATTCGATCGCTTCTTTTACCTCTGCTAACTCTTCTTCTACTTTATTCCATATTGGAGGGGCTGAAGACCAATCAAATCCGACTTTTGCCGCTTCTTTTTGGAGTCCTTCCGCCTTGATCAGTGCTGAGGCGGCATCTGGTACTCGATCCAACATCGATGGATTGGATCCGCTTCTTTTTTCGTTCGCTTTTATCTCCTGCCAGTTTCGCAGTACATCGGACTCATCACTTACTTGAACATCGCCAAACACATGTGGGTGTCTGCGAATCATTTTATTCACAATACTACTGATTACATCATCAATCGTAAAGTAGCCATTATCTTCTCCTATCTGACTATGAAGCATTACTTGTAATAAGACATCACCTAGTTCTTCTGTTATCGCATCATCATCTTCTTGGTCAATCGCATCCAATAATTCATACGCTTCTTCTATTAAATAGGGACGCAAACTCTCATGCGTTTGTTTCTGATCCCACGGACAACCATTAGGTCCTCGCAGTTGTGAAATTACATCACGCAAGCGAAAAAATTGGTGGTTTAAGTCCTTTTCCTGCGCTGGATGAATATATACACTTGTTAAATTGCTCAACGTAACACCTTGATCAAGTTCCACAAGAGGAATCGTTTCTAATCGCTCTCCCTTACTTCCAACCGCTTCAGCAATCGTAACGAGATGGTCATGGTCCAAATCTTCTAGTAAGGTTAATTTAATTTCAGAGGCAATCATTCGATCATATACTTGGCAGAAAATAAGATGGTTACGATAATCGATTTGGCTACGAGTAAAAGAAGTCGCATCCAAAAATTGAAATCCTTCAATTGGATCTATTTTTATCGCAGTGAACAAATCATCTAAATAACTTTGTCCCCCAATGATTTCTACCTCTATCTCTGTTTCTTCAAGCAACAATTGAACCGTTCGTTCAGCTAACATTGGATGACCAGGAACTGCATAGATGATCGTTTCTTCTTTCGCTGCTGTCTTTAATTGGTTAACAATTTCCAAATAGACCACTTCAAATTGCTCGTTCGCTTGATAGATATCATCAAAGCTAGAAAACACTAACCCTTCTTCTGTTAACGCGTCTAGAACAGGGTGATCGATAGTTCGAACAAATATAGGGTGCTTGGTTGTGGTTAATTTTCGATAGGTACCAAGTGATAATTGGTTAATATCACCTGCACCAAGCCCTATTACTTCTATTTTATTCATGACCTTACATCCTTTCTAAATAATCGCATGAACGGCAAGACCTCGAGTTCTTGTTCCGTAAAAGCATTTGTTTTTATTAATGTTTTCATATAGGTATAGAATCCGATTAGGGCCATAATGAGCACATAAAGTAGTTGACCTGTACGGCTTATCTCATTAAAGACTCCTTGACCTAGCTGGTTTGTTACTATTACGACAACAGACATAAGTAGTATCGCTAGGAAGAAACTTCCCCACGGTACAACAATCAATTTTTGCTTGGGTAGAATTTTTTTCAGTTGCCTCATATTAAGAATAAAAACAACAACAGCAGCTAGAGCAGTAGCAATCGCTGCACCCGTAATATGGAGATAGGGAACCAATACCATATTACCTATCATCTTAACAATTACACCTGCAAGAACAAAAAAAGCCGTCCGATATATCTGCCCCAACCCTTGCAAAATTGCTGCAGTCGAAATACTTAAAGCAGCAAAAACAATCGTTATCGAAAACACTTGTAAACTTAGCGTGCCAACATCTTCTTTAAATAGTAACGTGTTCACTTCTGAAAAAAGCAGAATTAAACCCACTGTTGCACCACCTGCTAAATACAAAGTAAACCGCCATGTACTCGTAATATAACCAATAAAACGCTCCTGATCATCGGATAAGCGCGCTTTTGTTACGGTTGGTATTAGTGCTAGTGTTAACGATGAAGCAACAACGATACCAAGCTGTGCAAGTGGTTGACCACGATCAAGTATGCCCTTTAATACTTGAGCTTCAAACAAAGGTATTCCCGATTGAACAAGATGGGGAACGAGCGTAAATGCATCGACAAATTGCAATAATAACAAGAGCATATGGTTAATAGCCATCACTAATCCAAATCCAATAATAGAGGGGGAGTTTCTATCTGTTTCTATCTTTGTTCCTAAATCGACCTGTCGCCATTGTCTGTTCCGCTTTTTTCGATAAACAACTAGTGTAAACAATGCGATCATTGCACCACTAATTGAAGCAACGGCAGCCCCGACGCCTAATTCATATAAAGGTCGATCAAAGCTCGTAATTAGCATCGCAGCGATAATAATCAAACTAACGCGAATGACTTGTTCCATCACCTGGGACAGTGCAGTAGGAACCATATTATTTTGGCCTTGAAATATTCCTCTTAGACAAGAAATGAAGGGCATTAACAAGAAAATATAGGCACTGGTTTTTATACTCGCACTTAATTGTGCATCCCCCATCATTCTTGCAATCGATGGGGAAGAGAAAAAAACAATGAGAAAGACTACCAGCGAAAATAGAGCAAGGTGAAAAAATATATTCCGCATTTCTTTTTTTGTCGGAGGACCAGATTTACTAGCAAACCATTTCGATATGGCGGCAGGAAAACCATATAACGCAAGTACAGACGCAATCCCAATAAATGGGTAAATTTGCTGATAAACATAAAACCCCACATCTCCCGTTATATTTTGCAAGGGAATTCGGTAGCCTGCACTTAATACCTTGCTTAATAATCCTGCATAGGTCAGTAAAAAAGCACCCGTGAAAAATTGGCGCCGTTCTGTTTGTTTATCCATATTATAAAACCCTTCTATCTTGATAAAATCCATTCTAATTATAGCATATACCAATTTACTCCGTTTGCAATAGATAGAAGCTTGTTAACCATCATTCATTACACGTGTACGAACGAAAAACACCTTATCCACAGTATACTGTGGATAAGGTGTTTAGTATTTTGCTATTACTTGATCGCAACAAATTCTGTTTGATTCAAGGAAATTTTACCTTCTTGTACTTCGATTGATTTTCCTTCTTCCAGGTTCGTAAAAATAACCGGTGTAATCGTTGAAGTTGCATTTTCTGAAATATAATCTAGGTCAAACTCCATTAACAGATCACCTTTTTTAACCGTTTGTCCTTCTTCAGCGATTTGAGTAAACCCTTCACCTTGAAGTTTTACTGTATCAATCCCGATATGAATTAGTATTTCCAACCCATTATCTGCTTGAATACCAATTGCATGTTTCGTTGGGAAAATGTTTAAGATTTTACCATTAACAGGTGAAACTACTTTTCCTTCATATGGCTTAATAGCAAATCCATCACCCATCATTTTCTGAGAAAACACTTGATCAGGAACTTCGCTAATGGTTAAAGCTTCCCCTGACATAGGACTTATCAAATCCAATGTATCGACCTCAACAGCTTCTTGTTTAATTTCTTCCTCTGATTTTTCTTGTTTGCGTGGTGTTTTTCCATCGATTATATCTTGCATCTGTCCACGAATCGTATCGGAAACTGGTCCATAAATCGCTTGGATATTTTTACCGACTTCCATCACACCAGAAGCACCTAGTTTTTTCAGACGGTTTTTATTTACTTTACTAACATCCGCAACGCTAACACGTAATCGTGTGATACAAGCATCTAAGTTTGTAATATTATCTTGACCACCCATTGCTTCGAGAATTTCATATGGACGATCGTCAACTTCTCCGTCCTCTTCATCTGTTTCCATCTCATCTTCTCTACCTGGTGTCGCTAGATTAAACTTTAAGATTGCCCAACGGAAACCATAGTAGTATATAACCGCAAACGCTAAACCGATAATAATTACCCACCACCATGGTGTACGATTCGGCATAACACCAAATAGTAAGTAGTCAATTAGACCACCCGAGAAGGTCATCCCTATGTTTACATTCAATATATGCATAACCATAAATGATAGACCTGCAAAGATTGTGTGAATTCCAAAAAGAATTGGTGCTACAAACAAGAATGAGAATTCAAGCGGCTCTGTAATACCTGTTAAAAAGGATGTAAGAGCTGCCGATGCCATTAAACCACCAACAATTTTTTTCTTTTCAGGCTTAGCGGTATGGTAAATCGCTAATGCGGCTGCTGGTAAACCAAACATCATGAATGGGAATTTACCAGTCATAAAGTTTCCTGCAGTAAAGTCAACACCTTCTCTTAGTTGCGCAAAGAAAATCGCCTGATCTCCACGAACAATCTCACCTGCTGCATCGGTATATTGACCAAATTCAAACCAGAATGGTGAGTAGAAAATATGGTGTAGTCCAAACGGAATTAACGCACGTTCTATCACACCAAAGATAAACGTTGCAATTGTTCGGTTTGTATCTAACATTAAATAAGATAATGCGTTTAAGCCATCTTGGATAAATGGCCAAACAAATACCATAAGGATACCTAGAAACAATGCAGTGAATGCGGTAATAATTGGTACAAATCGCTTTCCTGCAAAGAATCCTAAAAATTGAGGAAGCTCGATATTAAAATACCTGTTATACATATATGCTGCTAAAACCCCAACAATAATACCACCAAACACACCCGTTTGTAGTGTATTAATCCCTAAAACCTGAGCATACGCAGGATCGTTTGCAGCCATATCACCGGTAACCTCTGCGAATACACCCATCGTTACATTCATAATTAAGTAACCAATAATGGCAGCTAACCCTGCAACGCCATCCCCTTTTGCAAGTCCTACTGCTACACCGACTGCAAAAAGTAATGGTAAGTTATCAAAGACAACCCCACCGGCTTCAGCCATTACTTCTAAAATGCGTAATACTGCTGGATTACCAAACCACGGAAACTGTTCGACCCAGCTTTCTTGCGCAAAACTTGTACCAAACGCAAGTAGGATACCTGCTGCTGGTAGAAGTGCAACCGGTAACATCAAGGCTTTTCCTACTTTTTGTAATGTACCAAAAAGATTTGACATGTTTTTTCCTCCTAGTTTTTACTTATGCAACATATAGTTTGTGTTGTTTTTCAAAAATAATGAATGCCATTAATCGAAACAACAAAAAATTCACATTTTTCACTGGATAAAAGAATAAACAAAAAAGGCATGAGTAAATAAGCTTTTCATTGGAGGATCGAAAATCCAGCCAACATAAAAGTGCTTTTTTACTCATGCCTGATCGTATCAGTAACACGTAACTATATGGTATTGGTTAATCGTTGCAGATGAATCGTTAAGTACAGTACTTCTGTTTCATCTACCGGTCGATTCAACCGATTCTGCATAACTTTAATTAATTTCCATGCTAGATTATAACACAGGGGATAGGTCTGTTTCAACACTTTTGCTAGACTATTCTGTTCTCCTAGTTTCTCACCAGAATATACTCGGTCAATCGCCCTATGTAAATGCTGTATTAAGCGATTGTAATTTACATTCCCTTTTTCTAAGGTGATTTCTAACTCACCTTCTATTACTTCGATCATCTTGGAAATCAATTGATGATTCTTATTTAAATCTCGAACTTTTTTATCCGTAACTGCACTATGGATATGTAGTGCGATAAAACCAATCTCACCAACAGGAAACTCTACTCCGATTTTTCGATTGATTTTTTCCACTACTTCTCTTGCTACTTGATACTCTCTTGGATAAAGGGATTCAATTTCAAATAGAAAAGGATTATTGAACTGGATGTCACGATCTACTCGCCTAATGGCAAACGTAAGGTGATCGGTTAAAGCAACATGAATGTGTTCGTTTAACGCTTGATCCATTCGTTCTTCAATATAAAAAAGAATATCATTCATAAATTGCATGAGATCCTCATCAATATGTTCAATCAAGCTCATATATTGCTTCATTTCTTGTTGATCTTTTAATAAAAATGTCTTATCCGCTTGTTCAGCTGGCACTTGTTCTCCTTTATTGCGATTAAATCCAATTCCTTTTCCAATTAAAACAACTTCTTTATAAATGGGGTGTGTAGCAATAATGACGTTGTTGTTCAATGCTTTCTTCACTACTACTTGATGATCCATCTCTCTTTGCCACCTCTCTACTTTTACTATCCTAGCGAGAAAATCATAAAATGACAAGTTTCTGGTGTGATCTAAGGATTAAAAGCAAGTCATTCGTTTCTTTTGCAAGCATAAAAGTAGCTATGGTCATAGAGCCTTTTTATATTATTTCTTATCATTTTTTAAAATTAAAGAAGCTTATGTATTTTCTTCTATAGTTAACTAACAAAAGAGTGACAAGCGGTATGTACCACCTATCACTCCTTCATCGCTTATGATTCCATTTGTCTACTTAAAAAGCTTGCTGCTACTTCACAGGCTTTTTGTTCTAAGTTCGAAACATTCTCTTCTTTAGAAAAAATAATAACAGAACCTATCGGATCTCCATTAGCGATAATTGGTTGCATGACATACGCTGCGTTAATAACTGGTTGATCTTTCAACAACTCAACAGCAACCTTATCCTCTTTGTGCAGTTGCGTACGATCTTCCATTACGCGTTCAACCATAGGTCCAATATTTTTCCCTAAATAATCCTTTTTGTTATCACCCGCGACAGCAATATACGTGTCCCGATCACAAATTAAAACCGTTTTTCCTAGAGAATCAAATAACGAATCCGCATACTCTTGAGAAAAATTCCCAAGTTCTCGAATTGGTGAATACTTTTTTAATATAATTTCTCCTTCACGGTCTACGAAGATCTCTAATGGATCTCCTTCGCGAATTCTTAATGTTCTTCTGATTTCTTTTGGGATAACCACTCTCCCCAAATCATCAATGCGACGTACGATACCTGTTGCTTTCATTTTTAATAGCCTCACTTTCTGATGGTGATCTTATTGAAACTGTTCCCGTTTTTTCATGAACAGAAACACAAAATAAGCCGCTGTGAATTTAGTATGGTTATCCAGTAGAGGAACTATACATCTTTTTTTACATCTTCACGCTGTAAACTTTCTAAGGATTGCATAAAAGAAACCACGTGTTGGTACCGACTTGGATAGGTTTTCTTATCCCATTGAAACGTAATTTTTAATTTTTTATTATCTGTTCCTAATTGGATCATTCGACCAAACTTATTGGCAAAAGCAAATAATTTCTCTCCATCAATCTGCTGACTAGCGACCTCATCAATGGTCGTCATAATTTTTTGTTTTGTTTCCTGAATTCGCTCGATCCGTTGTTGTTTTGCAACACATCTAATTTTCGTTGCTTCTATCAAATTAGAAACTTCCACTGGATAATCACCAAATCGATCGATCAGTTCTTCCTCAATATCTTCGACCATTTCCATGGAATCTGCTGATTTAAACCGTTTATACATGGTAATTTTCTGTTTGCCGTCCGAGATGTACTGGTCTGGTATATAAGCGTCCATCGTTAAGTTTAACTCTGGATCATATGAATAATCCTCTTGATCGCCCGTCTTATCTTTTCTTTTTTCGATTGCTTCCTTTAACATTTCTGAATAAAGATCAAACCCAACAGAATCAATAAATCCATGTTGTTGGGCACCCAAAATATTTCCTGCACCACGAATGGACAAGTCACGCATCGCAATTTTAAACCCAGATCCTAGTTCGGTAAATTCTTTAATTGCTTGCAACCTTTTTTCTGCTACCTCTGTCAGCACTTTATCTTTTTGATAGGTGAAATACGCGTATGCAATCCGATTACTTCTTCCAACACGTCCACGTAATTGATACAACTGACTAAGCCCCATACGATCAGCACTGTCCACAATTAACGTGTTCACATTTGGAATATCTACACCGGTCTCAATAATTGTTGTGCTCACTAAGACATCAAACTCTCCAGCCAAGAAACCTAGCATGACATTTTCCAGTTCCGCTTCATTCATTTGGCCATGAGCTACTGCAACACGAGCACCTTCTACAAGCATTTGAATTTCCTGTGCTTTTTGTTCAATAGTCTCCACACGATTATACAAAAAGAAAACTTGTCCTCCGCGTCCCATCTCTCGTTCAATCGCTTCACGTAAGAACATCGGATTGTACTCCACTACATAAGTTTGAATCGGAAACCGATTTGCGGGTGGCGTTTCAATTACCGATAAATCTCGCACACCCAACATTGACATATGCAATGTTCTTGGAATGGGTGTTGCTGTCAACGTTAAAACATCAACATTTGTTTTTAATTGTTTAATTTTTTCTTTGTGTTTAACCCCAAAACGTTGTTCTTCATCAACAATTAATAAACCTAAATCTTTATATTTTATGTCTTTTGATAAAAGACGGTGAGTTCCTATTACTAGATCGACCAATCCATTAGCTAAACCTTTGAGTGTCTCTGTTTGTTGCTTTTTCGATCTAAATCTACTTAATAAACCAACCTGAATCGGATATTCTTGAAACCTTTCGATGATCGTTTCATAATGTTGTTGAGCTAATATCGTCGTCGGAACTAAAATAGTTACCTGCTTTCCATCGATAATTGCTTTAAATGCCGCACGAATTGCTACTTCTGTTTTTCCATAGCCGACATCACCACACAGTAAGCGATCCATCGGACGAATCCGTTGCATGTCCTGCTTTATCTCTTCAATACAACGCAACTGATCTTCTGTTTCTTGATAAGCAAATGCATCTTCAAACTCCCGTTGCATTAGACTATCTTTACTAAACGCATATCCTTTCGAAGCTTCTCTCTCTGCATACAATTCAATTAAATCATCGGCGATATCTTCAACTTTTGACTGGACTTTACTTTTTACTTTCTTCCACTCACTACCGCCTAATTTATATAATTTCGGCTCTTTACCTTCTGAACCAACATACTTTTGAACCAAATCTATTTGATCAATCGGGACAAATAATTTATCGTCTCCATTATATTTTAATAATATAAAATCTTTATGAATATTGTTGACCTCTAACGTTTCAATCCCAACAAATTTACCAATTCCATGATTGACATGAACTACATAGTCGCCAATTTTTAATTCTTGGTAGTTTTTGATTCTTTCCGCGTTAGAAATTTTGTGTTTTTTCCGTTTTAGTCGTGTTGTTTTTGTTTTAAATAGTTCACTTTCTGTCAAAACAGCCAATTTATGCATAGGTAATTCAAAGCCTGTAGTTAAATGGCCTACCATAACCATTGGTTGCTTAGTTGGTAACTCAACAGAATCATCTGCTAAATCCGCTTCAATGTGATAATCTTCTAAAACGCCCTGAACCTTCTCCGCACGCTGAGGATTCGGAGCCATAACCACAACAGAATAATCTCCTTTTTCCCAGCGCTTCATTTCTGTTTGTAAAAGATTCATCTGTCCATGAAACTGTTGCATCGCACGACTAGAAATATTGACAATGTTTTGTGGAGCTGTGTTTGGAATGTGACGCAAGAAAACGGATAAATATATTTTTGGTTGCTGCATCTTATTCCAGATGGTATGCCAATCAAAAGAAAGTTCCAAGTCACGAACAATTTTTTGATCTGCTAACATCACTTGAAGCCAATCCGCTTCTTCTTCATCCAAGTGATTGGCAGTTTCTTGAATACGAGCCATTTCGTCTAAAACGATAAACCCATTTTTCGGCAAATAGTCTAGCAAACTAGTAGGATCTTCATAGAAATAAGTATTATATTTATGCATCTCTTGAAAGCGTTCATGGGACCTTAGTCGATCCAGATCATAATTGATTTGCTCAACTAATTTCGTTTTGGCTTCTGTCTGCTTCATTTTTTTCAAACTACTAGCTAATGCTTGTTCCAGTTTGTCAACTGCCCGGTCCATATCTTCATTTGATAATAACAGTTCAGTAGCGGGTTGTATTGTTATCTCTGTAATTTTTTTCAAAGAACGTTGTGACTCTACATCAAAATATCGAATCGAATCAACCTCATTATCAAATAGTTCAACCCGAACTGGATTGTCCTCTGTGATAGGATACATATCAATGATTCCACCACGCATACTAAATTCTCCAGGACTAGCTACCATATCAACACGCTCATATCCCATTTCTACAAGAGAGGTAATGTATTCGGTTATCTCTATTTCTTGTGCTACTTTAAATAATAACTGGTGATCATTCCAATATTCTTTTGGCGGTAAGATACGCTTTAAGGCTGCTACTGGTGCAATAAGCACACCATTATCTTGCTTAGACCATTCGGTTAATGCTGTGATCCGTTGTGCCCGTAATTCAGGACTAGCAATTGCTACTTCGGCTGCCATCAGTTCATTAACAGGATATAAATGAATATTATCAGAGTTCGATAATTCAACTAAATCATCATATAATTGTTGCGCTTGTGTTAATTGATGCGTGATCAGTAGTGCTGGTTGATGTGCAGACTGTTGCAGGATCGAAATCAAAACACTTCGTGTAGATCCAGATAGTCCTGTTACAATTTGCTCTTGTAAACCTGATGATATACCGGTAATAACCGACTGAACATCATCATGTTTCGATAAAAACGAACTAATTCCTCTCATCTATTTCCCCCCATAATAAGTACGGCTATATTGATCCGGATGAACATCCGTATGACTCCCTCTGATTAAAGCTTTACTTTATTAGATGTACGCTTTTATTTTCATTGGATTTAAAATGATAACGTTATTCATATATATGTTAAACAAATACATAGTTGCATGAAAGGGCCTACATACGTGCAAAAACGCCTTGGTTTCGAAAAACCAAAGCTAATTCTTTGTTATTCCTATGATTCATTGAATAAAGTAATCTAGTTCATGATAATTAGGGTTTTCTTGTAACGCGGTTTCACAATTTTCGCAGATTACACGAATTTCAACATCCCCATTGGCTGACGTTTGGATCATTTCTGTACGCTCTTCTACGGTTAGGCGCTCCCAACCTAATTGATCAAAACTTACTTCATCCGTTCTCAACGTACCAATGTTTTGCTCACAATGTCTACATTTATAGATAATATTCATCTTTTGGCCTCCAACTTCAACACTTATCCATAGTATTTCCGCTGGGGACTACTTTATACACCAAAAAGATTTCTATTTGTTATACTCGTTCATCACTTCCAAAAAGGGTTGGCTCATCCAGGCTTCACAAGCGTTGGCAGCCTGGTCAACTGCCTCTTCAATCATTGGTAATTGTTCTTTATCGAACTTACCAAGTACATGGTCGGTTACGGTCATATGAGGAGCTGGACGATCAATCCCGATCCGTAATCGATTAAATGATTTTGACCCAAGTTGGTCAATAATAGAGCGAATACCATTATGACCTCCATGGCCTCCTTTTTGACGCAATCGAATCTTACCTGTAGGTAAATCTAAATCATCATAAATAACTAAAATATCTTCTGGTGCTAGTTCATAAAAATCCATTAATGGGCGAACAGACTCACCGGATAAGTTCATATACGTTAGAGGTTCTAGTAAGATTATCTTTTCTTGATTTACTATTTCTAATGTATATTCCCCTTGGAATTTTTGCTTATTTAATGTCCAACCATTTCTCTTGGCTACTTCTTCAATGACCCAAAAACCAATATTGTGGCGTGTTTGTTTATATTTTCGTCCCGGGTTTCCTAACCCTACTATACATTTCATAACTGTCCCATCTTTCTCTCCACACACTTAATCCCCACGCTAGTGCAGAGCAATGTAAGTAATAAATCTTTGTTTTTAATTTGAAAAGCTTGGACTGGTTAAGCCCAAGCTTGGTGTTTTCTTATTCTTCGTCTTGTTCGCCTTTTTGATCAACTAGCTCTGGTTCAGCATCTTCTTCGTCTGCCGTAGTTTCTTCTTCTGGTTCTGCTACGTCCGGTGCTGAAACAGTAACAATTGTCGTATTTTCATCTTCTAGTATTTCAAAAGCTTTTCCTTCTTTTAAGTCAGAAACCATGATGGTATCTCCAATATCTAATTTAGATACATCAACTAAGATCTCTTCAGGAATATCTGCTGGTTTTGCTCGTACTGCTAATTCATATAGTGGCTGTTGTAAGACACCGCCATCTTTTGATCCTGGTGCTTCACCATCTAAATGAATTGGTACAGAAACATCCATTTCTTGAGACATATTCACGACATAAAAGTCTGCATGGATCAATTGATCTTTAATCGGTTCCACTTGATATTCGTGTAGCATTACGTCTACTGTGTCTCCATCAACTTCTAAAGAGATAATCGCGTTTCTACCTTCATCACGTACAGTTTTCAACAGATCTACACTATTAACAGATACCGTTACAGGTTCATTTTTCGCACCATATACAACAGCTGGAATTTGTCCTTTATCTCGAATTTGTTTTGTACTTGATTTCTTTAAATTTTCTCGTCGATTTGCTTTTAGTTTAACTGCCAAGTTCCTCAACCTCCAATATTTTTCATAAAAGTAAATATACTAATGGTTACAATTCCCTAACATCAAACTTGCTAAACCTATTTTTTTAAATTAATCAAATAAAACACTAACAGAAAGTTCTTCATGCACCCGAATAATTGCTTCACTAATTAGCGGGGCCACCGATAAAGAGACTACTTTATCAATTTGTTTTTCTTCCGGTAACACAATAGAATTGGTAACAACTAACTCCTTAATTGGCGAGTGCTGAATACGATCCATCGCTGGTCCTGACAAGACCGGGTGGGTACAGCACGCATAAACTTCGTTCGCCCCACTCTCGATTAACGCACTAGCTGCTAAAGTAATTGTTCCTGCTGTATCAATCATATCATCAATAAGAATCGCTGTCTTCCCTTTTACATTCCCAACAATATTCATTACTTCTGAAACATTTGGTTTTGGTCTGCGTTTATCGATAATCGCAATGGGTGCTTTTAATCGATCGGCTAGTTGTCTTGCTCTTGTTACACCACCATGATCAGGAGAAACTACTACGATATCATTTAAACCTTTTGCACTCCAGTAATCAGATAATAAAGGTACACCAACTAATTGATCAACTGGTATATTAAAAAACCCTTGAATTTGTGGCGCATGTAAATCCAGTGAGATAACACGATGAGCACCAGCAACCTGCAACAAATCTGCTACCAATTTTGCAGTAATTGGTTCTCGTGCTCGTGCTTTACGATCCTGTCTAGCATATCCGTAGTATGGTATGACCACATTAATTGTTCTTGCTGATGCGCGTTTTAACGCATCGATCATGATCAGTAACTCCATCAAATGCTGGTTAACGGGAGCAGATGTTGACTGAACAACATAAATATCGCATCCACGAACACTTTCTTCAATATTAATTTGAATCTCTCCATCACTAAATGTTGTAACCGAACATTCTCCCAATGGAACTCCAATTTCTGCTGCGATTTGTGCTGCTAGATTCACATTTGAATTTAGCGTAAAAACTTTTAACGCCTCATCTTTATAACCCGTTGACATCTAGTCAAACCTCCAATTAATCTATTTTGAAAATTTATTTATCTTTTTTGCATAGAATGCTTTATTCTCTTGTTTCGCACGAGCAATCGATAACGCCTCTTCTGGCACATCTTTCGTAATGGTTGAACCTGCCGCAATAAGCGCACCTTTGCCGACTGTAAGAGGAGCAATTAAGTTTGTGTTACAACCAATGAAGACCTCATCTTCAATTTTAGTTAGAAATTTATTTTTCCCATCATAATTAACGGTAATCGTTCCACAGCCAACATTTACATTCTTACCAATTTCTGCATCTCCTATGTAGCTTAAATGAGATACTTTACTTTCTTCTTCTATTTTAGACTTTTTCACTTCAACAAAGTTTCCAACCTTCACCTGGTTACCGATATCAGAATCAGGTCTTATATGAGCATATGGACCAATCAAGACGTTTGAACCGATCATACTATCATGAGCTACACTTTGCTTAATAGTAGTATTTTCCCCAATCCGACAAGAATGAATCTCTGTATGCGGTCCGATAATCGTATCCGAACCAATTTCTGTATCACCTTTTATTATACATCCTGGTTCAATCACAACATCACTAGCCAACGTGACAGTTGGAGCAATATACGTATGGTCAGGGTCGACAATTGTTACTCCATTACGCATATGAGCATGGTTAATACGCCTCTTCAACAATTTTTCTGCCGTAGCTAGTGCTAATCGATCATTTACACCGATCGTTTCGTCTGGATCATCTGTTTGATAAGCGGCTATTTTCTCTCCTTTTTGCTTCAGAATTTCCATAACATCCGGTAAGTAGTATTCACCTTGTGCATTATCATTAGAAACATGATGGAGTGCATCAAAAAGGAATTGGTTATCAAAACAATACGTACCTGTATTGATTTCATCCACCATCAATTGCTCTTGCGTAGCATCTTTATGCTCGACAATTTTTGCAACATCTCCGGATGCGTCACGAATAACACGACCATAGCCGGTTGGGTCCACAATTGTTGTCGTTAGTACAGTGGCTTTTGCTCCTGATTGTTGATGATGATCAAATAATGATTGCAGTGTTGCTTGAGTTAGTAACGGTGTATCACCACAAACAACAATGGTGGTACCTTCTTTATTCCCAAGCAAAGGTTCTGCTTGTTTCACAGCATGACCTGTACCCAATTGTTCTTCTTGAATAACAAATTCGGAACGATTACCTAGTTGCTCTCGAACCTTCTCTGCACCAAAACCAACGACAGTAATTATTTTCTCTAACTGTAATTGCTGCAATTGATCAATCACATGTTGTACCATCGGACGTCCCATTACTGGGTGCAGCACTTTGTATAACTTGGACTTCATTCTCGTCCCTTGACCTGCTGCAAGTACAACAGCATATTTGTTTGTCATCCAGTTATCCCCCGTTCATTATGTAGCTATACTTTATGGAACTTTCTCCCAAAAACTCCGGAGATTTTATAGAAAATTCCTACTTAACTGTATTTCATCGATAATTTATACCCATCTAAGAATATATCTTAATTAACAGGTTATTTCAACACTGGTTAAGAATAAATATCCGTTTTCCCGAACTAACAGTCTGTTTCGAAAAGTTATCTATAAATCTATGATTTTATATTTAAACAAAACAAAAAGCCTAACCGTATGGATTAGACTCTTGCTGCTGTGGATCGTGCTTAAGATACACCTGCACCTTCATATTCTATTTCCATCTCGCCAACTTGATGATACTGTTCTAATACAGCATCTTGAATCTTTCCTCGCATACTTGAGTTAATTGGATGTGCAATATCACGAAATTCACCATCAGGAGTCCGTTTTGACGGCATTGCTACAAATAACCCACTGTTTCCATCAATCACTCGAATATCATGAATAACAAATTCCTGATCCAACGTAATAGAAGCAATTGCTCGCATTCTGCCTTCGGTATTCACGCGGCGTAATCTTACGTCTGTAACTTCCATTATGTTCACCACCTTTTCCCATTCTTATTAAAGATAAATTCAACAAAAAAAGTTTAAATCCTTCTTTTTTTCATATATTTTGAAAAAATCTTTTTCAAACTGGGAAAAACGTATAATTAATGGTAATTTACATTTATTTTATAAAAATATCAATTACTACGTACTTATTCACCAAGTTGTTTTATTTGAAATAATTTCCTTTCTTAACTTCAATACGCTTATTTCGAACATCGAAATTTGAGATTTGAACAAGCGACGTATATTGATCAACAACCCGATCCTCTTCTTCATCTTCCGCTTCTGCCAATACACCGATCGCTGCAACATTGACGTCGAATTCTCTTAATAAACTTTTCATCCCATCTATGGTCCCGCCTGCCTTCATGAAATCATCAATAATACAAACCGTGGTTCCTTGTTCTAAACTTCGCTTTGTTAATACCATCGATTGAATCTTTCTTGAAGAACCCGAAACATAATTAATACTAACAGTCGAACCTTCCGTTATCTTTGGATCACGCCGCACAATAACAACTGGGACATTGAGAAAAGAGGCTACAGCATAAGCAATCGGGATCCCTTTGGTAGCTACAGTCACAACAGCTTCAATACCTAACGATGCAAAATTGGACGCAAACAACCTTCCTATCGTCCGAACCGTGTTTGGTTCTCCTAGTATATCGCTCATAAATAAATAGCCACCAGGTAATATCCGTTCTGGATCTTCCAAGCGACGACACAATTGCTCAACAAAGGCTTCACTACTTTCCTCGTTGAATTGAGGAATATACCTTACTCCTCCTGCTGCACCGGAAATCGACTCTAAATAGCCAATACCTTCTTGTTGAAACATTTGATTCATAATCGTTAGATCTTCACTAATAGAAGATTTAGCTGCATTAAATCGCTCTGAAAAATATGGTAACGAAATTAGCTGCATAGGATTTTCCAATATATATTGAGTCATTCCGATAAGTCGATCGCTTCTTTTCATCTCAACACCCCAAAAACCGAATATTTTTCAATAAATATAACATTTTATCCGTGTTTAATCAAGTTTCTGAGGGGGTTCCTAGCATTCGAACCACATAAACTTCATGACAAAATCCGCGTAAACTATTATAGATTCGATCTGCTCTACTTTCTTGTTGGGTTAAAGAATAAACTGTTGGTCCACTCCCGCTCATCAAAACCGCATCCGCTCCTGAAGTGACCATCAACTCTTTTATTTGTTGCACCTCTGGATGCCCCTTAAGCGTTACTGTTTCTAAAACGTTCCCTATACTCCGGGTCATTTTTTCGTAATCATTTGTTTTAATCGCATCAATCATATCTCTCGTTTTCGGGTGTTCAATTTGATCAAGATTAAGTTGTTTATATACCGTTTGTGTAGAGACACCTAGAATCGGTTTAGCCAAAACCACCCAACAGGAGGGCGGTGCCGGTAATTCCGTTATCTTCTCTCCACGTCCTGCTGCTACAGCAGTTGAATTATAGACACAAAAAGATACGTCTGATCCAATTTTAGCACCGAGATCAGCCAATTCTTTTCTAGGTATATGCAAAGACCACAGACGATTCAAACCTCTTAACGTTGCAGCAGCATCACTGCTTCCACCAGCTAAACCCGCTGCGACCGGAATATGTTTATCTATTTTTATCTTTACGCCTTTTTTAATCTGATACGTATCTTTTAGTAGGTTGGCGGCTCGATAAGCGAGATTTCTTTCATCATTCGGAACAAATCTACTTTCTGATTCAATCCTAATCTCGTCCGTTTCGAGTTCAATTAATTCAATTCGATCAGCTAGATCTACAGTAGTCATTACCATTTCAACCTCGTGGTAATCATCTGGTCTTTTATACAAAACATCTAGCGTTAAATTTATTTTCGCAGGTGCTTTCTCAAAAACACGCATTCCTTCACCTTCTTTATCCTGTTTCGACCATTCAATCATAATACAAATATGATAACATATTTATTTGTTAGATGAGACGCAAATTATGACTCGCTTATAAGTGATCTTCATAAAGCTACGAATTAGAATTAAGCAGATCCAGGCGACGAAGTTTTGAAAAGCGGAGAGTAGGCTTATACATAACCATACTGTTTTAGCGTTAAGAAAGGAAAGCAACCGTTATGCACTATATTTTATTCATTCAAAAAAACAAACGACCCTCTCTATTTAATAAAAGAGCGGATCGTTTGTTTTTATTACTACTCGCACAATATACTTTTTCATTCTTTAAATACTTGCCATAAAGAATGGTATAAAAAAAAGCAGTAAATGCTTTACTGCTCCCCTACCGCTAGTCTGCTTCTTTCATCGATGAAGTCCAACTCTACTGTCTCTGTCAAAACATCTGCATAGCTGTAAGAAACACGCTCAAACGCGTTTTCTTCTTGATCTAAAGCAACAATAAATACTGCCGGATAAGTTTCAGCTAGCGTTCCGTAACGTTCTACCGTCTTTCTTCTACCGCCATTTGCTATTAGCTTTAGGCGCTTACCAATTTGACCATCTAGACCTTGTTTGATTTCGACTAATGTTTTCGTCAATATACTCCACCTCACTTTGTTCATTGTAACACAGCCTTGAATTAATGTCAATAAAATATTACATTATAACAATAGATGAATTTGTTTGTCAACAGATTATTTTGTTATTTGAAAAATATTTATTTCATCATTCAGACTGATAAGCTAATTCATTCTAGTTCACTTTTCTAACATGTCACAAAGTCCGAAAATTATGTGCAAAAAAAGAACAAAAACAACCTTATGTCCTAGCTGTTTTTGTTCTTGCCTTATTATAAGAGCCTATCAACAAGAAGAATCACTCGAAATCATCTTCTATATACGGCATACCCGTCCTTAAAAATCCGGTTGTTTCAATACCACCTAGTCCTTTTTCACCGGTTAATGTATTCCGTAATGCATCATGTACCGTAACTTTATCCATAAAAGAAGTATATGCAAGCTTTGCTGTAATATAAACCGGATCTAATGCATGGATGTTAATTCGCGTAGGAGAGCTAGCAAAATTTGCTCCTGCTCGAATTAACGATTGAAAATGGGATTGACAAGCTCCTGCAAAAATTACCAATTGATCAAGATTTGGTTCAATCTTTCGAGCTTCTCGAACCGCTTCCACAAAATATTTAGAATGGCGATAAGCTTTCAAGTCATTTTTATCCCCCTTCTTTTTTGAAAAGGCATCATGACCTGTTATTACAATAATATCCGGTTGAATCTTTTTTATTAATCGCCCAATTTCTGTTGGCATTTCTTGTTCATCAATATGCAAGCCGTGAACCTGGAGACCAATCCGTTTATACAAATCAATACACTTCTTCAAATAAGCGCGATCTCCGTCCAAATGTAGAACTCGAGCAGGAAGTTGAAAGTAGCTCTCTGCATCCTCATAACCATCACTTGATTCATATGTTCGTTTTTCTTTCATCAATTGATAGTCTTGTCGAAAAAGACGAAAAGAGTACTCCTCCTTTTCTTTACCACTTTTCTTTAGTTCTTCCTTATCACGCTCTTTAACGATCGTTAGATCTTCAATCGGAGCGTCTGCTTCTAATCGAAGGTCTTCTCCATGCAAAGTTGCCATCCCATTCGTAATGGAGCAAACTCTAAATAATATGTCATGCTGATAAGAAGACCTTGTTACTAAGTCACCAATCCCCAAAGACATTATACTCACCACACATTTCTAAACATTACTACAAACTATACAGTTAGGTTATGAAATGTTGAGAAACATGTGCTAATTTCATGATTTTTTCTTGCTGCTAAATCGATACTAATAAGATAAACCGAGCTAAAACAACGTCCGGTTCTTTTCCATAACAATAAGAAGCTATAGCATGACACTTTCCAATACTGAAAAATAAAATTTGAAATTTAACCACAGTATCAAATTGATTCTGTTGATCACTCCCTTAAGTATTGCGAACGTAGATTATTAAAACATATGGCTTTCTATTTTATCATCACTACTTATGGTAAAATAAAACAGCAAGCTTCTAAAAACTGCGATAAAGTGAAACTTCAATTAATGGGGCAGGAAAAAGTACGCTACTTAAGATTATCACGGGGCTGCTATTACCGAGTTCGGGCATTGTTATAAAACATTCTAACCCTCTACATATCGGTTACGTACCTGAACGATTTCCTAATCTATTACGCTTTACTCCTTTAGAGTACTTAACCTATATGGGTAGAATCCAAGGTGTACCCGTTATAGAACTAGAGAAAAGGATTCCCATTTTATTAGATCGATTGGCACTAAGGCACGCAAAGGATAAGAGAATAGATACCTTCTCAAAGGGAATGGTTCAAAAAATAGGAATCATACAATCCATCCTTAGAAAACCCGATTTGTTGGTACTCGATGAACCTCTTTCAGGTCTTGACATACAAACCCAAATCGAATTAGTCCAAATCATGACAGAATTTAAAGATGAAGGAATAACGATAATTCTCACATATCATGAATCCGATATGCTTTTAAAAATCGCAGAGCGTATCGTCATTCTCGGTGAAGGTAGCATTAAAAGAGATTATCATATAAAGGACATAGATAAACCTCGTATGGTTATCGTAACATCTGGTATTTCTGAACAGTTAATCCATACTTTCAAGGGGATATTACGTGTATCCCGAAAAGGAAAAATGCTACAAGCTCACGCTCTTCAAGAGAAAAGCGACCATATTCTATTAGAAATTCTTAAAAATGGTGGAAAAATTCATTCAGTTGGTCTACATGATCCTTTAAATCAACTGATATAGAAAACTATGTTAACAAATAAAAGAAGTGAATGAAATAATTAAAGAAACAGCCATTCTAAACCTTCATCGGGCAAGTCATAATCGTGACCAAAACCAATCTCAGGTGACGACCATTTTTATCACACTTTAACGGATAGGAAGAAAACTAGGAGGATTATTTCAGTGAGAAATCTTGTTAAGTATATATTACATGAATACATTCGTTCTAATCGATACTTCCCTCTCCTTGTAACATTTATCATGATGATTTTTATTTCTTATTCTTATAAACCAAATCCAATAATTGATAGCTATTCCTTTACTGCATTATCGTTGTTTTTCATCTCAGCATTATTGTGTGTGAGTGTCTTTTCAACCGAATCATCTGTTCAAAAGAACGTTACCCTTATCCATACTGGCAGTGCGCCTAAATATTACCTTTCTAAACTCTTGAGCATTTGGTTAATTTGTTTTATTCTCGCATTATTTACATTCTTTTACCCGATCATTTTTGGCATGTTTGGTGAATCCATCACATTGCTAGTCGGCGTTTTTGCATTAATAAATCACCTATTATTAGCTACTCTTGGAATTTGTGTAGGTAGCTTTTTCACTAGAGAGTTCATGAAAAACTCTATCAATGCAATTGGTGAATTATGGTTTGTATTATTGCTATCGATTCCGTATGATTCACTTGTTGAGAGGTTGCCAGTTCTAGTTAGACCTATTGTGTGGATATTACCTCCTTCAATCCACACGATAACGATTCTGGAAAGTTGGAATGGAACAACCGTCGATTTCCATTTCCTATTTCCTTTTATTTGGATTATCATGTATTGTTCCCTATTACTTTTTCTGTTCTTTACGCTATTAAAGAAAATAGAAAGATAAGTTTATTGTTGGAAGGGTCTGGTGATGACAAGCTATAGCGTAACACCATTAGACCCTACTGTGATACTAGAAAATCGGTTGTATCTATTTAAAGATTAAACACCTATAAATACCGTAATAAAGCCAGAATTTATATGGTCCTGCATGAAAGCCTCTATTCATTCTCATTTTTTGCAAATACTCGTGCTAATGATGCAAATTCATCAATGGTCAACGTCTCGGCTCTTCTTGTCCCATCGATATCTACTGCTTGAAGCTTATTTTCAATGGTTTCTTTATCAAATGTGCCAGCAAAATGACGGCTTAGATTATTACGCAACGTTTTTCTTCGTTGTGCAAATCCAGCTTGAACTAGATCAAAGAAAAAAGCTTCATCATCTACTTGAACAAGCGGTTGATCACGTAGTTGTAAGTGAAGGACTGCAGAGTCTACATTAGGTTGAGGATTAAAGACTGTCTTAGGTACGTGAAGTGCCACAGCTGCCTCTGTATAGTATTGAACAGCAATGGATAAGGATCCATAACTCTTGGTACCAGGGCTCGCCGCCATTCGGTCTGCTACTTCCTTTTGGATCATCACCGTAATACTGTCAATTGGCAAACGTTCCATTAATAATCGCATTAATATTGGTGTCGTCACATAGTAAGGCAAATTAGCTACAATCTTTATTGGCAATTCAGCCTTAAAATATTCCCCCATAATCGCCTTAATATCAGCTTTTAAGATATCTTGAAAAACTATATCAACATTATTATATGCCTGCAACGTATCCATTAGAATGGGTTTTAAGCGTTGGTCAATCTCAAAAGCAACAACTTGGTTTGCATGGATGGCAAGTTGTTCTGTTAACGCGCCAATTCCTGGGCCAATTTCGATCACATCAGAATCTTTTGTAACACCCGCTTGCTTTAGAATATTTGTTAAAACATTTACATCAATAATAAAGTTTTGACCTAAACTCTTTTTAAAGGAAAATCCATATTTCTTTAGAATTTGATTTGTTTTCGTCGGTGTGGCGATTGCTTTCTCTTTACTCATCTTTTTCCTCCTGTAAAATCCGTGTCATTGCTTGTTCTAATTGTTCTTTCGAAATTCGAAACATTTTTAATCGCTTTAAAAGTTGCTTTCCATTGGTGTATCCAATACGAAAGTGTTCTGTAACCTTCTCACGTCTTTCCTTCGCTTTAGGACCCCCAATTAGGCCGTACGCAAGTAATAATTCACGATTGATATCATGATCAGTTTTCTCATCTTCTAATTGATACACTTCTGCCAATGCTTGCCTTATCGTGTCAACGGAGGCATGTTCGATACCTAGTCCTTTATCATGCTTTCCTTTGGCCTCTGCTTTCGTTAAAAATGCATGCTTACAACCAGGAACAGCTTGAGAGACAAGGTGTCTTATTCGCTGACCTGGATAATCCGGATCCGTAAAGATAATCACTCCCCTTTTCTCTTGGGCATGACGTACTTGTTCAATAATATTTTTGTCTACAGCTGAACCATTGGTCTCGATAGTATCTGCATCGATTGCTTGTTTTACTTTCGCTGTATCATCTTTTCCTTCAACTACAATAATTTCTTTAATTCGCAAATTCATATATCTCCCATCACCGTTCGTATTGTTTTATTATAGTAGCTTTGACTTATAGAGCGCAAGCAACTTTCTCCTGTTTGGTGTTGTTCACCGCTCTTACCTTTGTAACATCGTTTATACAGTGAATGTCAAGCGAGGTTTGTTTGTGTTTTCACGACTGATTATTAGCCTTAAAAGAATCTCTTGAAGTATTCCGGTTCGGACGGTAAGTTACTCTCACGTAAAACTCTACTTTCATTTTCTTGTTCTGTATTGGGGCAGATTACGAACGTTTGCTCAAGGATAAAATCCTAGTATGACGAAAAAAACCTTTGCCGAAGTAATCAGCAAAGGTTTTATTTATTAATCCAATATTTCAATTTTCACTTGTTGACGACCAAACTGCCTTGCTTCTTCAACAGTACGCATGTGTAAATCAATTTTTTTTCCTCTAATTGCTCCACCAGTATCTCTTGCTACTGCATAGCCATATCCCTCTACATAGACTCTTGTTCCTAATGGGATAACATCTGGATCGACTGCAATAACTCCATCTGGATTCGCCTTTACGTTATAACCAGTAGCTGTTCTTCCTGTTCCACTACATGAACCACAATCCCAGTTGTATGCGGTAGCTTCTACGTACATGGTTTTTTTCGTGGAACTATCACCACGAGAAACGGTAGTTGCAGCTGTGTTCTGAATCACTTTCGTACCGACAGCGATCACTCGTTGTTCACTTTCTTCTTTCACTTCTTCACTAACAAGTTCACGGTCTACTTCTTCACCATTTTCTAGTGTAACTTGATATTTCTTTTCTAATTTCCCATTTGATCCAGAAGCAATTACTTCTTCCGTTCCTTTTTCAAGCGAACTATCATTTCTTCTGACCGTAGAAAAATCAATCGTTTCTTCTATTACATCCGTTACTTGCTCAACACGAGTAATCGTTACTGTTAAATCATCCGTTAATTCTTCATCTTTAGCTGGCTCTAATCGATCTAAGTCATTTAATTCGATCGATTGCTCTTCTAATAAGTTTGCAATGGTTTTCTCTGTAGTCCATACTTCTTCTTTTTCGCCTGCATCATCTACTATTACTTTCACTGCTTGATTAAGTTCAATAGCTAAATCATCTTCAATTGGTGTAGAAAGCTCTACAGACAACTCATCATGTTCACTTACTTCGACCTCTACCTCATCAAGAAATTCAGCAACGCTTTCCTGTGTTGTGTAGTACACTTCTTCTTCTTGATCAACAATTAACGTCAACCTTTGAGCTTGCACATACTCCACATGCATTTCTGCAACAATAGGCTCTTCTAAATCATGCGACAGTTCATCATGATCGCCCACTACTATATCTAATTCTTCCAATAAATCTTCTACTGTATTTGCGTGTGTAATTACGGTTTCTGTTTCGCCATCATTGGTCACATATACTTCCTCTTTGGTTACTTCATAAGCAACAAAGCCTACCAATACGAATAGCGCGAGTACACTAACAACAGACAATACGATTTTTCTTTTGACTGTTGGCAACAGCTTTGAAACGAAATTCATGCTCATTTGCCTCCTTTGTCTTGCGGGAGTTATTATATAAACAATAAAAAGTATTGTCAAACGAGCATTTTCGGTTATGTTACAGGCAAAACCCTTATTTTATATAGGGTTATCGAACCATAAATCTATCTTATTTCACATACATTAAAAATAGATTACAAGACAAGACCTTCGTAACAATACTGTAACAAAGAGGGAGTTCTAAGAAAATTCCAGGGGAGTCAATCAGCCCTTTGCAAGCAGTAAAGACCGTAAGAATGGCAACGAATATATGTGTTATTATCTTTTTCTAAAAGGATGAGAACCGGTTACCTTTTCAGTGATCCAAACGAAACAAACGTTTCCCGTTCTCTGTTGTTGCTTGTTCAATTTCTTCTACGGGTACTCCCCGTAATTCAGCAATCTTTTCCGCCACTAAAGACACATAAGCTGGCTCATTGCGCTTTCCTCGATTCGGATGCGGAGCTAGGAAGGGACAATCCGTTTCAATCAATAAACGATCCAATGGAACGACCTTTGCTACCTCTTTTGGAAGTTTCGCGTTCTTAAATGTTACAGGTCCTCCCAAGGAGATATAAAAATTCAAATCTAAACATGTCTGTACATAATCGACAGAATCATTGTAACAATGCATAATTCCACCGACTGCTTCTGCATGCTCTTCTTTTAAGATCGTAAGAATATCCTCAGTAGCTTCTCGGTTGTGTATGATTATCGGTATTTCTACTTTTTTGGCTAATCGGATTTGCTGACGAAATACTTCTGCTTGTATTTCTTTCGGTGATTTATCCCAATGATAGTCTAACCCCATTTCACCTAATGCCACCACTTTTGGGTGCTTTACTAGCTCTTCTAGCCAATCAAGTTCTTTTTCGGTGAAGTCTATTGCATCAACAGGATGCCATCCTACTGCTGCATAGAGAAAAGAGTATTCTTCTGCTAGTGCAATTGCTTTTGGAATGGTCTCATGATCGAATCCAACCACGACCATCTTTTCAACACCGGCTTCTTTTGCTCTCTCGATTACTTCTTCTCGATCTTGATCAAAGTGTTCCACATTTAAGTGCACGTGCGTATCAAATAACACGATATTCCTCCTCAAAAAACCAAACGCCTATCATCAATGTGCTGATAAGCGTTTGGAAGATTATTATTTTACAACTGAACCGTTTGGTAACTGGTTATCGTATACCGTAGCAAGAGAAAGATTTCCAGATTCATCTTCTCCCGTAAGGATCATTCCTTGTGACAATTCCCCTCGTAACTTAACTGGCTTTAGATTCGTTACACAAACAACTTTTTTGCCAATTAAATCTTCCGGGGTATAATATGCAGCAATCCCAGAGATAATTTGCCGTCTTTCTGTTCCTAAATCTACTTGAATCTTTAGCAATTTATCCGCTTTTTTCACTTTTTCCGCCTGAACAACCTCGGCAACTCGTAAATCTAATTTCATAAAATCATCAAAAGTAATTTCGTCTTTTTCACGTTCTTCTTTTGCTGGTTTCTTTTCAGGTTCTGGCTTCTTCATCATTTCTTTTATAAGACTTATTTCTTCTTCTGCCTCCAAACGAGGGAATATAGGAGCTTCTTTTGTCACCTTCGTTCCTGCAACAATCACATCAGTGTTTTTTGCACTTTCCCAAGTCTTATCTTCATCACCTGTTACACCTAACTGGTGAAAAATACTTGGTGGTGTTTTCGTTAAAAATGGCTGAAGTAAAATGGCAATCCGTCGTAACGCATCTGCTAAGTGTGCCATCACATTACCTAATCGTTCTTTGTTTGCTTCATCTTTCGCTAATACCCATGGTTGTGTTTCATCAATATATTTATTCGTTCGACTAATATATTGCCAGATTGAAGAAAGTGCAACACTAAACTCCATCTTATCCATCGATTGTTCGACTTTTTCGATTGTAACCTGAGCTAATGTTTCTAACTGTTCGTCAAACGGATCCTCTCCAGCGCGGAAAGCGGGAATATTTCCGTCAAAGTACTTATCAATCATTGCAATCGTACGATTAAGTAGATTTCCTAAGTCATTGGCTAAATCATAATTCACACGTTCTACAAAACCCTCTGGAGTGAATACACCATCTGAACCAAAAGGAACTTCTCGTAATAAATAGTAACGTAGCGCATCTAAGCCATAGCGATCGGTTAAAGAAATAGGATCAACTACATTTCCTTTTGATTTTGACATTTTACCATCTTTCATTAAGATCCAACCATGCGCGAACACTTGTTTAGGCAAAGGCAAATCAAGTGCCATTAGCATGATGGGCCAATAGATCGTATGAAAACGAACAATCTCTTTACTCATCAAATGAACATCAGCAGGCCAATATTTTTGATAACGATCATCCTGCTCACTACCATACCCAAGTGCTGTGATATAATTGGACAACGCGTCAATCCACACATAAATGACGTGCTTTGCATCCCCAGGTACTTTTACCCCCCAATCAAATGTCGTTCGAGAAACAGCTAAATCTTCTAGTCCCGGCTTGATAAAGTTGTTGATCATTTCATTCTTTCGACTTTCTGGTTGAATGAAATGAGGATTTTCATCATAATATGCTAGTAAACGATCCACGTATTTACTCATCTTAAAAAAATACGATTCTTCTTTCACTTTTTCTACCGGTCCTCCACAATCTGGACAATTACCGCTTTCTAGCTGTCGTTCCGTAAAGAAGGATTCACAAGAAGTACAATACCAACCTTCATATTCGTCTAAATAAATATCACCTTGATCTAATAATTGAGCAAAAATCTTCTCAACCACTTGTTTATGTCGTGTTTCAGTAGTTCGAATAAAATCGACATAAGATATATCTAATTTGTCCCACAGCTTTTTAATTCCACTAACAATATCATCTACATATGCTTGTGGACTAACACCCTTTTCATCCGCTTTCTTCTGTATCTTTTGGCCGTGCTCGTCCGTTCCGGTTAAATACATCACATCATAACCTCGCAAACGCTTATACCTAGCCATCGCATCACCTGCTACCGTTGTATACGCATGACCAATATGTAAGTTCCCGCTCGGATAATAAATTGGTGTTGTAATATAAAACGTTTTTTTCGCTTGTTCCATCCGTGTAACCTCCTGATTTCCTTCTTTTTTTATTATATCCATAAACACGACACAGTAAAAAGTTTTCGTGCGTGATATTCGGTATTTCTTATTATTGTAGCGTTTTTCGTTTTATTTTTCCATCTATAATATGGATTACTTCTCATATTATTGATTTTCACTACCCTTAGTCCTTTCTAAGAAAATATTGATTCCTATTGGGGTAAATTGTATCCATAAATCATGGCTTTTTCGTTCTTTTCCCAACTTAAAGAAAAATAAAGATGAGTTTCTATAAGTTCTAAGGTTTATTTCAAATTTTTTTCCTAGAAATAATATTTTTTTCTATTTTTTAATTGACACTTATAGAAATTACTGGTATATTAATTTTAGGTGATGTCGAAATATGCCGAAATTAAGCAAAAAAAAGCAAAAGGGGAGAACGTTATGAAATCTACAGGTATTGTTCGTAAAGTTGATGAGTTAGGACGCGTAGTTATTCCAATTGAGCTTCGTCGTACATTAGGAATTGCAGAAAAGGATGCTTTGGAAATTTATGTAGATGATGAGCGAATCATCTTACAAAAATACAAGCCAAGCATGACTTGTCAAGTTACAGGAGAAATCTCTGATGATAATTTATCACTTGCAGATGGTAAATTAGTGTTAAGCCCTGAAGGTGCAAAAGCTCTAGTAGAAGAAATCAATAATAACTTAAACAAATAATATTGTTTGATTAATGACCAAAATAAATCAGATCATCTTCTGTAATCGATAGAAAATGATCTGATTTATTTTATTTTATACCGAGATGTCACGTTACTCTTGCTCCAGATGATAGTTTTGATATACTTCCCGTTTTGGTATTTTTCGTTCCAATGCTACCTTTTTTATGGCCTCTTTACTTGTTATGTTTTCTTTCTCTATGTAACGATCTACGTGTTCAATAATCGATAAAGTTTCCCACCAGTTTGTTTCTTCCGTAAAACCCATCAATCCCCCTTCAATGATGATACAAAATTCTCCTTTTATCGTTCCGTCTTTTGACCACTCCATTACTTCATCAACCGTTCCTCGAATATATTCTTCAAAACGCTTGGTTAACTCACGTGCTACAGCAATCTTACGGTTTCCTAATTCATTTTTGATATCATTTAGCGTTTCTATTAAACGGTATGGTGATTCATACAAAATAAATGTAGTTGTTATTTTTTGCAGTAATTCAAAAGCTTGAGCACGATCTTTTTTCTTTCTTGGCAAAAAGCCATAGAAGTAGAAATTCTCTGTCGGTAACCCTGATCCTACTAACGCGCATAAACCTGCGTTTGCTCCTGGCAAGGTGACCACAGGAAGTCCCTGCCCGATTACTTCTTGAACAAGCTCCGTTCCTGGATCAGATATTGCAGGCATTCCTGCGTCACTCACTAACGCAATATCCCTTCCCTGTTTTAATTCATCAACGAGAAAATTTGCCCGCTTCTCTTGACTATGTTCATGATAACTAATTAGTGTTTGATGTATCTCAAAATGGTTTAATAATTTCTTTGTATTGCGAGTATCTTCAGCAGCAATCAGATCAACTGTTTTCAACGTGTTTATCGCTCGAATTGTTATATCTTCTAAGTTTCCTATCGGTGTTGGTACAATGAATAATGTGCCAATCCCTTCATCAATATCAAAGCTTTTCTGTGTCTTCATCTATAACGAGTCCCTTCTGGTATTTTTCAATCAATAATTGCTTCTCTTGTTTCGTCATCTGTTTAATTTGATACTCTTTTTGCATTGCTTCCCGTTTTGTTTCAAAACTAAGCCAAAATTTTAGTTGAAATGGGCCACGCCCTCTTGTGTACTTTGCGCCTTTACCATTCTCATGCATCTTCAATCGCCGCATTAAATTATTGGTGTAGCCGGTATATAATGAACCATCTCTACATTCAAGGATATATGTTATATGTTTCTTATTCCGTTCGATAAACAATGTTATGAATCTCCTCCGTATAGTTTCCTTCTTCATCAAAGGTGTAAAGTGGGGATAAGATCTTCACATCCGGCTTACCATCCCTTATTGCTTCAATCAACAGGATGTTTGCGTCCTTCCCTTGTTTCGGATAAACAAAGCGAATCCGCTTAGGTTCCAACTTGTATTGCTTCATTAAGGTTAAAATTTCCACGATCCGACCTGGTCGATGGACCATCGCTACTTTTCCACCCGATTTCGCTAACTGGCTAGATGTTTTGATAACATCTTCTAACGTACAGTATACTTCGTGTCTTGCAATCGTTAAATAGTCATTTTTGTTTTGGTGTTCTTCGTTTATTGTTTTAAAATATGGTGGATTAACCGTGACAAGATCAAACTTATTGTTCCCGAACCGTGTGGGCATTTCTTTAATATCTCCAAGAATCAAGCTTATCTGATCTTCCTTTTGATTGAGCTGAACGCTTCGTTTCGCCATATCATATAATCTAGTCTGGATCTCAACACCGGTAATTGCAGCTTTTGACCACTTGCTTATTAATAAAGGAATGACACCATTCCCAGAGCAAAGATCAATGATCTTCCCACGTTTCAACGGAATCGAAGCAAAATTTGCTAATAATACCGCATCCAAAGAAAAAGAAAATACACTAGGACTTTGAATGATTTGCATTGATTGATCGGTAAACAAAAAATCCAATCGCTCATCTCCATTAAGTTCTATCATAAAGCGTGCTCCTTTCCTAATCATTTTATTAAAACATGCATATAGCCAATTAAATATCTAGTCTTTCTGATCTGTTATTTTCTAATGGGTTTTAATGGACCTTTGACACAAACTGCGTGGTAAATAATTTTTCTTCTCACTTTAATGATCTTTACACGAGGGTGGGTATCAAAAAATACTGTAACTTCTTTAAGGCGGGTATTTCCCCTAGGTTCAGGGGAGGAGATAACGCTAACCTCTTCAAGATTGCTGATCTTGCTTAGGCTGAGGACAGAAAATGGCACCAACCTCGTCGAAACGACCACATATACCTAGGTTGATCCCAAAAAAGGGCTGCAACCTTGCTTAAATGCCTACTTAAACCTAGATTCACACCCCACAGTTTATCGATACTGTGTTATAGACAATTCATTATCGCACGTTAACGGTTTTGATAGAAAAAAAGGACTGAATTTTTAAGATAATTATCTTAAAAGATCAGTCCAGTTACACTTTTTCAGTTTCAGAGCACTTATTTCGTTTTGTTTAAAAACAATAAACAAAATAAACAATCTTCGTCTTGTCTTGGACTACCAAAGTGTACATTACAGATATGGAAGCCTTCCTCATACAATCGTGCTAGATTATCATAACCTTCTCCAATTGGCTCATCTTTTTCAATGGAATGTGCTGTACTTTCATCCGTAGCATTTGTCTCTTTATCCAAACGATTGCGTAAATGATGATTTTCATGTGATAAGCGATGATTTTCTTCTAATAATTCACTTAAGTGTGTTTTTAGATCACCCAATTGTTGATAAAGTTGTCCAATTTGCTCTTCCATACCAGATACTTGTTCAAATACTTCTTTCTTATTCATGCTACTTCCACCCCATTATTCTGTGGCTTGCGTATGCACAACTCCCTGATCGATCAGCTCATCTAAAGTGTACTCAATTACGCGCTCTTTCTCGGGAATTTCAATTTGAACCATACGCTCTAGAATATTTAATCCAACTACCTTGCCTCTGCCAAAAGGTGTATTTATCGATTTACCTAAATCAGGAAGCTCTCTTTTCGCTGTTTCATAGTCATCATTCTCATATTTAAGGCAGCACATTAATCGACCACATAAACCGGATATTTTCGCTGGGTTTAGTGATAAATTCTGATCTTTTGCCATTTTAATCGAAACAGGTTCAAAATCACCAAGAAATGTTGAGCAACAAAGCATCCTACCACAAGGTCCAATTCCACCTAATAACTTTGCCTCATCACGCACACCAATTTGTCGTAATTCAATTCTTGTTTTAAAAACAGCCGCTAAATCTTTCACTAAGTTACGAAAATCAACTCGTCCATCTGCAGTAAAATAAAAAATTACTTTATTGCGATCAAACGTATATTCAACATCTACTAGATTCATCTCTAGTTCATGTTCAATAATCTTTTCTCCACATACTCGATAAGCTTCTGTTGCACTTTCTTGATTTTCTGCAACAACTATTTTATCTTTATCTGAAGCAATTCGCATCACCTTTTTTAATGGTAAGACTACATCTTGTTCATCTACCTTTTTATTTGTGATGACTACTTTACCAAATTCCACCCCTCGAACCGTTTCCACAATTACATATTGACCCTTCTCGATTTTTTTTCCATCCGGATCAAAATAATATATTTTACCCGCTTTTTTAAAGCGGACGCCAATTACTTCTATCATCCTTTGTCACCTCTGCATCTGCAGTGTTAATTTCTCCATTACTAAAGTAGGATGCACATTTTGCTCCAAATGCCTCCTAGCTTCCATAATAGCATAAAGAATCGCTGTTGTATCTTGCTTTGACCAATACATTGCACTTTTTTCGATATTTTCTCGATAAGAGAGAAAAACAAGCTGGTCATTCTCATCGATATGTAGATACATCACATCTTTATACCAATATAAAAGCATATCAAGACCTATTTTCAGTTGCTCTCGATCAGAGAAATGTAGGAGCCATTGTTTTTGAATAAACAATAATGCTTCTTCTATGTTAGTTTGGAGCATTTCAATTAATTGTACCATTAATTTTCGGGCTTGCGCAAACCAGTCATCTTGGTCTAACGCTAGCGCTGCCTGCAGATCATTTGTTAATACAGTAAATAGTCTCGCATTTTCTTTTGACAATCCTTTTTCTATCAAAGCTAGTTCTAATTGATTTGTATTTAACGGCCGTAATGCAATCAATTGACAGCGTGAACGAATGGTATCTAAGATCGCATGAGCATTCTCTGTCGTTAAAATCGCTGCTGTCTTTTTACTCGGTTCTTCCAAAAATTTCAGCAATCGATTGGCTGCATTTGTTGTCATCTTATCTGCTTCTGTGATTATATATACTTTTTGATTGGACTCCAAACCCGTATACGTAAACTCTTTTTGAAGATGTGCAATTTGCTCCTTCTTAATCGAAGCGCCTTCCGGTGCAATGTGATGAACATCAGGGTGATTTCCTGAATCGATTCGCACACAATCTTTACAAGAATGACAAGGTTCACTACCTATTTGATTTTTACAAAAAAAACTCTTGGCAAGCAGTATGGAAACTGCTTTCTTTCCCGTTCCTTTTTGTCCTTGAATTAAATAGGCATGTGACAAGCGATTACGCTCAATCATATTTGTTAATATCCTTGTTGCGATTGGTTGATTACTCGCTATCTCATTCCAAGTTTTCATTTGATAACTTCCTTCTATATAATAGTAAGTAGCGACCTATCTATTCGCTCCTTTTCTTTATTACGAAAAAAAGAGCGAAATCCAATGATGATTTCTACTCTTATGCTTTCTTTTATTTTATCATGTTTTCTAGCCATTACACTAGATTAGGAATATAAATTAATGAGTAAACCTTTGATTTCCCCAATAAGATCAAGGATATCGATCGATCTTTTTTCTTGCTCCAAGACGACTTCGGTGATCGTCAACAGCTTTTCATCAATTTTTTTAACTAACGTCAATTTTCGTGAATCACCATGAAAATTAAAACTGTGGGAGTGTGACAAATCCATGCCATAATCAACTGCTTCTTTGACAAAATCTTTTACAAGTCGTTTATATTTAGCTAACTCTTTGAACGTGCGATATCGCGTCAATCGTTCTCCTTGAAGTGATATTCCCTTCATTAATTGCTCTAGTTCATAACCTTGTAACTTTTGTGTTTGTGTAGCCACCATCGCATCAAAGGTAGTTCCTTTGATTTTCTGGGGAGGCTGATTCGTTTTTATTGCATCTAGTTGTGATCTTATTTCTTGGTTAATTTTCACGATCTTCAGTCCCCTTTAATCTACCATTAAAATTGGTAAAACGCATCAATCGGTAAGACAAATACAGTTGCACCACCAACTTCAACATTAATTGGGCGCGGGATATAAGAATCCGCATTTCCACCCATAGGTGATATCGGTGCTACCATTTGCTCACGCTGGCTTGAATTTTTTTTAATTATTTCTAACGCATCATCAACTGCATCATCATTACAACCAACCATCAAGGTTGTATTTCCTTCTTTTAGAAAACCACCTGTTGTGGATAGCTTTGTCGTTTTGAAATCTTTCTCTCCTAATGCGTCCGTTAACCGATTACTATCCTTATCTTCTACCACTGCTAAAATTAATTTCAATTGCTCCGCCTCCTTAACGTTTTAGGCCAAACTTGTATCTATATTAATTTTTTGTAGTACCGATAAATATGCACTTTCAATCACTTGCTCCAAAGGCTTCGTAGCATCAATGGATTGAATTCGATCTGGAAATCGATTGATTAGTATATTATATGCTTGATAGACCTGTTCATGGAACTCCAACGCTTCCAAATCCAACCGATTTTGTTCCCGATCTATATTACGAGCAATTCGGTCTAAACCTTCTTCTGGTGTGATATGAAAAAACAACGTCATATCTGGCATCATTTCATTAATAGCGAACGTATTGATTTCATAAACTTCATCAATCCCAAGACCTCTGGCATATCCTTGATAAGCTAAACTACTATCAATAAAACGGTCACAAAGTACAATCTTTCCTGCTGTTAGTGCAGGTTGGACAACTTCTACCAAATGCTGTCTACGAGCAGCTGCATACAATAACGCTTCTGTTCGAGGATCCATTTCCGTATGGTTCGGATCCAATATAATATCTCTTATTTTTTCAGCGATGACAATTCCACCCGGTTCTCTTGTAGTTACGACATCACTACCATTATCTGATAGCTTTTTCGCAACTTCTTGCAATACCGTCGTTTTTCCTGCTCCCTCGCCGCCTTCAAATGTTATAAAAAATCCTGCCACAATTATTCTCCTTCGAAAACACAAATCCCTTGTTCCAAATTGGTTTGTTGGAAATTTATTTTTTCCTTCATTAAATAGTGAATCGTTTCAACATGCGCCTGTGTTACTCTTTCTCCTCTAAGTAAATAGGGGATACCTGGCGGATATGGAACAACAGTCTCTGCAACAACTTTTCCAATCGCTGTGTTCCAATCACAAAAATTGACTTCCTTTTGATTCATTTCATCGTGATTATAAACAAGCTTGGAAATCTTTTTAGGAAATGCAATTGGTTTTCTTTCTATTGTAGCATGTTTAGACACAAATTTTAATTTTCTTGTGATTTTTTTTACTACGCTTTCTAATCTTTTTTCTTCAGAGAACTTTGCTAAACCAAGAATAAATAAAATATGCTTGTCCGTAGCGAGTTCAGGAAATACACCTTCGGCTTCAAATTGGTGGATAATTTCATCGGTAGAATAACCATCCCTTACTTGTAAGGTGATTTTAAATGGATCATCGACTCCTTTTTCGCATGGAAGTACATCCCATCCATTTCCTTGGCTAAAGATTGCACGTACCTGACTTATCTGCTGAATTATTGTAGTTATCTCCTCTTTCTTTACATTCGCTAAAAAATACCGTGCAACATCTAAGCTGGCGAGTAGAGGATACGACGGACTACTAGACTGTAACATGCTCAAATAATGTTTTACCCTTCTTTCATCTACCAACCTTGATTGATAGTGCAGATATGCAGTCATTGTCATTGCTGGAGCCATTTTATGGGCAGATTGTACAACGATATCAGCTCCTAATTTTACTGCGGATATTGGTATCGAATCGTGATCGATCGAGAAATGTACGCCATGTGCCTCATCCACTAATATCGGAATGTTCTTGTCGTGTGCTAGATCGATTAACTGTTTTAGATCATAGGTATGACCAAAATAATCAGGATACGTTACTACGATTGCCTTGGCATCTGGATATTGTTCGATTGCCTCTTTATATTGATCCATACTAGGATTTGTATAGCGATTCAGTTTTTGGTTATAGCTCGGTGAAACAAAAATTGGGATTGCCCCACTTAATTCTATGCCATTCAAAATAGATTTATGGCTATTTCTTTGTACGATCACATTTTCTCCTGGCACGCACGTTGCAAGTAGCATGGCTAGATTGCCTACCGTACTGCCACCAATGAGAAAGTAACTCTGCAGTGATCCGAACCATGTTTTTGCTAGTGATTCAGCTTTTTCAATAATACCAGCCGGTTCATGTAAATCATCTAGTCCGGTTAATTCTGTTAGATCAATAGGTAAGATCGATTGAAAAGATGATAGCATATCTTCAGGAAATACCGTTCCATTTTTATGCCCAGGCACATGAAAAGATAGATTATTTTGTTGTTTATAAGCATCTAGTGCGGAGAATAACGGTGTGCCTGTTTGGTTTTCTCTTTTCATCTAAACATCCTTTTTCGGTAGTAATTGTTTCACTCTATTATAGCAAATATAAAGATGAAAAAATCTCGTATTCTATCATCAATACGAGATTTTTTCATTATATTTGCAATGGTTTTGTGTTTATTTTCTTTAGTTTTTCCACAAAGTAAGCATAGTCTGGATCTTCTGGCACTGTCTGAATCATTTTCGCTTCACATGCTTCGCAAATAAATAGATGATATAAATGAATTCCTTTTTCTTGTTCAGATTCACAGATTTTACAATAATTTGTTGACATATCTCCACCTCCATCAGCTAGTATGTCCGAAACGGGTGGGTTTTATACGAATCTATCAAATAATTTTACAAGAAAGGTATTCTTTTTAGAAATCCCATTTAACAAAGGTTACGAAACTACTTACTGCATAACAAAAAAAGAAAGTACATTACACTAGAAGCCCAACGGCTCTAGCATAATGTACTATTCTTAAAGATCAAACTTGACAACTTGGTTGCTTAGTTTGTATATGGCTCTTCTTGAGTTACACCAATTTGATAACGATAGATTTCTGATCCTGCATTTGTAGGAATATTATAGTTTACAACACGGTTGTTAACTGGTACTAAAATTGCACGGTAAACCGTAGGGAATACAGGAATTTCTTCAACCATAAATTCTTGCCATTCACTATAAACCTCTTGACGATATGCATGATCAAATGCTTCTTCAGATAAACCTCTTGCTAACAATTCATCATTTCCTTCACTTTCATAACGAGGGAAGTTAAAGATAGCATTAGGTCCGTATAATCCAGATGGATCGACGTCACTACCTACACCCCATGCAGCTTGATAGATATCAATTGCTGGATCATCTTCTCCTCTTTGTCCGACACGATCATAGAATGAATTGAATTCAATTAGTCGACCATCAAGTAATTGTACGTTAAGTCCAACTGCTTCCCAGCTTTGGATATAATAACGTGCCAATGGCTCTGCAGTATCTCCACCAGACATGGAAGCAAAGTTAATAACTAACTCATTACCATCTGGATCTTCACGGAAACCATCACCAGTTACATCTTCATAACCAGCAGCATCAAGAATTTCATTTGCTCTTTCTGGATCATATAATGGCGCTTCGATCGTATCATCATGGAAATCTGGGTGGGATGGTGGAATTAGTGTTGTTGCATTCCAACGCAATCCGTTATAGAAACGCTCCCCAACGGTTGCATTATCAACCGCATACCACATTGCTCTACGTAATTCTACGTCCGCCATTTTTGCATCTGGATCCATGTCTACACGGTTATTTTCAGCATCCCAAGATCCTAATTTAAAACCAATATACGTATAGGTATTATCAATGTCCCCTAAAAACTCAACATTTGACATATCTGCATTTTCTGGATATTGGTCAGTCGGGAAACTATTAACCAAATCGACAGTTCCATTTTGAAGTGATTGAACAACAACGTTTTCGTTTACTACGATTAACGTAAGTCCGTCAAGTGTTGGCTCACCTCTCCAGTAATCTTCGTTTTTCACGTACGTGACAGACTCACCTGGAACAATAGACTCTACTATAAATGGACCGAAACCAATTGGTTCACGACGCACAGCGTCTGATGAAGACATATCGGCTACTGGAATATCTTCAAAAATATGTTTTGCTAATGGGTAAGTCCATATCCCACTTGATAGTAATGATGGAGTAAAGTTAGCATACGTAATTTTTAACGTTTTTTCATCAATAACTTCCATTCCCGAAATGGTATCTGCTTCTCCAGCATGGTATTCCTCCATACCTTCAATACTTGTAAACGTTTGACCATAACGAGGACCATCATAATCTGGGTCACCAATTACTTCGTGTGCAAATAACCAATCTTCTGCTGTTACTGGTTCACCATCATGCCAGTTTACATTATCACGAATAGTAAATGTAATGGATTGCTCTTCTTCGTTTACTTCAAATGTTGCCGCGCCTTCTTGTGTGTATGCATAGTTCTCATCTACTGCAAGAAGCGACTCACTAAACCAGTCAATAACCTGAACATCTGGATTACCAGAATAGAAGTTATGGTTTAACGTACCTTCAAAAGGAGTATCTGACACTAAACCAAAGGTAATCGTACCTCCATCGATTGCTTCACCCTCATTTGTTTTCACTGGGCTGAAATCATCGATAGAGTAGATACCATCATCTTCAGCGTCATCTTCGTCGCCTCCATTAGTATCCTCCTCTTGACCTTGATCATTTTGTTCTCCTTGAGTATCTTCATCCTCTGAACCACAACCTACTAATGCTAGTAACAAAATCAACATCATTGCAAACAACAGTTTTGCTAAACTAGACTTTTTCATAAATATAACCTCCCCATTTTTTGTGTTTTCTGCTAACAATTGTTAGCTATCTATACTCAACATCTTAATTGATGTAGGTATCAAAATAATATAACTACTAACCTCTACGTTGACGAGCATCTGTCGCTCGTTTTAGCGCCTCACCAACATTACGCACACTTAACATCAACAAGAAAATTAAGATGGCGGCTGGCATCCAAATCCACCAACGGTTTTCTAATGTTTGTGGATTTCTTGCATAACTTAATAATGTCCCTAAGCTTGGCGTTTCCTCTGGAAAACCAAAGCCTAAGAATGATAACCCAGACTCCAAACCAATATTTGCTGCTAAATTTAACGTCATCGTTACGATAATTAAGGAACTAACATTCGGTAATACTTGACCGAACATAATTTTCCACCTTGGTGTTCCTAACGTTTTCGATGCTTGCGCATAATCCAGTTCCCGTTCTTGCAATGCTTTGGAACGGATAAGGCGTGCAATTCCCATCCATAAAAATGCTGTCATAATTAGGGAAAAACTAATGATCGAATAGTTTGGTACAATCGAAACAAAAACGATAACAATCATTAAAAACGGCAAGATGATAAAGAAATCAAGAACTCTCATCATAATGTTGTCAATATGACCACCGAAAAATCCAGCCGTTAAACCAAAGGTAACACCGATAAGTCCAGTCATTAATGTAACCAGAAAACCGATCGTTAGCGAGTTACGTGTTCCAATAATCAATTGTCCGAACACATCTCTTCCACCATAATCTGTTCCTAACCAAAAGTCACTAGAAGGTGGTTCGTGGATCGCGAATAAATCAATTTTCACAATTTGATCCAAGTCTAAAAACAAAGAGATACCGTATACAAGCGTTGTAACTAAGAGTAGAAAAACTAGAGATATTAGTGCTAATTTATCTCTCATAATCTCTCGCCAAATAATGCTAACTCCAGATGGGCTTTTGTTTATATTCTCTATATTAAGGTTTTCTACAGCATTCGTCGTTTCCACAATTTTCACTTCTCCCTTTCTCCATTACTTAATGCGAATTCTCGGATCAACAAGACTCAGGATGATATCAGAAAGCAGTGCACCAAGGATCGATGCAATTCCTAATAATAGAACAACAGCAATTACGACACTGTAGTCCCGGAGATTAATCGATTCAATAAATAGTTGCCCCATTCCTGGATAACTATAGATTGTCTCCACAAAAATCGTACCACCAATTAATCCTGTAATCTCAAAGCCGAAAAACGCTGCAATCGGTAAAAGTGAATTTCTTAAAATATGACGATTGTATACCCTTGATTCTGAAGCTCCTTTTGCCCGAGCTGTTATGATAAAATCTTTTTGTTTCGTATCAATAATTTCACTTCTTAAGTACTGTACAGTGTTAACCGTAGTAATTAATGCCATCGATAATGCTGGTAAAATAAGATGGTGTAATCTACTCAAGAAATATTCGAAGGTTCCTGGTGTTAAACCTGGTGATACGCTTCCCCCTGTTGGGAACCAACCAAATTGAAAACCGAGGATCCATAGTGCTACTAGTGCAAAAATAAATAATGGTGTAGCAAAACCTACATACGTGTAACCAGTAATCATTTGATCTCTAAACGTATCGTTATAGCGACCACTTGTAATGCCTAATGGAATAGCGATTAAATAGGTAAAGATTAATGTTACTAAAGACAACCAAAATGTATTTACCAAACGCTGTCCGATAATTTCCGTAACGTCCATTTTATAACGAAACGACCTTCCTAAATCACCTTCCGTGACTACACCAGTAATCCAATCTACATATTGAATATGCCACGGGTCATTCAATCCAAGTCGTTCCCGTTGCGCTTCAATAGCTGCTGGATCAATGTTAGGATCGATTAAACCGGATAACGCATCCCCCGGCATCATCTGTGCCATCAAAAACACTAATACACTTAGTAACAAGATCTGCGGTAATGCAATAAGTAAACGTCTTACAATAAATTTCCACATATCATTATCAACCTTTCTCCGGCAAAGCGACTGAGTGCGAATTCGAAATATTCCGCAAATTATAAGCTAAGCCTTCCTCATCAAAGTAATCGTGATAAGATTGTTCAAATTCCTCTTGAACAGATTGGCGAAATATTTTTTGTTTCTCTCTGTTCTGAGGATTAATGTCAGGAATAGCTGCAACAAGGCGCTTCGTGTAAATATGTTGAGGATTCGTGAAAATTTCTTCCGTTTTTCCTTCCTCAACATAACGCCCTTTATACATAATCCCAATCTCATCACTCATGTGTTTGACAATACCAAGATCGTGGCTGATAAATAAATAAGTTAAGTTAAGCTCTTTTTGAATATCCTTCATAAAGTTCAAAACCTGTGCTTGAACAGAAACATCTAGTGCGGATACTGGTTCGTCCGCAATAATTAATTTAGGCTTTAAAGCAATCGCTCTAGCAATACCAATTCTTTGTCTTTGACCGCCGGAAAACTCATGCGGATACTTTAAAATACTTTCTGGTGATAGTCCTACTTTTTCTAGCAACTCGGCTACTTTATAACGTTCTTCTTTCTTCGTTAAACGTTCATAATTCCGTAACGGTTCTGCGACAATATCGATTACTCTTTTCTTTGGATTTAAGGATGAGTACGGATCTTGAAAGATCATTTGAATATCTTTTCGAACATCTACCTTTTTACTATTATCTGTTAAATCATTGCCCTCAAAAAATACTTTTCCTGAAGTGATATTATTTAATCCAATAATCGCTCGACCTGTTGTTGTTTTACCAGATCCTGATTCGCCAACTAAACCATATGTTTTCCCCTGCTCTATGGAGAATGAAACACCATCAACAGCACGGACCGAATCGATCTTTCGATTTAAAAGACCCCCACGAATTGGAAAGTGAATCTTTAAATCCTCTACTTTAAGAAATTCCATGTGCTTCATCCCCCTTTTCATCAGGGAAATAGAAATGCTCATGACATGTACAACGAACAAAATGCCCTGGTGCAATCTCATGTAGTGTTGGATTTTCCTCATGTGCCGATTCATCAATCCAAGGAATACGAGCAGCAAATCGACAACCGTGTCTAGGTAAATTCTTTAATGATGGTACAATGCCTTGAATAACATGCAGTGTGTCCTGTTGCTCATCAGAAGGAACAGAATTTAATAGTGATCTTGTATAAGGATGGCGTGCATTTTCAAATAGTGTATCCACACTTGCAATCTCTACAATTTCACCAGCATACATCACGGCTACCCGATCGGCCATCTCAGCAACTACACCTAAGTCATGAGTAATTAATATAATTCCAGCATTCATTTTTTCTTTTAGATCTCTGATTAAATCTAAAATTTGGGCTTGAATAGTAACATCTAAAGCTGTAGTTGGTTCATCAGCAATCAATAATTCGGGCGAATTTGCTATTGCTATAGCAATAATTACTCTTTGTCTCATCCCACCAGACAACTCGTGCGGAAATTGTTCACAAGTTTGTTTTGGTCTAGGTATTCCTACTTGATCTAAAAGTGTGATAACACGTTCGCGTCTTTTCCTTTTAGAAAGGTTTCGATTGTGCAGTTGAAGTACTTCCCCAATTTGTTCTTCAATGGTCATTAATGGGTTAAGTGCTGTTAATGGATCTTGAAATATCATTGACATTTCATTTCCACGTATTGCGTTTAATTTGCTGATTGAAATATTAGCAAGGTCCTTATCTTTAAATACAATATTCCCTTCGATTTTCGCTCGATTATGCAGACCCATAATAGAAAAAGCTAATGCACTCTTTCCTGAACCCGATTCACCAACAATTGCTAGGACTTCATTTTTATGAACATCCAATGAAACATCATCAACTGCTGCAAAATAATCATCTCTAATACGAAAAGAAGTTTTTAAGTTTTTAAGCTCTAGCAATTTATTTTTCAACTTCATCCTCCTATTTATCTATATATTTCACAATTGAGGTATTATTCTGAAAATTCTTTGTATGGTAATATCTCTCTTCTACATTATCCCTTAATGCCGGATCTGTAATGTATAAACGTTATTATATGAAACTATTTAACAAAAAGCAATGATTATTCTGATTTTTTTTAATATTATACTAATTTAGTTTAATAATCATCTAATATTAAGATAGATCACCTGTAGTTTATGTATATTTCTGATAATACCAATGCGTTTACTCGATTAAATCTGGTTGCATGGTATCCAATGATTCATTGGGGCATATAGAATGTTATGAAATATCAACAAAAATACACCGAATGCAGTGAAACTTCAATCAGT